>NZ_JBKJYW010000331.1:0-3922 GCF_046715635.1 Serratia sp. (in: enterobacteria)
GTGTCCCGTGAGTTTCAGCGTTATTGGTGGTGCGCTGTTGGTTCTGCTGCTGTTGGGCTATCTGGTTTATGCCCTGTTTAATGCGGAGGACTTCTGATGGCAGCTTCAGCCTTCTTGTTGATCGCCAGCTTTGTGCTGGTGCTTCTGGTGCTGGCTCGTCCCCTGGGCAGCTTTATAGCTCGCCTGATCGAGGGAGAGCCACTACCGGTGCTGCGCCATGTGGAAGCGACCGTTTGGCGTTGTTGCGGTAATGACACCGCTGAGATGAACTGGTGGCAGTACGCGCTGGCAATCCTGTGGTTCAATATCCTCGGTATCGTGTTGCTGTTTGCACTGCTGATGGCACAGGGTTCTTTACCGCTCAACCCGCAAGGGTTCCCCGGTTTATCTTGGGATCTGGCGTTCAATACCGCCGTCAGCTTCGTCACCAATACCAACTGGCAGGCCTACAGCGGGGAAAACACCCTCAGCTATCTCAGCCAGATGGCCGGATTGACGGTACAGAACTTCCTGTCTGCCGCCACCGGTATCGCCGTTGCCTTTGCCCTGATCCGGGCCTTTGCACGTCGTTCCAGCGCCACCATCGGTAACGCCTGGATCGATATCCTGCGCATTACCCTTTATGTGCTGTTGCCGCTGTCACTGCTGATCGCGCTGTTCTTCGTCAGCCAGGGGACATTGCAGAACTTTCTGCCTTACCTGCATGTGACCACGCTGGAAGGGGCACAGCAGACCTTACCGATGGGGCCAGTGGCCTCGCAGGAAGCAATCAAGATGCTCGGCACCAACGGTGGCGGCTTCTTCGGTGCCAACTCGGCGCATCCGTTTGAAAACCCGACCGTATTGACCAACTTTGTGCAGATGCTGGCGATCTTCCTGATCCCTTGCGCTCTGTGCTTCTCCTTTGGTCAGGTCGCCGATGAAAACCGTCAGGGTCACGCGCTGATCTGGGCCATGGCGCTGATCTTTATCATTGCGGTGATCGTGGTGATGAATGCTGAACTGGCTGGCAACCCGCACCTGAGCGCGCTGGGCAGCAGTAGCAACATCAATATGGAAGGTAAAGAGTCCCGCTTTGGCATTCTCGCCAGCAGCATGTTCTCGGTGGTGACCACTGCGGCCTCCTGCGGTGCGGTCAACGCCATGCATGACTCCTTTACCGCGCTGGGTGGCATGGTGCCGATGTGGCTGATGCAGATCGGCGAAGTGGTGTTCGGCGGTGTCGGTTCCGGCCTGTACGGCATGCTGCTGTTCGTGCTGCTGACAGTATTTATCGCCGGGCTGATGATTGGCCGCACGCCGGAATATCTCGGTAAGAAGATCGATGTTTATGACATGAAGATGACCGCGCTGGCGATCCTGGTGACGCCGACCTTGGTACTGCTGGGCACCGCGTTGGCGATTGCTACCGACGCCGGCCGTGCTGGCATCCTCAACCCAGGGGCGCATGGCTTCAGTGAAGTGCTGTATGCCTTCTCTTCGGCAGCCAACAACAACGGTAGCGCCTTTGCTGGCCTGAGCGTCAACACGCCGTTCTACAACCTGCTGCTGGCCTTGGCGATGTTTGTTGGCCGCTTCGGGGTGATCCTGCCGGTGCTGGCCATTGCGGGTTCGCTGTGTGTCAAAAAACGCCAACCGGCGGGCAACGGCACGCTGCCAACCTACGGGCCACTGTTTATCGGCCTGCTGGTCGGTACCATCCTGCTGGTCGGTGCCCTGACCTTCGTTCCTGCATTGGCGCTAGGTCCGGTAGCCGAACACTTACAACTGTGGTTGGCCAATTAACAGTCATAACAGAGAGAAGAACAAGATGACTCGCAAACAACGCGCACTGTTTGAACCGGCACTGATGCGTACCGCGCTGCTCGATGCGGTGAAAAAGCTGGACCCACGCGTTCAGTGGCGTAACCCGGTGATGTTCGTGGTGTACCTCGGCAGTATCCTGACTTCGGTCATTTGGCTGGCGGTGCTTTCAGGCAACGCCGAAGGTAGCGCGACCTTTACCGGCAGCATCGCCATGTGGCTGTGGTTTACCGTGCTGTTCGCCAACTTCGCCGAGGCGCTTGCGGAAGGACGCAGCAAGGCTCAGGCAGAAAGCCTGAAGGGTACCAAGAAAACCAGTTGGGCGAAGAAACTCGCCACGCCTAAGCGTGATGGCGCCACCGAGAAAGTCTCGGCCGAGAGCCTGCGTAAAGGGGATATCGTGCTGGTGGAAGCCGGTGACATCATTCCTTGCGATGGTGAAGTGCTGGAAGGCGGTGCCTCGGTCGATGAAAGCGCCATCACCGGTGAATCTGCACCGGTGATCCGTGAATCCGGTGGTGACTTCTCCTCCGTGACCGGCGGGACGCGCATTCTGTCCGACTGGCTGGTGGTGCAGTGCAGCGTCAACCCCGGGGAAACCTTCCTCGATCGCATGATCGCTATGGTCGAAGGTGCCAAACGCCGTAAAACCCCAAACGAAGTGGCGCTGACCATTTTGCTGGTGGCGTTGACTATCGTGTTCGTACTGGCGACCGCTACCCTGTTTCCTTACTCGCAATACAGCGTGGAAGCCGCAGGCAGCGGCAGCATAGTGTCGATCACCGTGTTGGTTGCCTTGCTGGTCTGCCTGATCCCGACCACCATCGGTGGGCTGCTGTCCGCTATCGGCGTCGCCGGGATGAGCCGTATGCTAGGTGCCAACGTGATCGCCACCAGCGGGCGCGCCGTTGAGGCCGCCGGTGACGTTGACGTATTGCTGCTGGACAAGACCGGTACCATCACCCTCGGTAACCGTCAGGCGTCCGAATTCCTGCCGGCTCCCGGGGTAAAAGAGCAAGAGCTGGCCGATGCCGCCCAACTCTCTTCGCTAGCCGATGAAACGCCGGAAGGCCGCAGTATCGTGGTGCTGGCCAAGCAGCGCTTCAACCTGCGCGAACGTGATTTGCAGGCGTTGAATGCCACCTTCGTGCCTTTCTCTGCGCAAACCCGTATGAGCGGCGTCAACGTGCAGGACCGGATGATCCGTAAAGGGGCAGTGGACGCCATTCGCCGCCACGTCGAATCCAACAATGGCCACTTCCCACGTGCGGTAGATGAGTTGGTGGAAAGCGTCGCTCGTACCGGCGGTACGCCGTTGGTGGTCGCCGAAGGGCCTCGCGTGCTGGGGGTGGTGGCGCTGAAAGACATCGTCAAAGGCGGGATTAAAGAACGCTTTGCCGAATTGCGCAAGATGGGCATCAAGACGGTGATGATCACCGGGGATAACCGCCTGACCGCCGCCGCCATTGCAGCCGAAGCCGGTGTGGATGACTTCCTGTCGGAAGCCACGCCAGAGGCCAAACTGGCGCTGATCCGTCAGTATCAGGCGGAAGGACGCCTGGTCGCGATGACCGGCGACGGCACCAACGACGCCCCTGCACTGGCGCAGGCCGACGTGGCGGTTGCCATGAACTCGGGGACGCAGGCGGCCAAGGAAGCGGGCAACATGGTCGATCTGGACTCCAACCCGACCAAGCTGATCGAAGTGGTGCATATCGGCAAGCACATGCTGATGACGCGCGGATCACTGACCACCTTCACTATCGCCAACGATGTGGCGAAGTACTTGGCCACGTCGTTGGCGATGCTGAAGGTGGTCAGCGAGCCGCGTGTCATCAGCATCTGCTTGCCGGTCTCGACGATCTCGATCAGCTTGGTCGGGTTGCTGTCCAGATCGACCATGTTGCCGGCCTCTTTCGCCGCTTGCGTGCCCGAGTTCATGGCCACCGCCACGTCGGCCTGGGCCAGCGCGGGCGCGTCGTTGGTGCCGTCGCCGGTCATCGCGACGAGCTTGCCTTCGGCCTGGTACTGGCGGATCAGCGCCAGCTTGTCTTCCGGCGTGGCCTCGGCCAGGAAGTCGTCGACGCCGGCCTCGGCCGCGATCGCGGCGGCGGTGAGC
>NZ_JBKJYW010000332.1:0-7566 GCF_046715635.1 Serratia sp. (in: enterobacteria)
GGGAGAGGGAGCTGCCCGGCGTCTTTAGATGAGGTTGTACTGCTTCGGAAAGTGATGAGTAAAAAGAAGGGAGGCAGGGTATTCGACACACTAGCCCCCCTATCCAAGGTACGTTACCGAATTTTCAGCCTCACTCGATCGGTCCACCCTCCCTGTGGAAGAGGGTTAGGGTGAGGGCGTCTGTTTATCAGCCTGCCAACTTGACCGCATCGGCGATACGGTGAGCCATGTCTTTCACCTGTTGCTCATCCGCATCACCTTCAACCATCACGCGGATCAACGGCTCCGTGCCTGACTTGCGCAATAACACACGGCCACGGCCAGCCAATTCGGCTTCCACCTGCTGGGCTACTTTCACCACGGCCTCCGACTCCAGTGGGTTGTGCTCACCGGTAAAGCGTACGTTGACCAAGATCTGTGGCAGTAACTTCATGCCGCTGCACAGGTCGTGCAGGCTCATGTTATTACGCACAATCGCCGTCAACACTTGCAGACCAGCGACGATACCGTCCCCGGTGGTGGTTTTGTCCAGCAGGATCACGTGGCCGGAGTTTTCCGCCCCGATGCGCCAGCCGAGCTCTTGCAGTTTTTCCAGTACGTAGCGGTCGCCTACTTTGGCACGGGCAAACGGGATACCGAGCTGTTTCAGTGCCAGTTCCAGGCCCATGTTGCTCATCAGTGTACCCACGGCACCGCCGCGCAGTTGCCCCTGGCGCAGGCCTTCACGGGCAATGATGTAGAGGATCTGATCGCCGTCGACCTTGTTACCCAGGTGATCCACCATCATCACGCGGTCGCCATCGCCATCAAAGGCCAGACCCACGTGTGCTTGCTCTTCCAGTACCCGCGCCTGCAGTTGACGCACATCGGTAGCACCGCACTCTTCGTTGATATTCATGCCATTCGGTTCACAACCGATGGCGATCACCGTGGCACCCAGCTCACGCAAAACACTTGGAGCGATGTGATAAGTGGCACCGTTGGCGCAGTCCACCACAATCTTCAGCCCGTTCAGGCTTAGTTCACTCGGGAAGGTACCTTTACAGAATTCGATATAGCGGCCAGCGGCATCGACAATGCGGCTGGCTTTACCCAGCTCGGCAGATTCGACGCAGGTCAGTGGTTTTTCCATTTCCGCTTCGATCGCCTCTTCCACATCGTCTGGCAGTTTGGCGCCGTCGATGGAAAAGAACTTGATGCCGTTATCGTAAAATGGGTTATGTGAGGCAGAAATCACGATCCCGGCTTCCGCACGGAAAGTTCGGGTAAGATACGCTACCGCCGGGGTTGGCATCGGGCCGGTAAACGAAGCGGATAGTCCCGCCGCCGCCAGCCCGGCTTCCAGCGCCGACTCTAGCATGTAGCCTGAGATACGGGTGTCTTTACCGATGATGATCTTACGCGAACCGTGACGCGCCAATACCTTGCCAGCCGCCCAGCCAAGCTTGAGGACGAATTCTGGGGTAATTGGACTGTCACCGACTTTGCCACGAATACCGTCGGTACCAAAATATTTGCGTTCGCTCATGTTTCTACTATCCCTTAGCTGAAAGTGTTGCCTCGACGACACGCATCGCCTCGACGGTTTCTTTGACATCATGCACTCTGACTATCTGCGCCCCCTGCATCGCGGCAATCACCGCACAGGCCACGCTGCCGATAACCCGTTGTTCAGGGGGAACATTCAATAGCTGCCCAATCATCGACTTACGCGACATCCCCACCAACAGTGGCAAACCAAAGTGGTGGAATTCCACTAATCGGGCCAGAAGCTGATAATTATGCGCTAAATTCTTACCGAAACCGAAGCCTGGGTCGAGTAACAATTTCTGTTTTGTTATACCACCAGCAATGCAGCGGTCGATATGCTGTTGGAAAAATGCATTAACGTCCGCTATCAGGTCATCGTAATGCGGTGCCTGTTGCATGGTACGCGGCTCGCCTTGCATATGCATAAGGCAGACCGGCAGACCGCTGTCGGCGGCAGCCTGTAACGCACCAGGCTCCTGCAACGAGCGAACGTCGTTGATCAGATGAGCACCGGCTTTGGCGGATTCGCGGATCACTCCAGCTTTTGAGGTATCCACCGAGATAAAAATTTCAAACCGCTGCGCCAAGGCTTCGACTACCGGCACGACGCGCTCAATCTCTTCCTCTTCACTGACCTCGGCAGCGCCCGGGCGCGTGGATTCACCTCCCACATCGATCATCGTCGCGCCAGCCGAAATCAGCGCGTGCGCATGCAGCAGGGCATCATTCAGCGAATTATGCCGCCCGCCGTCAGAGAAGGAGTCTGGAGTAACGTTGAGGATCCCCATCACCCGAGGATGGTTGAGATCGAGGATTTGGTCGCGCACGGTTAACTGCATGATTAATCTACCTTGGAGTCAATACTACTCTGTTGCCTGGAGTGGATCCCGCCCCTCTCACCAAAGGAGAAGCAGCAATTTTCAGCCAGCAATAAAAAACCCCGGCTGACCGGGGTTTTATTTTACGCTACAGCCGATGTTACTTGTCGAGCTGTTCAGACATAGTGTTACCTGGGTTTGGCGTACGCGGCTCATCTACCGGCGTTGGCGCTTTTGGTGTGCCGCCATTGTCGGAGTTGTTGCTTTTCACCACGTCGTCCCAACCCGCTGGTGGACGAACATCTTTACGGTTCATCAGGTCGTCGATCTGAGGCGCATCGATGGTTTCATATTTCATCAGTGCATCTTTCATCGAATGCAGGATGTCCATGTTTTCCATCAGCAACGCACGTGCGCGAACATAGTTGCGCTCAATCAGGGATTTGACTTCCTGGTCGATGATACGTGCGGTTTCGTCAGACATGTGTTTCGCCTTGGCCACGGAACGGCCCAGGAACACCTCGCCCTCTTCTTCCGCATACAGCAATGGCCCCAGCTTCTCAGAGAAGCCCCATTGGGTCACCATGTTGCGGGCGATCGAGGTAGCGACTTTAATGTCGTTCGATGCACCGGTAGAGACTTTTTCCGGCCCGTAAATAATTTCTTCTGCCAGACGGCCACCGTACAGGGTAGAGATTTGGCTTTCCAGCTTCTGACGGCTGGCGCTGATCGCATCCCCTTCCGGCAGGAAGAAGGTCACGCCGAGCGCACGGCCACGAGGAATAATCGTGACTTTATGCACCGGGTCATGCTCAGGAACCAGACGGCCAATAATGGCGTGGCCCGCTTCGTGATAGGCGGTCGACTCTTTCTGTGCTTCCGTCATCACCATGGAGCGACGTTCCGCACCCATCATGATCTTGTCTTTGGCTTTTTCGAACTCCACCATCGACACCACGCGCTTGTTGCCACGTGCTGCGAACAGGGCCGCTTCGTTGACCAGGTTGGCCAAGTCCGCACCGGAGAAACCCGGTGTACCTCGTGCAATCACTGAAGCATCAACATCTGGCGCCAACGGCACGCGACGCGAGTGTACCTTCAGGATTTGCTCACGGCCACGCACGTCTGGCAGCCCAACCACCACTTGGCGGTCGAAACGACCTGGACGCAGTAACGCCGGGTCCAGTACGTCAGGACGGTTAGTTGCCGCGATGACGATAATGCCTTCGTTGCCTTCAAAGCCGTCCATTTCAACCAGCATCTGGTTCAGCGTTTGCTCACGTTCATCGTGACCACCGCCCAGGCCTGCGCCACGTTGGCGACCTACGGCATCGATTTCATCGATAAAGATGATGCACGGTGCCGCTTTCTTGGCCTGTTCGAACATGTCACGCACGCGGGATGCACCCACACCGACGAACATTTCGACGAAGTCAGAACCGGAAATGGTGAAGAACGGGACTTTCGCCTCGCCAGCAATCGCTTTCGCCAGCAGGGTTTTACCGGTACCCGGAGGGCCGACCATCAGCACGCCTTTCGGGATCTTACCGCCCAGCTTCTGGAAACGGCTCGGTTCGCGCAGGTAGTCTACCAGTTCACTCACTTCTTCTTTGGCTTCGTCACAGCCTGCAACGTCGGCAAAAGTGGTCTTAATCTGGTCTTCCGTCAGCATACGGGCCTTGCTCTTGCCGAAGGACATCGCGCCCTTGCCGCCGCCGCCCTGCATTTGCCGCATAAAGAAGATCCAGACCCCAATCAACAACAACATTGGGAACCAGGAAATAAAGATGGAAGCCAGCAAACTTGGCTCTTCCGGTGGCTCACCAACAACTTTAACGTTTTTGGTTAACAACGTATCCAGTAACTTCGGATCGTTGACCGGGATGTAAGTGGTGTACTTGTTGCTGTCTTTACGGACAACGTTGATTTCACGCCCATTAATGCGCGCTTCACGGATCTGATCTTGGGTCAGTTCGGACATGAAGGTGGTGTAATCCACCCTACGGCCATTAGACTCGCTGGGCCCAAAGCTCTGGAATACCGACATCAACACGACCGCGATGACTAGCCAGAGAATTAGGTTTTTCGCCATGTCACTCAAGGGATTAACCTCATATTACAACTGTGTTAACAAACAGCGTTAGGGTACTACAGTTTCCGCCCTGTCGCTACAATGTACACTTCACGCGAACGTGCGCGAGAAGCGTCTGGCTTACGAATCTTAACCTTCGTAAACAGGGAGCGAATTTCCCGTAGGTACTCGTCAAAACCATCTCCCTGGAACACCTTCACCAGGAAACTACCGCCTGGTGCGAGAACATCACGACACATTTCCAGTGCTAATTCCACCAGATACATCGATTTTGGGATATCGACCGCCGGGGTGCCGCTCATATTCGGGGCCATGTCAGACATGACTACCTGAACCTTACTATCACCTACACGTTCCAACAGTGCTTTGAGGACCAGTTCATCACGAAAATCGCCCTGAAGGAAATCGACGCCAACGATGGGATCCATTGGCAAAATATCACAGGCAATGATACGCCCGTTACCACCAATCTGGGTGACCACATATTGCGACCAACCGCCCGGCGCAGCCCCCAAATCAACGACCGTCATACCTGGCTTGAACAGTTTGTCACTTTGCTGTATTTCATCAAGTTTAAACCAGGCGCGCGAGCGCAGCCCTTTTTTCTGCGCCTGCAGCACATATTTATCGCTAAAGTGTTCTTGGAGCCAGCGACTTGAACTGGCCGAACGCTTTTTATTTGCCATCGAGTATTCCAACTATCCTAAAAAGAGTCTCATGCCAGGTTCGCTTCTCACGTAAACTCAATTCGGTGCAGACCGATTTGGTGATACACATGAGATGGCGGTAGAATGTACCGTTTTCAATCCCAACTTAAGCAAAAAAGACAATGAATCTGAATAATAAACAAAAACAACACCTGAAAGGCCTGGCACATCCGTTAAAACCGGTGGTCATGCTGGGTAATAACGGTCTCACCGAAGGGGTGTTGGCTGAAATTGAGCAGGCTCTGGAGCATCACGAGCTGATCAAAGTAAAAATTGCTGCCGAAGATCGCGAAACCAAAACCCTGATCGCCGACGCTATTGTGCGTGAAACGGGTGCCTGCAATGTGCAGGTGATCGGCAGTACGCTTATTCTTTACCGCCCGTCGAAAGAGCGCAAGATCACTTTGCCGCGCTAATCCGCTATCTGTTTGCTGAGACGGTGCCATGCGCCGGGCTCAGATAAAAGGCCGCTTGCGGCCTTTTTCCTTTCTTTACAAAACCCTGCTGAACTTTTAACCAACTCGGGCGAAATTAAAGATATTCCACTTTCAGAATTTCGTATTCTACATCACCACCGGGGGTTTTGATGACAACAACATCATCCTGCTCTTTGCCAATCAGGCCACGAGCCATCGGTGAGTTGACAGAGATAAGATTCTTCTTAAAGTCTGCTTCATCATCCCCCACGATGCGATAAGTCACCTGATCTTCGCTATCCAGGTTCATCACCGAGACGGTAGCGCCAAAAATCACGCGGCCAGTCTGAGGCATCTTGGTGATATCGATCACCTGCGCATTGGACAGTTTGGCCTCGATTTCCTGAATACGCCCTTCACAGAAACCCTGCTGTTCACGAGCGGCATGGTACTCGGCATTTTCTTTCAGGTCACCGTGTTCGCGTGCGGTGGCGATGTCGGCAATGATTTTCGGGCGACGCACACCTTTCAAATATTCTAGTTCTTCACGCAGCTGTTCTGCGCCAAACAAGGTCATCGGGATCTGTTTCATCGTTAAATACCTCTAAATCTATCCTGTTCAAATATACCCGTGGTCTTGCAAGCTAACCGCAGCTCAACATCCATAGGGCATTAGCGTCATCCTGACGTGTTCGTATGAAATTACGGCAGGCGTTGCGCCTTCCGTCTCCAGGCGATAAACAAAAGAAACCGAGCTCGGAGGTTTGCTCCAAGTCAGCGTCGATTTTGCATTTTGATACGCATTTTAGCCTAGAGTTCCTTAAGGGTCATCGTTTACTTTATCCCTTGTTGCACCGTAGTATGACAGCACGTTATCCAGCTGTTACCCCGAGATTATGCGTTTTTCACGAATTGTCAGTGTATTGGCCTGCGCATTTGCTGTTAATGCCCATGCGGCCCCGGTTGAAGATTACACACAATATTTGCCTGATGGGGCGAACCTGGCCCTGATAGTTCAGAAGATTGGCGCGACCACGCCAACCATCGACTATCACTCACAGCAAATGGCACTCCCGGCCAGCACCCAGAAGGTGCTTACCGCGCTAGCGGCTTTGTTGCAGCTCGGGCCGGATTATCGCTTCACCACGACACTGGAAAGTCAGGGCAACATCACGGATGGCGTGTTGCGTGGCAACCTTATCGCCCGTTTCAGCGGAGATCCCACCTTCAAGCGGCAGAATCTGCGCAATATGGTGGCGGAACTGAAAAAACAGGGAGTGCGCGAAATCAGCGGCGATGTGCTGGTCGATACCTCGGTCTTTGCTAGCCATGACAAAGCGCCCGGCTGGCCCTGGAACGATATGACCCAATGTTTCAGCGCCCCGCCAGCGGCAGCGATTGTCGATCGCAACTGTTTCTCGGTTTCCCTTTACAGCGCCCCTAACCCCGGTGAGATGGCGTTTATTCGCGTGGCTTCATTCTACCCGGTCAATATGTTCAGCCAGGTAAGAACGCTGGCGAAAGGCTCTCCAGATGCACAATATTGTGAACTGGATGTGGTGCCGGGCGAATTGAACCGCTTTACACTGACCGGATGCCTAACCCAGCGCAGTGAACCACTGCCGTTGGCATTTGCCATTCAAGATGGAGCCAGCTATGCCGGTGCCATCCTGAAAGATGAGCTGGTCAAATCAGGGATCCAGATTGGCGGTCATTTGAAGCGCCAAACCCAGCCGGGCATGACGGGTACGGTGATCGCCCAGACACAATCTGCACCGTTGCATGATCTGCTGAAAATCATGCTGAAGAAGTCGGACAACATGATTGCCGATACCGTGTTTCGCACCATCGGCCATGAACGCTTTGGCGTACCGGGCACCTGGCGCGCGGGAGCAGATGCAGTACGCCAGGTTCTGCGCCAGAAGGCCGGGGTAGACCTAGGTAACAGCATCGTGGTGGACGGCTCTGGCCTGTCGCGCCACAACCTGCTGGCACCTGCAACC
>NZ_JBKJYW010000333.1:0-22498 GCF_046715635.1 Serratia sp. (in: enterobacteria)
GCACTATTATCTGGATAACGTGCTGCTAGAGGCGGGTTTTGAGTTTGAGGGAGCAACCCCGATCAGCACTCGCACCGAACTGAAAACGCTGGTGATCAACCAGGGCAAGATCGTTGCCTTGCGCGATAACCGCCAGCATGCAGACAGCGCGCTGCCGGTTTACGACGCTGGCGGCAAACTGATGCTGCCCGCCATGCGAGATATGCACATCCATCTGGACAAAACCTTTTACGGCGGCCCATGGCGTTCGCTGAATCGCCCGGCGGGCACCACCATCAAGGATATGATCAGGCTGGAGCAGAAGCTGCTGCCGGAACTGCAACCTTACACCCAAGAGCGGGCCGAAAAGCTGATCGATCTAATTCAGTCCTACGGTTCCACCACCGCCCGTAGCCATTGCAACGTTGAGCCAACTTCGGGGCTGAAAAACCTGGAGAATCTGCAAGAAGTGCTGGCACGTCGCAAATCTGGTTTTGACTGCGAGATTGTCGCGTTCCCACAGCATGGCTTGCTGTATTCGAAATCAGAGCCGCTGATGCGTGAGGCAATGCAGGCAGGAGCGCATTATGTCGGTGGTCTGGACCCGACCAACGTCGATGGCGCAATGGAAAAATCGCTCGATAGCATGTTCCAGATCGCGCTGGATTATAACAAAGGGGTGGACATCCACCTGCATGAAACCAGCCCGGCAGGCATTGCGGCGGTGAATTACATGGTGGCAACCGTTGAGAAAACGCCACAGTTAAAGGGCAAGCTGACCATTAGCCACGCCTTTGCGCTGGCAATGATGAATGAGCAACAGGTGGATGAGATCGCCACCCGCATGGCAGCACAACAGATCACCATTGCCACCACGGTGCCTATTGGCACTATGCACATGCCGCTCAGCCAACTGCGTGAAAAAGGCGTGTTTTTGATGACCGGCACCGACAGCGTGATCGACCACTGGTCGCCGTATGGTTTGGGCGACATGCTGGAGAAAGCCAACCTTTACGCTCAGCTTTACGTCCGCCCGAATGAGGGAACCCTGTCACGTTCATTGGCGCTCGCCACCGGTGATGTCCTGCCGCTGAATGATAAGGGTGAGCGCGTATGGCCGAAAGCCCAGGACGATGCCAGTTTCGTGCTGGTAGATGCCTCCTGCTCCGCCGAGGCGGTAGCGCGTATTTCCCCAAGAACCGCCACGTTCCATAAGGGCGAGATGGTCTGGGGCCACGTTGGGCAAGGTAGTAAGGTTTGATAGATAGTTGGCACCTTATCGGGACGCAGCATGCTGCGCCCGTTTAAATCATCATTGGCTTAACCCGGCACTATCCACCAGCAGAACGCACCGATCACGGCCAGAAAAACCACTATGGTGATTAACACCCGCCTTCGCGTGCGCCCTTTGGTAAAAGAATAAATGAAGTTCACAGTTTCGTAGAGGGCATCCAATATCCCAAAAATAATTCTGAATACCACACTTACCAAATCGCTGATAATGTCAAACATTCCCTGTTCCTTGCTATCCATAAAGGCAATACCGTAACAGCTAGTCGCATGATAAACCACTGACCTGCGCAAGAAGAACTGGAAGCGTTGCTGCAAGGCAAAACATCGTTGGATTCACTTCTTTCTCTATTCTTCAGCAAAACCGCTCTTACCACCAAGCCTCCGGCCCAGACAATGGAGTCCCCTCTCAATTCATCCTTTTTTGGGACAAAAGGTCCCAACAATGGGACAGCCAGCTTAACCCTCCAGCCGAAGTTTGCCGTAGTGTTTAAGGGTAGACCTAACCCAATAGAGGGTATTCATTGGAGGATGATATGAATAACGACAGGCAAATTCCCAAGATCGATCTGGGGCCACTGCATAATTCATCACTCACCGGCGGTGAGAAATAATAGGAAATAGAATAATGCGTTATATTTCTGAACATAACAGAAAATGGTGGGTATTAATCGGCGTCAGTATCGCCAGTTTTCTGGGTTGTATTGATTTCACTATCGTTAACACCGCCTTGCCGGCAATACAAGTAGACTTACATGCCACGGTCACACAATTACAGTGGGTGGTGAACATGTTCCTACTGGCACTGTGCTCATTCATGGTCATTATGGGACGTTTGGCCGATATCTATGGCCGCCGACGGGTTCTCTATCTGGGCGCATTGGCATTTGGCATAGCTTCTCTGGCTGCAGGGCTGGCCAATGATATTAGCTGGCTAATCGCCTTTCGCTTCTTGCAAGGTATTGCCTGTGCGGTTTTATATACCGTCACCGGTGCCATCGTGGCAGATGCTTTCCCCGAGGACCAGCGAGGAAGAGCGATTGGTCTGCTATTTGGTGCAAATGGACTCGGGCTGGCTCTTGGCCCGGTTTTAGGAGGGGTAATCGTTGCCTCTGTCGGCTGGCGTTGGATCTTCCTGGTTAATGTGCCGTTAATCCTGATTAGCCTGATGATTTGTTTGGTTAGCGTTCGCGAGTCCGTCAATAAAGAAGAGGGATCAAAAATCGATTGGGGAGGTGCCGTCCTGCTGGTCGTTGGGCTTTCGGGCTGCGTTCTTACCATGACCCAGGGGAGTGGCTGGGGGTGGAGCTCCCTTGAAACACTGGGAACTCTAACGATATCGGTGCTTGCCCTCATCTCATTCTATTACGTCGAACAACGCGTTGATTCCCCTATTCTGGACTTTCACCTTCTTGCCAATCGCTTGTTCCTCAGCGCAGCAACGGCAAATGCGGCGCTGGCATTCTTCTATTGTCTGGCTTTTTTCTTAATGCCGCTGTACCTGAATTTAATTAAAGGACTGGGCGATCTACAGGTTGGGCTTATGCTTTTGCCAACCACCGCGGTAGTTGCCATTTTATCCCCTATCGTTGGGCGTCTGATTGAGCGAACTGGCGCAAAACTTTTCCTCGTCAGCGGATTTGCTTTTTTTGCCTTATCTGCGCTCATTCAGGGTTTTTTCTCCGAAGGTTCCAGCCTATTGCAGATCGCGCTTGCCTTTGCCTGCATGGGGGTAGGTTGGGCCTGTATCCTCGGCCCGGCAACGGTCGTCGCCCTGTCAGCTGTCCCTGCCAATATGGGGGCTGTAGCGATGGAATCATCATGGACTATTCATAATCTTGGCGGTGCTATCGGCCTATCAGCGGGCCTATTGGTACACCAGGAAATGGCCGCCAGTCAATTGCTCAATACCCTCTCGAGCAATAACGCGGTCACTGAACCCATGGCTCAGACCCTACTTGCCAGCCCTGAAACGGCCGTTTCAGAATTACTAAAGCTTGGCGTCCCTGAGCAGCAAGCAGCTGAAATTTTTCATTCATCATTCATGTTTGGCTACCACTCATCAATGTGGCTGTTATTGCTGATATCGGCTATGGCCATGGTAGTGCTGTTTTTTACCTTGCCAACAAAGCGTTCAGTAAGGGAGTAACCACGCTGAACCTTCGTGACTCGTTTCTACTGATGCCCTGACCAATTGCTCTGATGCGGCCAGGGTGTCACTGGGCGTGTAACCAAATCGCCGCTTATAGGCGCGCGAGAATTGGACCGGGCTGCTAAAGCCATAGCGAAATGCCAGTTCAGATATTCTCGGCTTATATGCCCTGCCAGCACTCAGAATCGCATGAGCTTTTGCCAGCCGACGCAAAATGATAAAATTGGCGACCCCGCCCACCTCTGCAAAAACGCGGTATAGATGGCTTCTTGAGATGCCCATTTGCTGGCAAATCGTCAACACGTTAAGTTGTGCCGATTCAAGATGCTGATCGATATAGGTTCTGATTTTTTGAAACAGTGCGGTTTGGATCACCAACGAAGCGTGCCTTAGATTATCAGGTGAGGTGACGAGCATGGCTTGTAAAAAAGATAATGTCGTTTCCATAGCCAATGGAATTTCCAGCGGGGAAAGTTGAGGTGCTTGGCGAAAAAGCGCTTTTAAATGGTCGGCAAATAAATAGCCCAAGCCTGAATTAAATACCGAGCCATGAAATTGAGAAATATCCTGTGGCAGAATATCACGAGGGACCATAAGCATGATGACCTCTCCGTCAGCAATCCCCATGTCATAAGGTTGACTAAGGTCGACCATCGCTAATTGAGCCGCCTTTACCTCCACCTGATGCGTTAACCCACTGTAACGCCATGAATCAGTGAGGCTTAAACGAAAGTAGTAATGATCAAGGCTGTCCTTACGGATCTTTTCTGCCATACGCTTGGCAAAATTGGCTTTCTTATTCTTCCTGATGGAGGTTAATCGCCAATTACCCAGCATCATTGGCCCCAAATGTATGCCACGAAAATCGGCATCTGCAATACTGATATCATGCTGATTAACCGAGAGGTTATGATGCTGATGCTCTGCCCGCCAAGCTTCAAACCGCTCATCTTCAGCGTAATTCTGAACGGAGAAATTGTAGGGGTAGCTTATATCGTCATCGTTCATAATTAAGACCTTTTCCAAAAAATCACTGTCAAGCTATTGTAAGATTTGACTCGGCGATAAAATTTACCTCCGGCAGGTTAACAACCGTTAATAGCTCCACTGAGATGAATAGAAAGGCTGTGTATCATTGATTGGGGAAATGAAACCATCTAATATGGAGAGATGCAAAGCTACTATCATTATATTTTGTTTTTCTGGCTCGGTAA
Organism: Serratia sp. (in: enterobacteria); assembly: GCF_046715635.1. GTDB lineage: Bacteria > Pseudomonadota > Gammaproteobacteria > Enterobacterales > Enterobacteriaceae > Chania. Next base: position 4,636 of record NZ_JBKJYW010000333.1, read on the forward strand.
TGCATAACGTGCTAATCACCTATTACACTAAATTTATCGTGATATTTTTCATGATGAAATCCTGATTATCTAACTAGTTATTAGCGATAAATTCAGCCTCAGCAACAGAAAAATTAATCCATACTTAATTCGAAGGTTTAATTTTGCAGGAAGAGCGCAACATGCGGCGCCCTACGTTGTAAGCCCGGTGAGAGGTTTGTCAGCAGTCGCAATGGCCCTGCAAGCAGGGCCATTGCGCTATAAGAGCATCAACTCAGCTTAAATCCACATCCTTGCTGCCAAACAGCCAGGTCAGAATAAAGCCGGCGGTATAAGAGATCAAAATTCCGGCGACATACACCAGCATGCCGGCAAAAATTCCCTTGGCTGAGGTCATTAATGGAATCGACACCAGGCCCGAAGGGCCAAACACCGTATTCAGCCCCACCGGCAACCCCATCCAGGCAACCAGACCGATAAAGAAGCCACCAACCGCGCCACCCAGGCAGGCGGTAACGAATGGCTTCAAACGCGGTAAGGTGACGCCGTAAATCAGCGGCTCACCAATCCCCAGCAGGCCAGGGAAAATGGCGCCTTTAATCTGGGTGCGTAGTAAAGAGCCCTTAGGAGAGCGAGCAAACAGCGCCAGCGATGCCCCCACCTGCCCTGCACCGGCCATCGCCAGAATAGGGAACAGCGAGTTGAAACCCTGCGCATCCATCAAGGCAAAGTAAACCGGCACAAAGCCCTGATGAATGCCAAACACTACGGCGATTAGGAACAACCCGGCCAGAATGGCGGTACCGAACGGGTTGCCGTTCAGGTGCATAAACAGCCACGACATGCCCTTAAACAACTCACCGCCTACCGGCATAATCACCACAAAGGTAATAGCCCCGGTGATCAGCAAGGTGAATGTCGAGGTCAGGATCATATCCAGATTATCGGGGATCACCCGGCGCACCTGCCTTTCGATCCATGCGCCCAAGATACAGGCCAGCAGAACCCCAATGATGTTACCGCGTGGGTCGATCGCCAGCCCAAAAAAGTCACTCATGCCCGCGTAGTAGCCGGTAGTCCCTTCTGGTACATAGCGTAAAACAAACAGTGAAGCGATAATCGCACCGTTAACCCCGGTGCCGCCAAAGGCCTTCTGAGTGTTAAAGCCGATCAGGATACTGAGGAAAGTAAACAAACCGATGCTGAACACTTTCATGTAAGCGATCAGCCCTTTTAGCCATGCGGCCGGTGCCACTCCCTCCACGATCAGCGTTTGCTGCATCAGGGTGGCGATCCCCAACAACAACCCTGCGGCAATAAACCCCGGGATCAGTGGAGTAAAAATCGTGGCAAATTTAGTCAGGAAATTATGCACCGCGCTATTTTGCTTGGCTTTCATCTGCTGCTTGTTTTCACTTGCCAGGGCCTGCAAGTTCGCTTGCTCGGCATTCCCCCGTTCCTGCTGCGGCTGCGCCGTTAACAACGCATTCATCATCTCGCTGGCAGTTTGCGCTTTGCCAGGGCCGAGGATAATTTGCAGTTGATCGTCGCCGTTAACTACCCCCATTACGCCAGGGATCTTCTTCAACTCATCCAGCCGTATTTGCTGACGATCTTTCAACGTCAGACGCAGCCTGGTCATGCAGTTACCGCAGATAATGATATTTTTACTGCCACCCACCAAGAGTAAAATTTGCTCTATCATCGGAACGGTGATTTTCGCCATGGTTATGCCTGTATCCCTTGCAGTGCTTGACGGATAAATCCTTTGTTGTTACTCAAAATCGCGCTGGCCTCCGGTGCAGACAAGCCGCCGAGGATCATCACAATCGCGGTTTTGCAGTGGCGCTGACATTGATTAAGTGCCTCTTCCGCCTCTTCAGGGCTGCACTCGGTGGCTGCAACCACGATATTGACCTGGCGCTGTATAAGCTTGGCGTTGGTGGCCTCCACATCGACCATCAGGTTGCTGTAAACCTTGCCGCTGCGGATCATCGCCCCGGTGGTGATCATATTCAGGATTAACTTCTGCGCCGTTCCCGCTTTCATGCGCGATGACCCCGTCACCACTTCTGGCCCCACCACCGGTTCAATGGCAATATCCGCCGCCTGGCTCATTGCGCTATTCGGATTGCACGAGATGGCTACAGTAGTCGCTCCAACGCTACGAGCATAAGACATAGCCCCCAGCACATAAGGGGTGCGGCCGCTCGCCGCGATGCCGACCAACACATCACGCGCGTTGAAACCGAGATTACGCAGATCCTGTTCCCCCATTTGCGGGTTATCTTCAGCATTTTCTACCGCCTGCAAAATCGCAGCATGACCACCGGCGATCAACCCGATCACCTGCTCACGCGGCGTGCCGTACGTTGGTGGGCACTCACTGGCATCCAGGATCCCCAACCGGCCAGAGGTGCCCGCTCCGCAATAAATCAATCGGCCACCGCAGGCAAAAGCCTCTACCACCAGATCCACTACCCTGGCAATTTCTGGCAAGGTGGCAGCTACCGCCAGCGGCACTTTTTGGTCTTCACTGTTGATCACGGCGAGCATATCCAGTGTGGGCAGCGTATCAATTTGCGAACTGGCCGGGTTGCGGCTTTCTGTCACCATCTGGCTTAAATTAATCTTCATAGGGGCTTCCAATGGGTTAAGATTTGCGACAATGTTAAGGAATTATTTATTCGGCAAATGTGATAATTGTCACGCGAAATCTATTCTCACCCATGGGTGAAGCTGGAATAATATGTAGAAAAAAACGCCAATTAGAATTTAATTATTAACAGTTTCAAATAAATAAATCAAAGGAATGGAAGTGCCACGACTGGAATAATCTATTACACATAGTGGAGATACTGTGGGTGTCAGTGCTAAATGAAATCACCTGGTTGTTGCCAAGCCTGGCCGAAAACCAGCAAAAAATCGCTAACTATATCCTTGATAACCCGGAAGCCGTCCTGAGCCTGTCTTCTTCCCGTTTTGCTGAAGATCTGGGGGTCAGCCAGTCTGCCATCGTCAAGTTTAGCCAGAAAATCGGCATGAAAGGCTTCCCCGCGCTGAAAATTGCCATCAGTGAGGAGCTGGGCAGAAATAACCTGTTCAAGTCCTCTCCGCATAAGGCCTTACATAACGCCATCTCATCGGAAGACTCGTTGATGGTGGTGGCACAAAAACTGGCCCATGAGAAAACTGCCGCCATCGTAGAAACGACAAAAAGGATCAATTTCCCCGTTTTCCAACAGGTGGTCAATGCCATCGATAACGCTCAACGCGTGCAAATCGTGGGCATTTGGGGTTCCGGCCTTACAGCCAAAGATCTGAGCTATAAATTACAGAAGATCGGTATCCTGAGCCTGGTAGAAGCCGACCTTCACGTCCAGATTGCCACCGCGCAGGCATTGACTGCCAAAGACGTCCAGATCGTGATTTCTTTCAGTGGCCGCAGGAAGGATATGCATATCGCCGCCTCCATGGCAAAAGCGCAGGGAGCGACGGTGATAGCCATAACCGGCAGCAAGGACAATCCGTTAGCCAAAATAGCCGATTATGTCTTGGAAAGTGTCTCTGATGAAAACGAGTGGCGTAGCTCTTCGATTTCGTCCAGAACCGCACAGAATACCCTGACGGATTTGATTTTCCTGGCGTTAATGCAACAGCGCAAAGAGATTGCCAAACCTCTGGTGCTGAATGCGAGCATGACCATTAACAATCTGGACGACTGACCCAGAGCAAACTGGCTCTGATTAAAACAACGCCGAGAGTGATCTCAACAAATGATGGTCCTCAACAGGCCCAACCCTCTCGGCAGTCAGGTGTTTGGCCCCATTCTTGAGGAGGAAAATATCTCAGTTATCGGTATGCATCCGATACCTATGGCTATTTGCAACTGCGGAATTTCCCCTTAACGAGGCTGCTGACAAACCTTCACAGCGCTTACACGTGGGGGCGCTGCATTGAACTACTTGTCACAACCAATACTTAATGCACACCACTGCCCATACGAGAATACATACGCCGGACCCCATCAGTCGCCTAGCCCCGGCTTTCCTTCTTTTTATTCGGAATATGCCTATAACAATCAAGATCACTGACAGAGGTATTACTACATAAACCAAAAAAAGAAATATAAGCAGTGGAGTAGGGTTATGGATCATTTATTAGTCATCGTCCTTGAGAAAAAATTAATGTAGCACAGTCAGCATCTCATCCTCACGTGTTTCTACTGCCGCTTGACCAGTCACTCGATGCAGACAAACATATACCAAGCTCACCCGGCCTCAATTGCAACGCAATCGCAATATGACCGAGCATTTCGCTGGTAAACGGGCCTGTTCACGAGGAAAACCACCGGTATAAACATTTATGAATGCGACCCAAAGTACCTATTCTGCTATCAGCCACTATCTCGCCGCCCAAGCGGGCGCAGCATGAAAATTAAGGGTTTTCATGCCCTCTCTCATGCGCTTCTCAGCGCCAAAACGGGCGGCTGTAATCTCGCTTGATATCATCCCGGCTCAGGCCGATATCCTTTAGCTGATCGCCGTTCAGCCTAGCCAATGTATTGGTGGCTTTGCGTCGCTCATTCCAACGCATTGCCGATCTGTATGCTTTTAGCCATAAACGGACAAAAATAGTGCGCCGTTTCTTAGTTGCTCTCTCAGCCGACAAGCATCCACCATCAATTTGATTTTCAATAACATTACTCATAATCAGCTCCCCGTCAGTCGATGAGCCTTTAGCATGATGCTTGGCTGAAAAACATTACAGATGCAAAATCCGGCTATTATTTCCATACAGATATGTGCTAAACAGTCTGAATGGTAAAAATCAGCGCCATCTGTACTGGTCCCCCTCTCTTTATCAGGTGATATCCATGACTCGCTACCAACAATTGGCCGATATCCTTAGCCAACGCATTAAAGAAGGGCTGTATGGGCCCGGAGAGCGGCTGCCTTCCGTTCGGGTGTTGAGTGACGAGCACGGGGTCAGTATCAGCACCGTACAGCAGGCCTATCGGCAGCTCGAAGAGTGCCTGCTGATCGAGGCGAGGCCGAAATCGGGATACTTCGTGCGCTGTAGCTCAAATCTGCCAGCGTTACCCGCGCTATGCAGCCATGCACAACGGCCAGTCGAGATATCTCAGTGGGAAAATACGCTGGAATTTTTGAAGGCTAGCGCTCAAGAGAATGTGCTACATCTGGGCGTCGGCACGCCGGACCTGTCTGGCCCAGGCCTGAAAATACTCAGCCGTTTGCTGGCCCGTATCAGCCTGCATCAAAGCGAGGAAGGGCTGGATTACGACAGTATTTACGGCACCACGGTGCTGCGTGAGCAGATTGCCCGCCTGATGCTGGACAGTGGCAACCATCAGTCGGCAGAAAATATCATCATTACCTCTGGCTGCCATGGCGCACTGGCTATTGCCTTAGGGGCCGTTTGCCAACCTGGCGATATTGTGGCGGTGGATTCCCCCAGCTTTCATGGTGCGATGCAGACCCTGAAAGGGATGGGGATGAAGGTGATTGAAATCCCCACCGATCCGGTAGTGGGCATCAGCCTGGAGGCGTTGGAAATGGCACTGGATCAGTGGCCTATTAAAGCCATCCAACTGACACCGACCTGCAATAATCCGTTGGGTTACAGCATGCCGGATGAGCGCAAGAAAGCGCTGTTGACGCTGGCGCAACGCTATGACGTTGCCATTATTGAAGACGATGTGTATGGCGCGCTTGCTTATCAATACCCACGCCCGCCAACCATTGCCTCTTTTGATGAGGATGGCCGCGTATTGCTGTGTAGCTCCTTTTCTAAAACCGTTGCTCCCGGTCTGCGGGTTGGCTGGATTTCTCCAGGGCGTTACTTAGAAAAAGCGTTACATATGAAGTACATTTCCGCTGGCCGAGTCCCCACCTTGCCACAGCTGGCAATGGCTGAATTCATCAAACAAGGGCATTACCTACAACATTTACGCCGTATGCGCCGTCAATATCAACGTAATCGTGACATTATGACGGGTTGGATCATGAAGTATTTCCCGCCGAATACCTGCCTGAGCAGGCCGCAAGGGAGCTTTATGTTATGGGTGGAGCTGCCTTACGGATTCGATAGCCTGCGCCTGAACCGCTGTTTGCTGCCGCAGGGCATACAGATTGCCGTCGGTTTTATTAGTTCTGCTGCCGGAAAATACCGCAATTGTCTGCGGCTCAGCTACAGCAAGCCTATGACCCGTGAGATTGAGCAAGCGATCCAAAAGGTGGGTAACACGATTTATGAATTATTGGAGAACCTTAAAAAATGAATGCCAAAAGTTTATGCTCTTGGTCACTCGAAAAGAATCCTTTATCAATACAGAGAATAGGCGTTCATAGAACTTTCAAAAGCCGCAGATACCCTAGCATCCAACACGCCTGAAGCAATCTGAGCCCGCAATTCACGTTGCGGGCTTGTTTGTGTCTGCAGTACCATCCTTTGCCACCACTAACCGCTAGTGATCCAGATAGAGATAATGTAGCCAACTGGTCATGCGTAGCAGGACCTTACGCATAATAGATAGATGCTCAAAGTGCTCGGTATAGACCGCAGTCTGCGCAGTGACCCCATCAGGCAATTTATCGAGGTCTGGAACAGGGTCCAAATCAATCATCACGTAAACCCCCTCTTGCTGAGCGCCGACATTTAGCCCCTGCAATACACCGCTGGCCTGATAGCTGCCGCTGGGTACCACAGGCAGCACCCGCGTTACCGAGCCGCCATAGATTTTCCCGGGCAAGCCGTTAAATACCACCTCAGCCTTGTCGCCCCGGGTTAAACGCAGGATCGAGTTTTGACGGAATACCGCCACCACCTGCCGTTTTTGTTGCGGAATAAAAGTCATCACCGGTTTGAACGGCAGACGCACTGCCGTCGTGCCAGGCCTGGCCAGCACTTGAGTGACGTAACCATCGCTTGGTGCTCGAATGGTCGTTTGTTCCAAATTGTAGGTCGCCTCTGCAATCTGTGATTTCAGGCTGGCGATGCGAGCATCCTCACCGTTGTAGTTGCCCGAAAGCCGTTCCCGCGCCTGCTGATGCTGAGACTTGGCAACCTGCAGCGCTGCGGATTGCGCTTGGAACTGCTGCTGAGCATGGCTGATGTCTTGTTCAGAAAAAGGATTAACCGCCATTGTCGCACCTTTAGCATAGCGCTGATAATCCTTGCGGGTTCGTTCATACTCGGCATAAACCCGCTGTACATTGGCCGAAGACTCTTGCAACGCAGCCTGCCGTGTTCTGACATCCGCTTGCGCACTGGCAAGGTCTGCCTGCAGTTTGTTCAGCCGGGCACGGTAACGGGTATCATCAAGGCGAAACAGCACATCCCCTTTATGCAATAACATGTTGGTCTTATCCGTGACCTCGACAATCACTCCCGATACCTGGGGAACAATAGGCACTGAAATAGCGATTTTCTGTGCTCGATAGGTGTAGGGATGGTTGTAATTCATCCCCAGAATCAAAGCCCCCACGATAAAAATACCGCCAAGTACCGCGGTCGGCACGGTCCATTTATTGATTGGGATACGGAACAGTTTGAATACGCCGTAGCTCAGCGCAACGTAGCTGAGAATAATTAAAAGATCCATACCCTTTCAACAACCTTTATCAGACGGCGAACTTTCATCTGCAACAGGCATTTGCATGCGCTGCAACTCGCTTTGTAACTGGTGAATTCGCGCTTGCAACACTTCAGGTTGCTCAACCTTTGCGGCCATACCCCATCCCCGCTCTGGCCGATATAATGTTGCCCAGATCCACAGCAGTGGCCAAATAGCATGTAGGGTAAACAGGCTGACCCAGCCCGCAACATGAATGGCATCTTGATGAGGGTGTTGCCGCTTCTTGGCCAGCAGATAAGGAATATCGTGGATAATAATCACACCATAAAATAAAATCAAAAACACGGCGATCAATACGCCTAAAGCAAAATAATCTAGAAACATGCGACACCCTGGTTGATAACGCTGAATAACTCATCGGGATTTTATGCCGCGTTATACTCTTTGATGTCTTTGGCAATGATATCGATGGCGTTTTTAACCTCTGTCACTGTTAATTTTGACTTTTCATTATTCAAATTATTTCCGGATGCTTTCCGCGCCACTTTGATCACCGGCTGATTGGTCGAAGCGTCGATAAACTCGCCTTCCATATAAACGGAACTCTCCATGGTGCGGTGACCCGTCACACTCTGTGTTGCAGCGACCAGAAGTGTGATTGGCAGTACCTCATACACCTGAAGCCCCTTTTTCTGCGTATCGATAGCGGTTATAGCCCCGCGAAAAATAAGCGTATTTTCACGCGGCATATCCTCTAAGATAAAATGCGAGGCCATCGCCTGCTTAAACTGCTGGTTGGTATAGTTCAGGATATTATCCAATGTAGTCTGGCTTACTGTCTCAGAGGGTTTCGGCCGAGGGAAGTAGATCATCGGCTGGTAAACCAAATATTTATATTTAGCAAAGTCAACGTTAGTCTCTTTCCAATATAAAACGTCCTTGCCAGAGGCTGATATACCTTTAGTAATATCACTGTAATCATTCAGAAACCTTGAATATTTTTCCTTTTCAGTGACCGTGGATGAACAAGCTGCCAAAATTAACACCAAAGGCAAAAGGGTCGCACGAGTTATTCTCATCATAATTCCCAATATTAAATTACTACATAGCAAATAATTGGCTGAAAGAATACCCACTAGTGACTGATAAGTCATATGACAATACCGGCAAAATTGTATATCATTTTTGATATACAAAATCAGACTGGCGCGCAGAGTGAAACCCAAAGACTTCAAGATCGACGAACTCAGGATCGTCCGCTACATTGCCGAAACTGCCAGCATCAGCAAGGCCGCTCAACGGTTAGCTATGCCGCAGTCAAATGTGTCGCGCACCCTGACAGCCCTTGAGCGACGACTGGGCCTGGAGATCTTTTTACGCTCTCCACGCACGCTGTCTTTGACCGAGTTTGGCGAAGAATTTTTACGTCGGGCCACTCAGCTATTAGATGAACATAGTGACCTGCTCGATATGTCCGGTACGTATAAACGCAGCTTGAACGGCACAGTGACACTCGGCGCACCAATCGGTATCCATTCGTTCCTGACCCGTTATCTGCTGCCCCCCTTGCTGCGCGAATATCCCGAACTGATCGTCGATTTAGTAACCCGTAACCCGGATGAACGTGAGAAAAAGTACGGGGCCGTTTTCGACAGTGACTGCGATCTGCTGATCAGCTTCTTCCAACCGCAAAATGAAAGCCTGATCGCCAGGCCCTTAACCCGTTTCCGCGTCGGCTTGTTTGCATCGCCTAGCTATGTCGCTAACGCACCTCTTGTCGAACCAGCAGAGCTGAAAGAGCATCGCTGCATTACCTTGCGGGTGCTGGGGGGAAGCCACAATACCTGGAGCAGCTATAGTTCGCAGGGCCAATTGATGCAGGTGGCTGTCACTGGTAGCAGCATATGCGACAATATTCTGCCAGCCATCGAGCTGGCAAAACAGGGGCTGGGCATTGTTTATGCCCCCTATTACTCGGTCGCTTCTGCGCTGGAATCAGGTTCCCTGTTGCCTTGCATTGAACGCGAGCGCTGTATCGATATGCAAGCCTTTCTTATTTATCGCCAGCGTGGGGTGTTGCCCCATAGGGTTCAGGTGATGATGGACAGCATTATGCATAATATGCAATTGCATGAGCAGCGTTTGATCTAGTGGGAGTGGCTATAACCGTCAAAGCGATACTTGAAACCCGGTTCCCAGCCTTATCCCCAAAAACCGATTGAAGGTTTTCACTGGAGTCTCCGGCAAACCATCCCTCGTTTTCGACACTATCGCGAATGTCAAAAAACCGGACACGGTCCTTTTTCAACGACTACACTTGTAAAATTGATTTGATCGTTTGTGATCTCTTGATGTTGTGTTGCTTACCAACAGCGTTCTCCCTCCGATCTCACTAACGGACTTTGTATGAAGATTGAAATTCTTAAACAAGCGGTTATGGATTCGCGAGACGGCATCACCATCTCTGATAATGTCATAGACGACAATCCGTTGATTTTTGTAAATCCGGCTTTTGAGAGGATGACCGGCTACTCCTTCGAAGAAATCACCAACATCAACTGTCGGTACCTACAAAATAACGATCGGGAACAGCCAGAGCTGGAGATTGTGCGCAACGCCGTTAAAAAAGGCGAGTACTGCCTTGTAACCTTGCGAAACTACCGCAAGGATGGAACTATGTTTTGGAACGAGTTAAGCATATCGCCAATTCATGATGAGAGTGGGGCTGTAACCAATTTTATCGGGATCCAAAAAGACGTAACACCAAGAATGATAATCCAGCAACAGCTTCGCGATGAGCATCAGTCCCTCGAGGAAATGAAAATACACTTCGAGCAACTCTCCATAAAGGATGGACTCACCGGGATTTTTAATCGTCGCTTTTTTGATTCGCAGTTCGATATTCAATGTAAAATTGCCAACCGTAATGGTGACTCATTGACGCTCGCCATGATTGATGTCGATCACTTCAAATCATTCAATGATATTTATGGGCATCAGGCTGGCGATGAAGCGCTAATACGTGTCGCGGATTGCTTGAGCAAGTCCTTCAAGCGGGGGTCTGATTTTGTCGCCAGGTATGGCGGCGAAGAATTTGTCATTCTCTCCAACGGCATGACAAAAGACCAGGCAACGCTGTATGTGCAGACGCTATGCCAACTCGTGCGAGATTTGAGAATACCGCACTCCGCCTCCAGCACAGGATACTTGACTATAAGCATCGGTTTTTCAGTTCATACATTTGGCCGACTACCCCCGCCTAACGTACTACTGACACATGCCGATAAAGCTCTCTACGTAGCTAAAGCCCGGGGCAAAGATCAGTTTTTCAGTCTTTAGGTTGTGTACAAAAATCTTTGGGGCATGGGGATGAACTGGAGATCCCCGGCATATTGCCAACGTTAGCGGGGTTTTACACTCCCCCACAGCCAAGTGGGCTCTTCTCCCGATAACATCTGTATGATTCAGGGTGCCCGACTTCTGCCGGGCACGAGTTACTGATAGGTAAAATTGACCAGTACGGCACTGGCAACGGCACCGGCCTGCACTCCCCCGACGGGCGTAAAGAGGCGTGCGGCTAACGGAAACGTGGCGTTGTGACTGCTGTCGACAGCCACGGTAAAAGTACTGGTGTTGGAGAGCACTACGCTGCGGTCGCTATCCTTGACCATCTGTACCGCAACATTTTGGGCGGAAGAGAGGGCAGGCTCAGTGTTGGCAAAAAGTGAAGCGTCATCACTGTCCGGCACGCCGGTAAAAGTAACGGTGCTGCTGGAGGTACCAGGCGGGCAGTTGGACAGGTTAAGGCTAAAGCTTCTCCAGTCACCCGCGTCGCCAGGATGCTGGAGACGGGTTCGTCCGAGGGTGCCGAGGTCGACCGTCTGCCCACCGGCCAGACCCGGGCTGACGGTACAGGAGGCAGCGATGACTTTACCTGTCACATTAATTTGAACAGGGTCAGCGTTTCCCGTTGCAGAAAATAATAATCCAGCAAGCATCAGCCATGTATTGCCTGTTTTTTTCAACGTCACCATATGACTTTCCTTATTAACATTTTCATTTCTGAACAATAATGATTATCAAAATAAAACTTCCTATTATTGATAGGTTAAGTTTAATGTCGCCGTAGTGTTAGCATCTCCGACTGTGGCGGTTGCTTTGGTTTGATAGTAACGTGCGGTAAATGCACCGCTTGGAAACTCGCTGCCACCACTAGAGGTTTTGAGTACAATATTTTGACCGAGTTTAAGTGGGGCATTGCCGTAGAGCAGTTGAATGCCGACTCCGGAGGCAACCCCGGCCGACCCCGCATTGGTTAACGCCAGCACGCTGTTGTCTGAAGTCTCTGCGTTTTGAACACCGCTAAGAGAGGCATTGATACGTGTGCCAGCATCACAGTTCAAGCCAATAGTAAACGCTTTATCGCCTAAGGTGACCCCGGCCCCGGTAAAGCTACTGACAATAATCGGGTCTAATGCAACATTGACGGAAGAGGTGGAGATGGAGCAAGCAAGGACATTAATGACTACCGGAGTAAAGTAATAGGCGAAAAAAGAGCCCCTATCTACACCAGAAACAGGCGTTTTTTGGTTCATAACAATTGAAGATAAATTTAATGTACCAGAAGTCATTGCACTCGTTTTTACTAAAGACCATGTGTCAGTAAAGGTCGTCACCCCATTAAAAGTCACCCCTCGCAGGTTTCTAGCAGAGTCATTTACAGCTATACTCGTCATTATTTGAGAGGTGCCTGGATATGAATTTAAATTTGTCCATGAAAAACCAACGCCATTAAACGCCGTTTTCCTAGAGTCTGCTACAGCACTGCTACCATAGTCGGTATTGGTTGAGCTGGTATATATATACCATGAGCCATCAAGTACAGTATCCGCACCTGCTGTATCACAGGTGATTTGGGTTCTCGTTTGCACCGTGGCAAGAACAGTGCCTACAGTAGCATCCCGTTGGACATTGATAACGGAGGGGAAGCTAACACTCGTAAGTGGCGCAGTACATGCTCCCCTGGACAATGTTGAAACCATTAACAAAGAGAGTACTGAGACAGTATATAATATGCGTTTTTTTCTGCTGCTCATAAAATGTAAGTTTCCTATCATTGACTAACTTTGGTTGTCGGCTCTACACCTAGAGGCACAGGCCGCTGATATTATTAATGCCGCCTGCCTTTTCAGCCCCCGGAACAACATACTGGGTTGAGCAATGTTCATTTGGATTAAGGCCCCACTTGACCAACAGTGTCCCGCTGTTACTTAATCCAGTCAGATAAACCTGCCCACCATCACCCACAATGAAGCCTTGTGCTTCTTTTGAGCCCTGCACTGTCACCGTGGCGCCAAAGGGAACGGCCTGCCCATTCTGTTTGGTCAGCACCATCAGCACGCGCTGACCAATGCTGGTCTGATAACTGGCCTTGACAACCGCGCCACGGGTAGGAATGACCGTTTGCGTAGTAAGATTGACCTCAGTGTCATCCCCAAAGGTTTCCGTATTGAGGGTGATGTCGTTTTTACGGTATGGGCTGATGTAAGGCACTACCGTATAGCCCCGATAGTCCGTCTTCACACCGACCTGTCCCTGAACATTAACGCCGTTGGCGCCGGGAGCAGCTACGAGGGCAATAGTGTCGCCCAACGGTTGTGAAAGCGTGATACCGTCTTCATGTGCGATAACCCCACCTTGTAAGCCGTAATTGAGGCGTTGGTTGTATTTGTCATAGGCATAACCACCGCTGACTTCTCCATAAGTCGCTCGCCAGTCGGCGTTGACACTACCGCTGTTGCCCTGCCCTTTAGTGCCATATCCCTCCTGCACACTCCAACTCAGGTTGTTATCCGCCAGCGCGCTACCGCTTACGCTCACGCTGTGAGTGGTGTTGCCTTTCTTACTGGTATTCATCATGTAGCTGGCATAGCTCGGATGACCAAACAACACATTGACAGGAATACTCAAATTCAGGGAAATCAACCGATCATTGCTGTAGACGCGCCCGTTACCGCTATTGCCATACATAGAAGTCGCAGTAGAGTTGCGGTTGTAGGTGTAATTAATACCGTAGCTGATGCCGTTAAAGGAGTTGTTGTAGCTCACGCCGTATGACTTCATGCGGCGATCGTTGTTCCAGTAATCCTCCTGCACTGCGGTGATCGCCAGGTTGCCAGCCCCCTCCCACAGCGACTGGGTCATAGTGAGTTCAGCGCGATTGCGGCGGCGTTCCTGGGTTGGGTAACCGTTACCCTCACGGTAGGTTTCCAGCACTTCCTGCATGCTCCAGTAGCCGTCAGTGGCATAACGGTAGCCAGCGATGGCGAAGTTGGTTCCCGTAGAGATAAAGTTTTTGTTGTAGCGTACCCGCCAGGACTGGCCATTTTCACGGTTGCCCCCTTTCTGACGCGACCAAGCCTGGGTGACGTCGGTAGAAATGGCACCGAAATTACCGAGGTTTTTGCCTATACCTAACGCGAGAGACTGATATTTACTGGCAGACTGGCTCCCACCGTAGCCGGTAAATCCGTTAGGCAAGCCGTAGATAAAGGTTCCCTGAGTCAGCGGAGTTTTCTCGACGCTGTTGTCATAGTCCCGGTAGACGCCGGAGGTAATGCTGTATTTGAGCTGACCTTCCCGTTGTAGTACGGGTAACGAAGCGAAGGGCACAACGAGCTGCTGCTCGCTACCGTCGGACTCCTTGATGGTGACATTGAGGTCTCCGGCACTGCCAGTGGGATACATATCATTGATTTCAAAGCTGCCAGGCGAAACATAGTTCTGATAAATCACGTAGCCGTTCTGGCGGATAGTCACTTGGGCATTGGTGCGCGCAATCCCCCTGACGACTGGGGCGTAGCCGCGCAGGCTTTCTGGCAGCATATCGTCATCAGAGGCGATTTGTGCTCCCCGGAAGGGGATACTATCGAACACATCAGCGGAGGTAGTTCTGTCACCTAGCGTCAACTGGCTTTTGAGTGCTCGGATGTCGCGCTGAACATAGGTATAAACAGTATTCCATTTATCGGTCGTCTGTCCGTTGCTGCCCCCGGTGCTATTGCGTGTCCAGGTGGTGTAGTTGCGCAGGCGCCAAGCGCCAAGGTTCACGCCGGGACGCAGGTTGGCAAATTGGCTGCTGCTGTTATCGCCGTTACCTGCTCTGGCATAGTTATTGGCCCCGCTGATGCCGTAATTGAGCAGCACAGCAGGAATACCTTCATCCCACTGTTTGGGGTCAACCCAGCCACGTGCGGCATTATTGACTGCGGATTGGGGAACGCTGAGCAATAGCTGTAACTTGGTAAAGCGAAAGTTGCTGTTTGCCTGGGGGATCGCGGCCAGATTGGCACATGCCGCTCCGGGGGGGCCAAGGTCGGGGAATTTTTGAGTCTGCACTCCCCATGCAGCCAGGTCATCAATGGAAAGACATGGCAGCAGGGTTAGCTGCCCAGCGACATCGGGCATCATGCGGAACTCGACGTGTCGGGTCTCCTTTTTTTCATTATTCAGATAGATATCCACGCGATAGGTGCCGGGTATCTGCCCACCTTGTTCCCCGAAGGTGGATAGATCAACCGAGGTCTGACCTGGAGTACCGAGCTCAATCAGTGCAGGGTTAAAATAATCACGGGCCTGAACCTCCGTGATCAATAAAACTGGCAGGGCAAATTGAGAAGCAATAAAACATGCCAGTCTGCCTTTGCGAAAACGAGTGCGGCAATGAGAAGATATTTTCATCCTGTAAAGCTCCATACCATCGGAAAAGCGGATCTTAAGGGAACGATTTTCCGTGTTCCTTATGCTGCCAGTGAAACTCATCAGTGCCCTGCTGAATGTTCAGCACCGATGCCACCGTAGTCGGATATCAGCTTCCAGGTAACAGCCCCAGATACGCCAGCCGGCGTGTCAAAAGAAGCGGAACTCATGGGGGCAACAAAGGTGACCTCTTTCACCTCGCGCCCGCCAATCCTGATCTGATTGAAGTTCATGTAGAACGGTGTCGGGTTATTGACAGTGAGACGATGACCACTCTGAGACCAGGTGAGCTTAGAGGTAACATCTTCGGGTATCCCCTTGAGTGATTGCGGCCGGTAAATCAGCTTGATGCGGGTCTTGACGGCAATTTGCAGAGTATTGCGATTTTCTTTTTGGCTGCTTGCCGGAATAGCTTTGATGTTCAGCCAGAACATGGACTCACGGTCTTCCTGAAAGTTGCCTCCGGTACGTACTATACGCAGCAAATTCTGCTGGTTGCCTTCCAGACGAAACAAAGGCGGAGTAATGATAAACGGGGGCTTCTCAGCACCACCGTTAAGAGGCTCGACCCATGACTGAATAAGATAAGGCGAGGCATCGGAGTTATTGACGTTTAGAGACGCCTCCTTTTTAGCCGCTTTATAGATAAGCCGGGTGCCTCCGATGGTGACTCCGCCAATTTCAGCAGCGTGCGCGGCACCTCCCACCAAAATAAGGCTAGAGAGCACTATGGAAGTAAGCCAGGTGTTCATAATAAATACTCCAAATAAAAGCGGGTCGACCTAAAGTCGGCCCGCAAGTGTCACTCCCCGCCGGTAAGGGGCGGATAAGAAAGGGACAGATTAGTTATAAACAATAGTGAAATTGCTGGTTGAGTTAGCTGAACCCGATTCCACTGTATCCGCGGTTGCGTAATAACGTGCAACGAAGTCCAAATTGTTGGCACCGTTTTGCAGCGCATAGGATGAAGAAGCCGTGTGCAACGGAACAACGACGTTGTTATTGTCACTCAATTGGATACCTACGCCAGTGGCGACGCCGCTCTCCTGTGTCAGAGCCAGGATAGAGTTGACAGTGCTATCAACAAGGCCATCAAATTTAACCACAGCGGAGTTAACGCTCGAAGGGCAGTTGGTCAGTGCAATAGTAAACTTCGTTGGAGCGGCTGTAGAACCCGCACCAGTGAAGGCAGTTCTAGAGACCGTACCAAGGGTTACGATGAGCGGGTTAGCCATATTGTTAACGATGGTACATGCATCGTCGGTGATAGAGCCGACGAAATCGATTTTGCCGTCATCGGCGAAAGCGGCAACAGAAGAAGAAAGTAGTGCTACAGCGATCAGAGTCTTTTTCATAATATTTTTATTCCTTAAAAAAACGCGTTGATTAACACCATCATCTCCCATAGGAAACAATGCGTTAGATAATGAGTAAACTTTATTTCTACACTGGCGACACACATTTAAATTTTTCTTATCTCACCCCCCTTACTTAATTTTAAGTAATCCATAACGTATTTGCTTCCGAGTTTTATTTTCGAATGGGTTTATTTTAATTTCAAAAATAGAAATTAGATGCTTGTTCTTTTTTACAATATAAAGCCATTAGCGCACCCGTTGTTTACACAACGCTCGACACTCATTAAAGTCACAAGGTGATATCCATGTCATATACACAGCATTGATACGCCCAATGACGACAGGGCAAGTTATTTATAAAACAATGCAACAATAGAATATTCTTTTACAGAGTACCCCTTTCCTTTAATTGAGACAATAAAATCACTTGGAAGCTCAATGGCTCTCAACTTTAGCTTCAACTCTTTCATTACTTGCCATAACCTTTGATTGGAAGAAAAATCCTCTTGTTCATCCCATAAATGTCTAAGAATCTCTTCCTTGGAGGATATTTCATTCCTGCAGGCATTTTCTAACAGGTAAATGAGTAACTGGAGCATGGTTTTATTTAGCATCACATAAGCAAACAAAGCAGATTTTTCCGTCGGAGAATAGAAGCGCGATAATCTCCGATTAGCTATATCCAACTGGACATTACCGTTAATGATGAAGCCATAAAGTTTTTCTTCCCTACCATCAGTCATCATTTTACTCCTCTCAGTTCTATTCTTATTTACACTTAGAGTTAGTAAGGATTAATCTGATTTCTAGGCGCATTATAAGAGAAGTCTTAACGTTATCCATAAGCTAAAAATCCCCTATAATTGCTTTCATCAGCCTATCCCACCGAACCCAAACCAGTTAAGAATCCCATTATTTATTAAAACAACGATATTTTCGACTGAAAAAACAACAAAAAACAGCCCATGACATTAATCACATGGTGGTTATTTTTATATAGCAAAAAAAACTATTTTAGTATAAATCGCGACATTTAAGACTGAAATACACATAACCACATAATTTATAAGTCATTTGAAACCACCCATTTTTAGTTATGCTGCTAAAGTGCGTGCTGTTAGCCACGTCACATTACGATAGCGTTAAGCTTCATTTTATTACACCCAAGTCG
>NZ_JBKJYW010000334.1:0-4928 GCF_046715635.1 Serratia sp. (in: enterobacteria)
CCATTTCTGCCAGCAGGCAGGCTTTATCAAGGCAGGCGTCGCTGTCTAGCACCAGCAGCATTCTGGCCTCGCTGGCTCGCAACCCGGTGGAGAGTTGCTTGGGCTGGTAGCTGCTTTGATAGCTGCGTAGCGCCTGGGTGAGCAAGTAGAAGACGTTGTTATTCAAGCGTTCCTGTCTGGCGCTGCCTACTGGGTTCTGTGCAACGCGCTCCACCACCTGCGGATAAGGCAGCACCATGGAGTAGGATCCTTGGTGATACACCAGCGGGGCGCGGCCCAGATCGTCAAACGCCACCACTTTACCAATCAGGATCCAGTGGTCACCACCGTCAACCTGCTGATATTTCTCACACTGAAAGCGTGCGGCACAGTGGGTAAGCAAAGGTACGTCACCCGCGCCGACCTCCACCTCAATCCCGGCAAATTTATCCTCGCTGGGGCGGGCAAAGCGATTGGAAATATCCATCTGATCGGCGGCCAGCACATTAATGGCGAAGTGACTGGCCTGCTCAAAGATTGAGTAGCTGCCGGAGCGTTTATCAATGCTCCACAAGACCAACGGCGGATCCAGTGATACCGAGTTAAAGCTGTTGGCCGTGACTCCCACGCGGGTGCCATCGGCTGTTGCCGCTGTCACTACCGTCACGCCGGTCGCGAAATTGCCCAGCGCACGCCGGAATGCGCGGGGATCCAGGGCTGGTTCTGTGTGATGTGTCATTAAATAGGAACTCCTGCTCGTTACACCATCGTTGGATCGGGCTCTAAACCCATCAACTCGCGGCCTCATATCTGTGCCCGGTACTTTTCGTTCGCTTTCTGCCTGTGCGGCATTGGCAGCGATAAGTGGCAGAATGGGCAGTAATTTTTCCAGCATCGGGTTGCTAGTTTTCATCAGTTGGTTCCCTCGGTAGGGGTGGGCGTGGGATGAGTATGCGCAAGGTGATTTAAAGGAATGTAACGTTCAGGTAAAAATTGTACTTTTCATATTAAATATTGAGGGTGTGATCTGGCGGCGGGTTCCGAGGGGGTTAATGTTTATACCTGGGATGCTTGCACGCTTATGTAAGCGGGAGAGCGGCCATTGCTGGATCTATCAAACGTGTGAGCGCAGTACGTGAGACGCCATCGCGGGCTTGAAATGAAATAGTCTGCGTTAGCCCTAAAAAATAGGAAGCGAGCACTTTGACATCGGTATTCGCAGGGAGATCCCCTTCCATCACGCCTCGTTCAAGACGGGCATGGATCATAGCCAATGTTTTGCGGCGCGCATTTTTAAGGTATGCCCATACCTCATGGTTTTCAGCAAAATTATTCACTACGCCTAACACAATGAGGCACCCTCCGGATTCATTGGATGTAGCGACATCAATAGTGCATTTAAGCATGGCTTTTAATCCTGCACGTGCCGTCTTGGCAGTATTGAGAGCATGTGCTGATTTGCACCCTATAGTCTCAATATACAGGTCAACGGCCTCACAAAATGCCGCTTTTTTGTTACCGAAAGCTGCATAGAAACTGGGTGGATTGATCCCCATTGCTGTTGTGAGATCAACCAATTGTGCTCCCTCATAACCTTTCGACCAGAACACCTCCATCGCACGTTTGAGTGCTAGCCCTCGATCAAAACTAAGAGGTCTTCCTCTTACCGACATGCCTTTTTTACCTCACTTTATTTCTGTAGTGGTAATAACATAATTCACTTGATTGAATTTGGCAAGGGTGTTAGGTTTTTGTAATTGTTATTACAGAAATGGATAAAAACCTGATAATGCATCGTCTTTTCGCGGTTCAAAGAATTAGCAACGGCTAGCTGCATAGCGCTGATTTCGACCGCTGACCGGTGGACGCCAATACCATTGCTTTGTCACAAAATTGAGGGATCGATATGCGCAAACAGACAAGGAGGATAGGTTGTTGCTCTTCTCAACTCCGTACGATAAGAGGGGCCATACAAATCGCATCCGATACGCCTGATTTGATTGCGTCAGGTACCTCGGCCTTAATTAGCCAACTCGTTACTCGCAATAGTTTGCGTCATGCAGACTTGATTAGTTTCATTTTCACCGTTACCCCGGATTTGACTAGCGAGCTTCCCCCTCTGGCGGCTCAAGAAGCGGGTTGGGGAAGGATCCCTATGCTATGTGCTGCGGAACTCCCCACCCAGATAATGATCCCCAGAGTGATCCGTTTGCTCGCTCATGTGAATTGGCGCAAACGTCATGGTGAACCACTTCACATCTTTCTGCCTGGCACTATAGCCGTTCGGCCAGTGCAGGATTTAAGTTGTCCTTAAATCGGACTACGACGCTTTCTCAAGGATAAATGTTGATGGATCAAATTAATAGAAGTTCGCAACCGATAAATTTCACGGCACTACAACAGGTGCTGGTTCAGGTTGAGCAACTGATCGGCGAGGAGAATTTAACCTATAATAAGCCAATGAGCTCACTGCCCTTGCCCCCGCAACGCAATGTCAGTCAATTCAGATCACGCGCTATTCATGCCGTCATTCGTCCCCATACGGTGAAACAGGTTCAGCAGATTATTCGCCTGTTCAATCAATTCAAAACACATATCGGTCTACACGCGATAAGCACAGGGAAAAACTGGGGCCTAGGGTCTGCGCAACCAGCCACGGATGGTGTTGTATTGATGGACCTTGGGCATTTGAAGGCCCAACGAGCCATCGACAGTTCGTCAGGATGGGCAGTGATTGAACCTGGTGTCACACAGCTTGAATTATTCCAGACACTGGTTGGCACAGAACGGATGCTCAATGTAACAGCCTCATCGGGGCATACCAGCGTACTTGGCAATGCGCTTGATCGGGGCGTTGGGCTACAACGTCAGCGGACTGAAGATATTGCCGGTTTAGAAGTTGTACTTCCGGACGGCGAGTTGATCCGAGTGGGGTGGTGGCCAGAGACCTTAAAGAAAACAGCGGTTAATATTAATGGGTTGGGCCCTTCGTTATTGCCACTGTTTACACAATCGAATCTTGGAATTGTCACTGCTGCGGTGGTCAAATTATTACCTCGGCCAGAAGCTCAATGTGTATTGAGATTGAGTTTTCCGCAGGAAAATATTCACCCGGCTATTTCGGTATTACGACGTTGGTTCGCGCAGGATCTTGTCTCCGGCGTGCTTAAAATTTATGACGCTGTTTCTACTGAGTCGTATGGGGGGATGCCCGGGCAACATCTGGTATTGCTATGCGTTTCTGGCACCGAACGGCGGGTGGACGCTATCACACAAGTACTTCTTGACGAAGTCGCTGAAAGCAAGCAATTCACCCAAGTAACCCGGTCAGATGCTGCGCCTGCAGCAGCTAATGACTTTGTGCTACAGGTTGTCGAACATGCATATGCGGGCGATCCTTCTTATAACGAAAAAATGCTGAAATCTGCAGTTGGCCAAGATGCCACACAGGTGGATCCTGCGGGTAGCGGCTGGTTATTCTTCCTTCCTTTTATTCCCTTCAATAGCGATGCCATTGTTAAGGCTTTTACGCTGATCGACATCATCTACGAAAAAACCGGCATACGTGCTGGTACGACGGTGAATGCGCTTTCCGCTGACCTTATCGACCTGGTGGTATCGCTGCGTTTTGAACCCAATCAGGAAGAGATTACACAAGCCCATCAAGCGTTGGATCTGGCCTATGAGTTATTTACTGAGGCTGGATTTTATCCTTACAGATTAGATATTGATCATTCACATTGGAAGGGCCTGCTAGAACGGGACCTACCATCACATCAGTTGGTATTACGCATCAAGCAAATGCTTGACCCGAATTCAATTATCGCACCGGGTCGTTATGCCTAACGGGCCGTGACCTATCAGGAGCAAAACACCATGATTGCTATCACGACGGGGACTCAGCGTCTCTCCGAAATCCCATCCACTGTTGACGACATACTTCATCGAGCCCGGCAGATCGTTCCTCTGTTACGTGAATATTCGGCATCAATTGAAGAACAACGCTGTTTGCCGAAAGTCGTTGTGGATCTGTTGCGAGACTCAGGGGTTTTCCGGGCTGCTATGCCAAAAGCCTGGGGAGGGCCAGAGCTGACGTCGGTGCAACAAACCGAACTGGTTGAAATAATTGCGACAGGTGATGTGTCTGCCGCCTGGTGCAGCATGATAGGCATGGATTCCGGTATTTATTCTGGATTTTTCCCTGATGAGATTGCTCGCCAAATCTACCCATCGTTGGATATGGCGAATTCGGGGTGGATCCATCCTCATGGACAGGCAGAACGGGTTCCCGGTGGCTTCAAAATCAGTGGTCAATGGCGCTTTAGCAGCGGTGTTACGCATTGTGATGTCCTGGTTGCAGGCTGTTTCGTTTACAAAGATGGTGTATTGGAGCCAGATGCACAGACGGGGGAAGCAAAACAGTGGCGTGTGATGGTGGCTACGCCAGCAGATTTTCAAATAAACGACACTTGGTTTACTACTGGGCTTGCGGGTAGCGGCAGTCTCGATTATTCAGCGACGCAGTTGTTTATTCCGGATGAACGTAGTTTCTCTTTCTCCAGGCCTTATAAACAGGGGCCTCTCCATTGCAGCCCAGACGCAATATTACGAAAAATGCCAGGTGTCCCACTGGGGATGGCTCGCGCTTGTCTGGATTATGTGCGTAGCCAGGTGGCTGAACGGAACGATAGGGAAACGGGTATCCCCT
The DNA here is from genome assembly GCF_046715635.1 of Serratia sp. (in: enterobacteria). Classification (GTDB taxonomy): domain Bacteria; phylum Pseudomonadota; class Gammaproteobacteria; order Enterobacterales; family Enterobacteriaceae; genus Chania. Next base: position 4,688 of record NZ_JBKJYW010000334.1, read on the forward strand.
GGAGAGATGACGTTCGTGTGCAATCGGCGATATCCCGTGCAGAAATGGATCTGGCGGCTGCGCGTAGCAGCGTTTACTCCAGCCTGGATAGGCAGTGGCAAAAATTAGTAAACCAGGAGGTTTTTTCTCTAGATGATCGTGTGATCACCGCCTTAGCCCGTTACAACGCATTTCGCATCAGCAGAAATATTGTACTAACCCTGTATGACTTGATGGGGGGATCTTCCGTATACAAGCGCTC
>NZ_JBKJYW010000335.1:0-34797 GCF_046715635.1 Serratia sp. (in: enterobacteria)
GCCGCAAGGGGTCGATCGCCTGGTCAACGCAATGAACAACTCCTCGGGGTTGTTGTTGAAGATCATCAGCGACATCCTGGACTTCTCCAAGATTGAGTCGGAGCAGTTGAAGATAGAACCCCGTGAGTTTTCTTGCCTGGAAGTCATTACCCACATTGCGGGCAACTACTTGCCGCTGGTGGTGAAAAAGCGGCTTGGCCTGTACTGTTTTATTGAACAAGGTGTGCCTGAGCGTATCAATGGCGATCCCGTGCGTTTGCAGCAGGTGTTATCTAACCTGTTGAATAACGCCATCAAGTTTACCGATACCGGTTGTATCATTCTGCAGGTCTGCACCCGTGACAGCTATCTGGAATTCAGCGTTCGTGATACCGGCGTCGGCATTCCAGAAAAAGAGGTCCTGCGCCTGTTTGACCCCTTCTTCCAGGTTGGCAGCGGGGTGCAGCGCCATTTCCAGGGCACTGGGCTTGGGCTGGCGATTTGTGAAAAACTGATCAACCTGATGGACGGTGACATCGCGGTGGAGTCTGAGCCTGGCCTCGGCAGCCTGTTTACTATTCGTATCCCGCTCTTTGGGGCGTTGTTCCCGACGCCGCAGGCCAGCGATACCTGGCAGGGCAAAAACCTGTGGCTGCAAATTCGTAATCAGCGGTTGGAAAGCTACCTGCAGGCGATCCTTGGCGGCTATGGGGCTACGGTATTACGTTATGAGGGGCAGCAAACTACGGCAGGGGATGTTCTGCTCAGCGATTACCCTTTACAGGTGGACACCCCGCGGTTGGCACAGATTGAGTTCTCCATCGCGCACATTGGACCGTCATTGGAAACGCACCCGGGTTACTGGCTGCATAGTACTTCCACTCCACGAGATGCCATCCAGCTGTTGAACCGGCTGTTTGGTGTGGTTACCGAAAGCGACAAGGCGTTGGTGCAACTGCCGTTACCGGTTAAGGCCAATAGTGCCGTAAATGGGGATATTCGCCTGCTGGTGGTGGACGATCACCCGATTAACCGGCGCTTACTGTCCGATCAGCTGGCCTCGTTGGGATATCAGGTGATTACTGCCAATGATGGTGTTGACGCGCTCAGCGTACTGGAGCGCAACGCGGTGGATATCGTATTGACTGACGTCAATATGCCGAATATGGATGGCTATGAATTGACACGTTGCCTGCGTCAGGCTGATTTTACTGCCCCGGTGATTGGCGTGACGGCCAATGCCTTGGCGGAAGAGAAACAGCGCTGTCTTGAGGCCGGGATGGATAACTGCCTGTCGAAGCCGGTCACGCTGGAGACGTTAGAGCAGTCGCTGGGCTATTACAGCCAACGGGTAAGGCGACATCGGGCAGAGTTGGAAAACACATAAAAACAAAAAGGGCGCATAAGAGCGCCCTTTTGCTAGCTGATAAACCCGTACCCGGCTCACCACGTAGGGGCGCTGCATGTTGCGCCCGTTTAACTTTAATCTTTATCCAACTGCGTCATACTGACGGAGGAGAGATAGTTGAGCAGTGCGATATCGTTATCAACACCCAGTTTCATCATGGCTGATTTCTTCTGGCTACTGATAGTTTTGATGCTGCGGTTCAGTTTTTTGGCGATTTCGGTCACCAGGAAACCTTCGGCGAACAGGCGTAACACTTCACTTTCTTTCGGGGAGAGGCGTTTGTCACCGTAACCGCTGGCACTGATTTTCTCCAACAGCTTTGAGACGCTCTCTGGTGTGAATTTCTTGCCTTTCTGCAATGCGGCCAGCGCTTTTGGCAGATCGGTAGGCGCACCCTGTTTCAGTACGATACCTTCGATGTCCAGATCCAGCACTGCGCTGAGAATGGCCGGATTGTTGTTCATGGTCAGGACGATGATCGACAATTGCGGATAGTGGCGTTTGATATACTTGATCAGCGTAATGCCGTCGCCATATTTGTCACCTGGCATCGAAAGATCGGTGATCAATACGTTGGCGTCCAGCTTGGACAGATTGTTGATCAGTGCTGTAGAGTCCTCGAACTCCCCAACGACATTCACCCACTCAATTTGCTCAAGTGACTTCCGGATGCCAAACAGTACGATAGGATGGTCATCGGCAATAATTACGTTCAGGTTATTCATGTTGTTGGCTACCTTGCTGCAGCAGTCTACTGACGAAAAAATCAATCTGACTGATGTTATTCTCGATCTTGAGCGCATCACCGTCCGCGATGTGCTGTTCTAACGATTCACACAGTTGCTTGCCGGGAAGCAGATTTAACATAGCAAACACGCCCTTCAGGCGGTGTGCGGTTTGGGACAGCGCTGCAAAATCACTGCTGCCCGCCTCAGTATACAGTTTTTTGATATCGTCGGGTACTGTATCAATAAACAAACCATAGTAATCACTTGATCTCAATTGTTTTTCATACACTTGGGCGCTATCCGCCAGTGATTCTACAGGGTTTTCTTCCTGCTCCAGTGCCGCCATCTGGTGTTCAATCAAGATCAAAATAGCGTCGATCATGGCATGGTGCAGGTTATAGTTGACGCGAATATACCCTTTATCAAGCTGTTGCCAACCCGCTTCATCACTGGCAAGCAGTAACGTATAATCGTCGGCCTGCTGCGGGCTATCGGTCAGCAACACATCATACTCCCGGCTGTTTTGGTGCTCCTCGGCCACGATGCAGTTCGCCCCGTAGCTCGCCAGTAGCTGAGTTACGATATGACGGATCTCGTCGGAGGTGATATCCAGCAGCGCCGTTACCCCATCGAGTAATTTCTCCGTCGCCTGTTCCTCTGTTTTCTCCTGTTCCATAGTGACACGAATGGTATAGCGGGTACCGATATCGATTTTGCTGCGGATATCCAACTGACCATTGAGTTTTTTGCATAGCTGATTACACAGGAAAAACGTCAGCCCAGAACCGTGGTCGAAGCGATCGACCAGCGTTTGGCTGAGGAACGGGTAGGTCAGGTTGCTGATTTCCTCATTGGAAATGCCGGTGCCGGTGTCATTGATATGAAATACCAGGTGTTCAGGGCGATCGGCTTCCTGTTCCACCACCAGGGTGATCTTGCCGTAGGCGGTGGTGATGATGGCATAACGCAGCAGCAATGAAAGGATTTTACGCAGTGCGCCAGCATCGCCAAGGTACTGTTGGCTGGCGTCCAGATTAACGTGATTGAACAGCGCCAACCCTTTTTGGTTGATGGCTGGCAGAACGTCCAGCAGCAGTTCATCCAGCAGTGCCGATGGGTTGAAGGGTTGACGTACCGGCTGCCAATCCTGTGTCTCCAGCCGGGTGAGCAGGGTGATATTGTCGATCAGCTCCAATACCGATGCAGAAGCCAGGTTGAGTTGTTTGAGCAATGCCTGTTGCTGCTCGGCATCTGACGGTTGGCGGAGGCTCTCGGCCAACTCATGCATGTGACGCACCGGCTGATTAAGCTCGATCCCCAGGTTGTGCAGCATCAACTTCCGGGCCTGAACGTTTTTATCGTATTCGCGGCGGGCCTGTTGCAGCCGTTTGTTCACCATCACTTCTTTATCCTGATCGTTGAGCAGGAACAGATAGGTTTCAGCCGTTCGTTGGCTGCGGAAGATGCGGATCTCATAGACTTCGTTGTTGACCGTGGCCTGGATCACGCCATGATGCTGCTCCGCCATATGGGCAATTTTCGACAGGCTGAGGTGTGGCATCAGGTGTTCAGCGATCTTGTTACTGGTAATCACGCTGTTATCGGCAAAGTCATAGACCAGCAGCCCGCAAGGCAGGCTGGCGACAATTTCCTGGTTGAGCGAACGTTGGAGCTCAAGCTCGGCGGCGATATTTTCGCTGGGACGGATGTATTGTTGGCGCAGGAAATAAATGCCCACCATCGATAGCGTCAGCAACAGCAGATTGACCGCCAGTAGCCAGATGTTATTGCGCAGCAGGTCAATCGCCAGATTGAAAGCTGAAACGCGGTAAATCAACTGCAACGGCGAGTTGGGCAAGGAAACACTGAATTCAACCCAACTGCCTTTCAAGGCGGCCTGGGCGTTGATTGCCGTTTCGCTCGGCGCCACGCTGTCGTCGATCTCTTCATCATCGGGCAGCAGCAGGAAGTTAGAGCGGGCCATATTAAGCGGAATGATATCGTTAATCGGCAGGTCGAAGGCGATCACCGTGGCCAAATGCCCCGGCTGGTTAAAGGTGGTGCGGATAGAAAACGAATAGGCGTTCTGGAAGCGCTGTTTGCGCAGGCCGGAAAAACTCTCGCGTTCGTCCAGCATATTGGCCTGTTGCAGCATTTCGGTGCGGCGGTCTGACACCGACGTGGTCAGGTAGTTTTCTTTCAACCGCGAGGTCAGTTCTTTCAGCGATTGGGTCGTCACCAGGCTCAGGCTGTTATCTTGCCCGTTGAGAAAATACATCGCATAGTTTTCGGTCTCGGTTCCCCAGCGGTTATCCAGGAAGTCCGAGATATTGGCAACCGTAGCCAGCGTGGCGTTGTCGTGGTTGCCAAAAATGACCGCATCGGTTTTGCTGCGTCGCTTCTCAACATAATACACATCCGGACGCAGTCGGGTTTCCTGCAGGTTGCTCTCAATAGGAAGCGACGCGCTATTACCAAATTTGTCGTAGATTTGCTCGGTCAGAGAGCGGTAGCTGTCGATACGCTTTTGCAGCATATTGGCGATGGTGTTGACGGCATGTTTTTTCTCCGTCAGATAGGCGTTGGTGTAGTTGTAACTGTACAGCCCAATGGCCATGGCCAGCAGCACGATAAACAGCCAAAAGCTGCGGGTGATGTAGCGGGAGTTAATGGTCAGTTGTCTATCTTGCAACATGGCTACGCATTCCTGAAATTAGCGAGTGACCGCTTTGGCGCTGGCAGTGACGATCAGCAGTAATGCAACGACACAGGCCAGGGCAAACGTCAGGCTGGAGACCTGGGCGATTAACCCGATCACTGCCGGGCCAGCCAGAATACCGGCATAGCCTACCGTGGTGACCGAAGCGATGGCCAGGTTGGCAGGCATGACGCGTTGATTCCCGGCAGCACTAAACAGAATAGGGACCACATTGGATGCCCCGACGCCGACCAGCATAAAACCAATCAAGGAGGCTATGGCGCTGTCAATGGCAATGGCTAGCGCCAGGCCGATGGCCGCACACAGGCTACCCAGCAACAGCACCTGATATCTGCCCATGGCATTGACCACGCGATCGCCATTCAGCCTGCCGATCGTCATGGCAATGGAGAACAAAGCGTACCCCAACCCTGCCTGGTTATGATCCATCCCGCGCAGGGTGGTCAGGAACAGCGCGCTCCAGTCAAGCATTGAGCCTTCTGCCAGGAACATGATAAAGCACAGCAGGCCAATGAACATCACCCAACCACGTGGCAGAACGAACATCGGGCCCTCTTTATCTCCGCCGCTTTCACGCAGCAGGTTTTTACTGGCAATCAGCAGTAGAACCAGGATGGCGACGACGGCGATCAGAGTGGCTTGTAGCGGGCCTAGCCCCAGCCATAATAGTGCGCTGACCCCACCAGCACCGGCGATCCCGCCAATGCTGAAGAAACCGTGAAAGCCGGACATCATGGCACGATTGCTGGCGCGTTCGACCACCACGGCCTGAATATTCATGGCAACGTCAATCATACCCAGTGCCGCACCGAACAGCAGTAACGCTAATGCCATCCCCAAGGTGGAATCCATCAGCACCAGCAGCGGCAAATCGATGCACAGGGCGATACCTGCCAATAGGATCACACGTCGGCAACCAAATTTGCCGGTCAATAGCCCGGTCAACGGCATCGCCATGATCGACCCGACCCCGATGCACAGCAGCAGCAGGCCTAATGAGCCATCATCTATGCTGATGCGCGTTTTGGCAAAAGGCACCAGCGGCGCCCAGGTAGCCATCGCCAGCCCGGCGATAAAAAAGGCCAGGCGGGTGGCATTCTGCTCGGGTACACCGGGCTTACTTTGTTCGTTGCAAGTAACTGTCATGTAGGTATCGGGATCGGCTCTGGGTAGTGGCTTAAATGAACCCCTGTTTTTATCACAATCTGTGATCGGGGTCGAAAGGATTCGCGTTAACCGTGTAGCCTATTAGGGGAGAGAATCGGTGTTAGACCACGCGCTACCGAGGGTGAAATAGTTTCGCAAGGTAACAAATCTATTAGCGTGGGGATTTATGGAGGAACCATTTTTATTTTGTATGTGGTTGCGGGTTATTTAATCGATGGGTGCGGGTTAATTATCCATTGGTTAATTTTCTGGCGGGGTATTTATGATTAATTTAGCTATTAGTGCGGTGATTGTTCATGTTTATGATATCTCGCTGTGATTAAATTTGTGCATAAAATGCTTTTTGCACCGGCTAATGCGCGGATTTTGGATATAAAAAAACCGGCCTGAGGCCGGTCGTAACTACAAAAATTATCATACGGATAATGAAGGTAATAATGAAAATAATGATGATAGCGGGATGATTATAGCGCCAGGTGTTGAAACGGTTTTTGGCACAACGTGCTTATTGTCTGGTACTTTTGTACTGTTATCTTTGTTTTTATAAAGATTTGTATATTTTGTTGTTTTTTAAGGTTTAATTTATTTTTTTATCTTTGGGTGCCTTATTGGCTTTGTCGGTAAGTTTTTGTTAAAGTTCGCGGATGTTTACATTTTGAAACCTTTAAATATGGGTATGAAACACTATCGGATACTTGGTATCATTTTCTTTCTGGATTAATATAGCCCTTGTTACCAGAATGGTGATTCACAGTCGCGCTAATAATGCTCAGAAGAGCAGTGGCCGTAGCTCGACATAATTAAGAGGATAATAACGATGAAACTTCGAGTACTCTCCCTGATCGTCCCAGCTCTGTTGGTGGCAGGCACAGCAGGTGCAGCAGAAATCTACAACAAAGACGGCAATAAACTGGATTTGTTCGGTAAAATCGATGGTCTTCACTATTTTTCTGACAACGATAAAACCGACGGCGATCAGTCTTACATGCGTTTTGGCCTGCGTGGCGAAACTCAGATCAACGATCAACTGACCGGTTATGGTGAGTGGGAATATCAGGTTCAGTTGAATAAAACCGAAGCTGAAAATGATGCCTTCACCCGTGTGGGCTTCGCTGGTCTGAAATTCGGCGATTACGGCTCATTGGATTACGGCCGTAACTACGGTGTGATGTATGACATCGGCGCATGGACCGACGTATTGCCTGAGTTTGGTGGCGATACCTATGGCGCGGACAACTTCCTGTTCCAACGTACCAACGGGGTAGTGACCTATCGTAACAATAACTTCTTCGGTCTGGTTGATGGCCTGAACTTTGCCCTGCAGTATCAGGGTAAAAACGGCAACGGTGAAGAAAGCAACAATGGCCGTGATGTCCTGAACCAGAACGGTGACGGTTACGGCATGTCCGCTTCCTACGATCTGGGCTACGGTATCAGCGCCGCTGCGGCCTATTTCAGCTCTGACCGTACTAACGATCAGAACGGCGGTCCTAACGGCAACTCTTCCATTCTGGGCCGTGGTGACAAAGCTGAAGCCTATAGCGGTGGTCTGAAATACGACGCCAACAACGTCTACCTGGCAGCGATGTATACCCAGTCCTACAACGCTACCCGCTTCGGTAGCAACAATAGCTCTGTGTATGGTTACGCGAACAAGGCACAGAACATCGAAGTGGTTGCACAGTACCAGTTCGACTTCGGCCTGCGTCCTTCCGTGGCTTACCTGCAGTCTAAAGGTAAGGACATCGGCGGCGGCTACGGCGACCAAGACCTGATGAAATATGTTGATGTGGGTGCAACCTACTACTTCAACAAAAACATGTCCACCTACGTTGACTACAAAATCAACCTGCTGGATGACAGCACATTTACCGACAGAGCCGGTATCAATACCGACGACGTGGTTGCTGTAGGCCTGGTTTACCAGTTCTAAGCAATACCGTGAATGTGACCACGCGGCCTTCGGGCCGCGTTTTTTTTGCCCGTACGCCAGCCGCACAGATTGATCTTCACGCGGCACTGATTGCTATTCTGCTGAGCCCGTACCTGCCTACCCTGTTGATAAGTTGATAAATCAGGAGGTGGGTATGGAACTGAAGATTGAGCGGGTGATTGAGACGGTGCTGTATGTCAACGATATCGAACGTGCCGCTGCCTTCTATCAGCAGGTGTTGCAACTGCCAGCAATGGTAGCTAATGAACGTTTCCGGGCCTATAACATCTCCGACCAAAGCGTATTGCTGCTGTTTGTTGCCGGGGATTCGCTGAACGGCGTTCACTATCCTGAAGGTTATATCCCTCCTCATGACGGCAACGGCCCACAGCATCTCGGCTTGGCCGTGAGCAAGGCCCAGTTACCCCTGTGGGAGCAGCAGTTGGCCGAACACGGCATTGAGATAGAAGGGCGTATGCATTGGGAACAAGGCGCGGAGAGCATTTATTTCCGCGATCCGGATGGCCACCTGTTGGAGTTGGTGACGCCGGGCATCTGGGCCAACTATTAACCGCGGCAAAGCATTATTGGCAGAAAAGCCTTTTAGCTTCTACACTTAGATAACAATAAGCATGCTAAGGAGAAAAGCTATGACAAAGAAACTGGTTTTGGCCGTATGTACTGCGGCGCTATTTACCGTACTGACTGGGTGTACCACTTACGACAGGGCCGCGAGCTATGTGAACGAGCCTGTGGTAAGCGATGTAAAAGTCGGGATGACGAAACAGCAAGTGCGCGCCATTGCCGGGCCACCATCGACCTCTGCTAGCCTGATCCATGCACAGGGCACCTGTGATACTTATGCCGTGGCACCACGGGATGGAAAAGCACAGACTTATTTTGTCAGCTTCAACGACACGGGCCACGTGATGAACAAGGGTTATCAGAGTTGTTCAGAGTACGATACCCAACCTAAATAACCGCCTGCTTATTGTTCGAAAAGAGCCTCGCTGATGCGGGGTTCTGGTTTTTTTAACCGCAATCGGCCTGAAATTTAAGCGAACGAACGTTTCGACGCATTTTTTTACGTGAAAACGATAGACATTTCATAACGGTACCGTTAATATCTGCGCCCATTGGAAGGATGGCCGAGTGGTTTAAGGCAACGGTCTTGAAAACCGTCGAGTGTAACAGCTCCCAGAGTTCGAATCTCTGTCCTTCCGCCAAATACTGACCCCAAGCTCGTAAGAGCTTGGGGTTTTTTGTTTTTAGTGTTTCTCGGTATGCCATTGGATGTTGACTGCCGTTGCTCTTGTTTGCCTGGTATTGGACAGGTATTTGAGGGATCCGTTTTTCACGATGTGATCTTCCCATAGTTTGCTATCAGGTGAGTGATTGCCGCTAGCCCCTGCCTTATCTTGCTCTACAGTTTGCAAAATCCGCTGTAAACCCCAGTAAATGTGTGGCTACGAAGTAAAATGCAAAGCACTGAAAATGAATCTGCAAGCGGGATCGCAATAAGGAAAACTTTTCTCTCTAGCAAGTGACAGTGCTGGGGGATTTGTTAAAATAGAACCACTTAATCAAGATAAGATTATTATTATCATGCAGTTAACTCAAATTTTTCGTCTTGTCCCTGTGCTGCTTTTGCTGGTAACGGCGGGTTGTCAGCAACCACGTTCTTCTCTGCAAAAGGATCCGGTCGCCTTTACTGAACAGGTAGAACAACTGGCTTCAGTGATTGCCAGTACCAAGTATCTGAAATATAAGTGCAATCGTAGTGATTTACCCAGCGATGCGGTCATTGACAAGGTTGCCTACAAAGTCGCCAAGCAACGAGGCTGGAATAACGCTGGCTACGGGGCTTTGCCGCAGCGTAGTGAGGAAATTTATCAAAGCCTGATGAGAGACAATACGCCGGAACAAACTAAGTGCAGCAGCTTTAACAGCCTGTTGGCACCTTTTACCGACGAACTGCGTGCAGAAAGAAGCAGTTAGTGACACCAACTTGATGCCCTGCGCCAAGTGTACGGGCTAGTGGTAAGATTTATTCTGATCCTTCGGCGGCGCTTTCTCTATCCACCTTGCCGCCCGGCCAATCCTCTAACGCGTCAAGTGTGAATACATCGCCATTGAAGTTAAAGATGGTCACGTCCTGTTGTATTTGCTCAATCGTAAGGTTGGGGGCAGGGCTGTCTCCTTCCTGATAACGCTGACCGTTCAGCGTGATGCTGCGTTTGTCATCTTCCGATGCGTAAACGTGCGCGCTGTATCTTAAAGGGGTTAATTCATCACTGGCTAAGGAGGGGAGGACTTTGTTATCTGATCCCACTTGCTGCGCCGGTTTATTTTCATCATGCGCAGTTTCTGTATCAGCGTTGGTGACCGTATGCCTGGGCATCTCCGTTTTTATCGCGGCAGAGGGGGCAATTTGAGTCAACGCGGGGGCAGCGAAAGCTTCGTTGTTACTCCAGTGCTGTCCGGAAAACCAACCTATCGCTATTAACAACAATGCATACACTGGCAGCAGAAAGCGGGGAATAAACAGCCCCTTGGCTGGCTGAACGCTGACTTCTGGCTCTACTATCGATTTATTGTCCACATCCCTGAACCTTTAATTAACGCTGATTTCTACAGCCAGAGGTTGTTTATTGGCGTGTCGCCAACGCAGGGGGCAACGCCAAATTATGAAGGGTATATCCTGCCAGAAAACTCGGGTCAATAGCATTGTACTTATATTCGGGATTGATGTGACTTAGTTGGTTTAACATCTCGTTTCGGGCCACCTGATAGTGACCCGAAACGGACCGTTTTATTTACTGCTTACAGGCAAACCTGCACCTTGGGCAGCGACTTGTTGTTTGACCAACAAGGCCACCGACCAGGCTGGTAATGTAACGCTGCCCTCTGCGGTAATATTGACGCCGGAGGCGAGTGAGCGGTCTCCCAGGTTTTGTTGGATCGCGCTCAGGGTGAGGTTTTCACCGGTAAAGTCATCAAGCGTTCTGGCTTCCGGCGCTGCGTTGATGATAACGACTAACGCATCGGCTTGTGGATCAAGATCGTTGCCAGCCTGAATGCCGTCATCAATGGTCATCACCAGTAAGCCCAGTTGCTGTTCTGCGCCGGTGTTACGGAAATCGACACGCTTCATCACTTCATGGCCGCTACCCAAGGCAATCAGAGGCGAAGATTGGCGCAGTTGGGTGAGTTCCTGATAGAACGAGGTCATCTGCGCGATCTCTGTTTGGCCAGGTGTGGCAACAGCATCTTTTACGCTGGCGATCAGCGAATAGTTGTCACCGTCATCGCTCATGCGGGGCATACCAACGTTGAAGTTGTTGTCTTGATAGCTGTAATCCACACGGTTGAACCAGTCCCCTGCATCATATGAGTCACGGGTAAATGACTTGGAACGCAAGAGTTCTGAGCCTTGTTGATCGAATGCCAGCCCTTGCCCCAACAACGTAGTGGCCAGTGACACCGCCTGCATGCGTACGCGAGTAGCGAGATCGGCTTCACGTGCGGCTTTGTAACTGATCATATCCCATAAGGTTTGGTTGTCGTGTTTGGAAACATAGTTGACCACTTCGGTCGGATCGTTGGCATAACCCCCAATCGCCCCGTTATAGTCAATTTCGCTACCTTTCTTGACGGAGCCGTCTTTATCGATCAGCAGGAATTCAGCCAGGTTGCCGGCCATGCCCAGACGGGTCAGATCGGCCAGATGGCGCACGGTATCCTCATTTTGCTGGGTTAATTCGTTAGCCAATACTCCAGCGCCGTTACCCACCCCCTGGTTTTGACGCAAGGCATCACCAGAGTCAAACGGGCCGCCTCCGCGAACAGCATCACGCAGACGATCGGAGAAGGTGCCAATACCGGTGCCTTTTAACGTGATCTGCGAAGCGATTTCGAAGCGATCGTCCTGACCAGAATTCCAACCTTCACCAAAGAAATAAACGTTGGGGTTCACCGATTTTACTTTCTCCCGGGCCGCCAGGATTTGTGCTTTCGGATGATAGCCCATCAGGTCAAAGCGGAATCCATCAATCTTGTAGTCTCGGCTCCAGACTACCAGAGAGTCTTCAATCAGTTTGGCAAACATCCGGTGTTCGGGGGCCGAGTCGGAACAGCAGGTGGCCGACTCTACACTGCCCGTAGTTTCATTCAAGCGTTGATAATACCAGGGCACGATTTTATCCAGCACCGAGGTGCGATCCGTTGGGCCAGCCGCATTGGTATGGTTATAAACCACGTCCATGATGATGTTCATGCCCAGTTGCTGCTTGATGGTCTGCACCATGGTACGAAACTCTTTGATGCGGGCAGTGCCTTCGGGATTGGTAGAGTAAGAACCTTCAGGCACCGTGTAATGGAACGGATCATAACCCCAGTTGTAGGAGTCAGTCTGGGCCACATAGCCATTCAATTCCTGCACCTGCGGATTGTCCTGGCTGTCATTTTGTTTCAGTTCGTCAAGTACATCACCGATGGAGGTTGAACTCCCACAGTAGCCAGCAAAACGGCTTTGCTTAACGGCGCTGTTCAGTTCACAAAGCCGACTGAATGGATGGGTGAGATCCGCCACTTTGTCGTTGAACTCATTAACGGTTGCCAGATCAAACACCGGTAGCAATTCAATGTGGGTTACGCCAGCTTGCCCAAGCTGTCTGAGATGCTGCACCATATTGCTGTCACTGGCAGTCAACGCCAGATATTTACCCCGTACCTGTTCAGGAACGGTCTGATCCCAGGCGGAAAGATCGCGGACATGCGACTCATGGATGACCATCTTGGCAATATCAGCCTGGCTGGTCTGTAGGTGTGGCATTGTCAGACCGTCCCAGCCTTCTGGTTTCAACGCGCTGTCATTGAGATCCACGACCTGGCTGTATTCGGAGTTCGTGGAGAGGCTATGGGAGTATGGGTCGGTGACTTCATACTGCTCCACTTTGCGCGATTGCGGATGATAAACGGTCAGGGCGTAACGATAAAAAGCGTCCTTAAGGTCGTGACTTCCTTGATATGACCAGGCACCGGAATCGTTATCTCTGGTCATCGGATGGCTACCAATGACTTTTTTATCCGCACTGTAGATCACCAGTTCTGCCTGCTGGGCCGTTGGTGCCCAGACACGGAAAGTGACGCCAGAATCGGTCAGCAGAGCACCATATTCCAGGCCTTCCGCTGCGGCTGAGAAGCGATCATCGAGAACGCCAGCGGTCTGTACCTGAGTCGCTGAAATAAGGATGCCGTCCTGATTGGCGGCCAGGGCGACGGTCTCGCCGCTCAGCAGTTCGTCTACTTTGGCATTATCCGGCAACTTGAAGGCGGCATAACCCGAAAGGTGAGGGAAGCGTGAACCCAGTTCCTGGCTGATGCTGGTCGGTGTCAGAGAAAGATAGCGATCGGTAAATTTCCCTTCGCTGTTGGCAGCCACTTTGCCACTGTGGTTGTAGTACAGACGCACGATAGGTTTCCCTTCCGCGGCAGGCCACAGCAGGGTGTGTTTATCTACCCAATGGGATTCGGCCAGAGCCACCCCGAAGGCCGCGCGGAAAGCTTCGGCACGGGTATCATAAAGCGTGCTGCTACCTGCAAGGGTAGAAACGGTCCTGTCCGGAAAATCACTGAACGATAAACGCATATCCGCATCAATCAGCTTATTGGTGCCATCACGCAAAATGAAGTTGATACATCCAGTGGTTTTGGTCAGTGGTAGCACCCAATACGGGCCATAACTGTCGCTGCCTGTCGGTGTTGTACTGGTGTCACTCCAGTCCCCCGAGGGGTTATCCAGGGCGTCACAGGTGTCGTTATTCCACAAAAACAGGTTCTTGGTACTGTAATCAGCGGCGGACCCGCTGGTGATACCAGCAATATCGACCAGATGAATTACCGCCTGGTTTTCTCCTGCCATGACGGCTTCGCCAGGCATGGCTATGTCAGGCAGGCGTGCAATCGGCTCTTGGTTGTTGGTATCGGGGCTAACGTCTGAAGAATTATTATTATCACAGCCGCTCAATATGACAAGCGAGCCGAAAAGTAGGGCATTACAGGTATTTTTCAGCATTCTAAATTCCCTATCAGGCTTACATTATAGAAAGTAAAAAATCGTATCAATGTGTAAAGCAGTGGTATTAGATATTGCATACTGAGGAGGAGCATCCTCCTGCTTTAGGAGGAGGAGGGGCGTAGGTGGAAGGAGGAACCGACGTTTAGAGGAGGGAGATAAAACAGGTCAAACCGCTTTTATGCTAGCGAGATTAAGAAATAAATAGCTATAAAAACAGAAAGATAAATTATTTCGATAAGTAAAAATAATGATTTATTATTGAGGGGAGTATGTATAAAGTAACCACTTCTGAGAGGATGTATTCAGAAACGTAAGGGCTGACAGAGGTACTGAGTTGTAAGGTTTCAGTCATAACCTTACATATTCTCAAACGACAATGCCCCCAACGATATGCCCACCGATTGACTGATATCGGTGAACTTCTAGCTGGCGTAAACAGAGAAGCAGGCAAAGGAAGGCAAGATGCGATTTTCTGTATTGTTATCGGTATGCAGAGAGGCTACTGTCAGGCTGTTAACGCCGCGATGGGCTTTATGCGTGCTGTCACTGTTGATTTGCAATCAACTAGCCTTGCTCACCTGGCACGGGCTCCTGCCCCCTGAAATATCCCCCGTACGCTTATCCAAAGCAGACTTCGCACCAGTAACAACCAGCGGTGGAGGTGAGTCTGAACGTTACCGCTTCACCCTCTTTGGTACTTCGGCACCCTCATCTTCCGCCACTGAGCATTCGGTCTCTGAGCAAACCCTGCGTAACGCACCGCCTTCTTCTCTCAAGCTAAACCTGACCGGCATTGTCGCCAGCCCCAGTTCAGAGCGTTCCATCGCCATTATCGCCAAAGATAGCAAACAGTTCAGCCTTGGCGTGGGGGAGAAGGTGCCTGGTTATGACGCCCGAATTGCGTCAATTTTTGCCGATCGTATCGTTATCTCCTATCAGGGGAATTATGAATCGTTGTTGTTGTTCAGTGAGCAACCCGAGGCCGCTAAAAGTGACAAAAAAACCTCAGCGTCGCAGCTCAAGGCACAGCTGCAAAAGCAGCCGCAAAGCATTCTTAATTACCTGAATATCTCACCGGTGATGGTGGATGACAAACTCATCGGCTATCGACTCAATCCGGGAAAACAAGGGGAGTTATTCCGCAAGGTCGGGCTGCATGAAAACGATCTTGCCATAGCGCTTAATGGCCTGGATCTGCGCGATGCACAGCAGGCTCAACAGGCATTGAAACAGCTTTCAGAACTCAGTGAACTAAATCTTACCGTTGAGCGTGGCGGGCAGTTACAGGATATCTATTTGGCTCTTGGAGATGACTAATTGTTAAATACAAAAATAATCAGGAGCTTACGCATTGTGCTACTGGCGGTGATGCTGCTTGGTACTCGGCAGGGCTGGAGTGCCGAGTTTTCTGCCAGCTTCAAGGGCACGGATATTCAGGAGTTTATAAATACGGTCAGCAAGAATCTGAATAAAACGGTGATTATCGATCCTGCCGTGCGCGGCACTATCACCGTACGCAGTTATGACATGCTCAATGAGGAGCAGTATTACCAGTTCTTCCTCAGCGTGCTGGACGTTTATGGCTTTGCCGTGGTGGATATGCGTAACGGCGTGTTGAAAGTGGTGCGTTCCAAGGATGCGAAAACCGCTGCGGTGCCGGTAGCCAGCGATGCCCAGCCGGGCGAGGGTGATGAAGTGGTGACACGTGTCGTGCCGGTCAATAACGTGGCGGCACGCGATCTTGCCCCGTTACTCCGTCAATTGAACGATAACGCTGGGGCTGGCAGTGTTGTGCATTATGAGCCTTCCAACGTATTGCTGATGACCGGGCGTGCGGCGGTGATCAAACGCTTGATGGCGATTGTTGAACGGGTTGACAAGGTAGGCGACCGTAGTGTGGTAACGGTACCGCTGGCCTATGCGTCTGCTGCTGAAGTCGTCAAACTGGTCACCGAATTAACCAAGGATGCCAGCAAATCAGCGATGCCAAGCCTGATGGTAGCCAATCTTGTTGCGGATGAGCGAACCAACTCGGTCCTGGTCAGCGGAGAACCCAACTCCCGCCAGCGGATTATTGCCATGATCAAGCAGCTGGATCGTGAGCAGGCCGTGCAGGGTAATACCAAAGTGATTTACCTGAAGTATGCCAAAGCCACCGATCTGGTTGAGGTGTTGACTGGCGTCAGTACCAGTATTCAAAGTGAGCAACAGAATGCCAAGCCGGCGGAAGCGCTGCGTAAAGACATCACCATCAAAGCGCATGAGCAAACCAATTCACTGATACTGACGGCGGCTCCGGATGTCATGCGAGATCTGGAAAAGGTGATAGCTCAGTTGGATATTCGCCGTGCACAGGTGCTGGTGGAGGCGATTATCGCAGAGGTACAAGACGCCGATGGTTTGAACCTGGGGATCCAGTGGGCTAACAAGAATGCCGGAGTGACGCAGTTCACCAATACCGGTTTGCCTATCACCACGGCGATTGCCGGTGCCAATCAATACAATCAGGACGGGACGGTGAATAGTACCCTGGCCAGCGCTCTCAGCAGTTTTAACGGTATTGCTGCCGGTTTTTATCAGGGCAATTGGGCCATGCTGCTGACCGCGCTTTCCAGCAGTAGCAAGAATGACATTCTGGCGACACCGAGCATTGTCACGCTTGACAACATGGAGGCGACGTTCAATGTCGGCCAGGAGGTTCCTGTCCTCTCCGGCTCGCAAACGACGTCGGGCGATAATATCTTCAACACGGTGGAGCGTAAAACCGTCGGCATTAAGCTGAAGGTCAAACCGCAGATCAACGAAGGGGACTCAGTGCTGCTGGAGATCGAGCAGGAGGTTTCCAGTGTGGCTGATGCGGCTTCCAGCAGCAGTGCTAATCTGGGGGCGACCTTTAATACCCGCACGGTCAATAACGCGGTGCTGGTAGGCAGCGGCGAAACCGTGGTGGTGGGTGGCTTGCTGGATAAAACCGTCCGCGACAGCACGGACAAGGTTCCGGTGCTGGGGGATATCCCGGTGCTGGGCTATCTGTTCCGCTCCAACAGCAAACAGGTTTCCAAACGCAACCTGATGCTGTTCATTCGCCCGTCGATCATCCGTGATCGTGATCAGTATCGCCGTGCCTCCTCAGAAAAGTATCAGGCTTTTAATCAGGAACAAGACCAACAGCGTGGCAAACAAGGGAGCGCAGCCACGCTGAATAACGAGGTATTGAAGTTGCCACCCGATCAAAACGGTGCCACTTTCCGCCAGGTTAATGCCGCGATCAGCGCATTCTATTCAACGGGGGGGCGATGAATACCCTCCCCGAGGACCTGAGTGAATTACGCCCGCAGTTGCCATTTGCCTATGCGCGCGAGCAACGCATATTGCTGTTGCGGGATCATGCTGGGTGCCGTGTACTCCGTCTGGCGGAAACCACCGCCACAGCATTGCTTGAGGCGCGTAGGGTTGCCGGGGGTGGGCTGACTATCAGTACGGTGTCGGGTGAAGAGTTTGAGAAACAATTGGTGATCAGCTACCAGCGCGATTCGAAAGAGGCGCGACGCATGATGACCGATATCGGCAATGAAATGGATTTTTATACCTTGGCAGAAGAACTACCCGACAGCGACGACTTGCTGGATGCCGATGATGATGCCCCTATTATCCGTCTGATCAACGCGATGCTGACTGAAGCCATCAAGGATAAAGCATCGGATATCCACATCGAAACCTATGAACGCCATTTGCAGATCCGTTTCCGGGTTGATGGCGTGTTGCGTGAAATTCTGCGCCCTCAGCGTCGGTTGGCCTCTTTATTGATATCGCGCATCAAGGTCATGGCACGGCTGGATATTGCCGAGAAGCGGATCCCCCAGGATGGGCGCATGGCACTGCGAATCGGTGGCCGAGCCATTGATGTGCGGGTTTCGACCTTACCGTCTAATTATGGTGAACGAATCGTTCTGCGTTTACTGGATAAAAACAGCGTCAGTCTGGATCTCGCCGCGCTTGGCATGTCTTCACATAATCGGCGGCAGATCGATGAACTGATCCAGCGGCCACATGGCATTATCCTCGTCACCGGTCCTACAGGTTCGGGTAAGAGTACCACCCTCTACGCAGCATTGAGCCGCCTCAATGCCAGCGAACGCAATATCATGACGGTCGAAGACCCGATCGAGTATGAACTCGAGGGTATCGGCCAGACGCAGGTAAACCCCAAGGTAGATATGACATTTGCTCGCGGTTTGCGAGCCATTCTACGTCAGGATCCTGATGTGGTGCTGGTCGGGGAGATCCGCGACAGCGAAACCGCTCAGATTGCGGTTCAGGCATCACTGACCGGGCACCTGGTACTCTCCACGCTGCACACCAACAGCGCGCTGGGGGCCTTATCGCGGCTGCAGGATATGGGCATCGAGCCTTTTTTGCTTTCCACCTCATTACTGGCCGTGCTCGCACAGCGACTGGTACGTACACTCTGCCCCGATTGTCGTCAAACTTACGCCGCCGATCCGGTCCTGGCCGATCAGATGGGGATTTTACCCGGAACCTCATTATGGCAGGCGAAAGGATGCTCGCAGTGTAATTTTACCGGTTACCGTGGGCGTACTGGTATTCATGAGCTGCTGCTGATTGATGACCGAGTGCGTACGGCTATCCATCAGGGAGAGAGTGAATTCACGATTGCTCGTCAATTACGTCATGAGTACAAGACATTACGCCAGGGGGGATTGGAAAAAGTGTTGGCGGGCGAGACCAGTTGGGAAGAGGTGATCCGCGTGACCGAAAGCCAGTCTCAGGAAGAGGGGTGACATGGCTCTATTCCATTATCAGGCGTTAGACGAGCGCGGCAAAAAACGGCGGGGAGTGCAGGAAGCGGATTCAGCCCGCCATGCCCGTCAACTTTTACGGGAACAGGGGTTGGTCCCTGTAAGCCTGGATGAAGGGCAGGACGAGCGGCAGCAGGCCCAAAGCGGGCGGCGTCTTTCATGGGGCCGGGGGATTAGCAGTGCCGATCTGGCGTTGTTGACTCGTCAACTTGCGACCTTGGTTGCCGCTTCCTTACCCTTGGAGGAGGCGCTTGATGCCGTGGCAAAACAGAGTGAAAAACCCCGCCAGCGCAGCCTGATGGCCGCAGTGCGTACCAAAGTACTGGAGGGGCATTCCTTGGCGGAGGCCATGAGCGGTTACCCCACCAGTTTTGAGCGATTGTACTGTGCGATGGTGGCGGCGGGTGAAGCCTCTGGTCATCTGGATCTGGTTCTGAACCGGTTGGCAGATTACACCGAGCAGCGCCAGCAAATGCGAGCTCGTATCCTGCAGGCGATGATCTACCCCTGTGTGCTGACGGTGGTAGCCATCAGCGTGATCGCCATTTTACTTTCCGCCGTCGTGCCCAAGGTGGTGGAACAGTTTATTCACATGAAGCAGGCACTTCCGCTATCAACGCGTGTGCTGATGGGGCTGAGTGACGGAGTTCGAGCCTTTGGCCCTTGGGTGCTGTTGTTGATGTTATTGGCACCGATGCTGATGCGTCTGTTGCTGCGCCAAGAAGCACGGCGCATTGCTTTTCATCGGCAGTTGCTGCGCCTCCCGGTGATCGGACGCATCGCACGAGGGCTCAATACTGCCCGTTACGCCAGAACGCTGAGCATCCTCAATGCCAGCGCGGTGCCATTGCTGCAAGCGATGCGCATCAGCGGAGATGTATTAACCAATGAATATGCGCGCCGCCAACTGTCACTGGCAACGGAATCGGTGCGCGAGGGGGTGAGCCTGCATCGGGCCCTGGAAATCACTGCGCTGTTTCCCCCAATGATGCGGCATATGATCGCCAGCGGTGAACGCAGTGGGGAATTGGACAGCATGTTAGAACGTGCGGCAGACAATCAGGATCGGGAGTTTACTGCCCAAATGCAGTTGGCATTGGGACTTTTTGAGCCCTTGTTGGTGGTGAGTATGGCGGGCGTGGTGCTGTTTATCGTTTTGGCGATCCTGCAGCCAATCCTGCAATTAAATACCTTGATGAGTATGTAAATTCAATCTGCAAATAACGGAGAGAAAAATGCGGCAACAACGTCAGCGAGGTTTTACCCTGCTGGAAATTATGGTGGTGATTGTGATCCTGGGCATCCTGGCGAGTCTGGTAGTGCCTAATCTGATGGGAAACAAAGAGAAGGCGGACCATCAGAAAGTCGTCAGCGATATTGTCGCGCTGGAGAGCGCGTTGGATATGTACAAGCTGGATAACAGTCGATATCCCACCACCGAACAAGGGTTACAGGCATTGGTGACCAAGCCCTCGGCACAGCCGGAACCGCGCAGTTATCCCCAAGGTGGCTATATTCGCCGTTTGCCGCAGGATCCCTGGGGGGCAGACTATCAGTTGCTTAACCCGGGCCAACACGGTCAGTTAGACGTTTTCTCTTATGGGCCCGATGGCATACCGGACACCGAGGATGATATTGGTAACTGGACGATTGGTAAGAAGTAGTGCGCCAACGCGGCTTTACGTTGTTGGAAATGATGCTGGTTGTGCTGCTGATCGGGAGTGCTGCCAGCTTGGTGATCATGTCATTTCCGGCCATGCAACAAAATAACCCGCAGCTACAGCTGAAACGTTTTCAGGCTCAGTTGGCGTTTGCCATGGATGCCGCGGTGCAAAATGACCAGTTGCTGGGGATCCAGGTTCGACCAGACGGCTGGCAATTCCAAATGCTACAGCGTCAGGCTGCTGAAAAACGGGGGGCAGTCTCTGGCTCGGATAGTTGGCAAGGTTACGTCTGGCAGAATTGGCAACCCCGTCAGGCGGCGTTAGGGAGCCAAATGCCTGATGATATCCGGCTCAAGCTGCATTTTCCCGATCGGCAGGAGTGGCCGCGTGCTGCGGAGTCGCCACCGGAACCCGATATTTTGCTGTTACCTGGCGGGGAGGTTACACCGTTTGAGCTGGTTTTCAGTGAGGCGGGTAGCCAACCATTGGTATGGCTGCGAGTAGACGCAGCAGGCGCGATCGATTCGTCAGCAAACGGAGCAGCACAATGAACACCCAAAGAGGGATGACGTTGCTCGAAGTGCTGGTGGCACTGATCGTTTTCGCCTTGGCGGGGTTAGCCGTGCTGCAAACCACGGCACAGCAGGCTGGCAGCATTGGCCGTATGGAGGAAAAAATACTGGCAAGTTGGTTGGCGGATAATCAACAGGTCAGGTTACATCTTGATAAAACCTGGCCGGAAAAGCGCTGGATCGGCACCACGGTGACCTATGCTGGCGAGGAATGGTCTCTACGCTGGCAAGGGGTTGATACCGAACTGGGTCAATTACGGGCACTGGATGTTGAGGTGCGGCGTCATAAAGAAGACGCCGCGCCAGTGGTTTCTTTACGCAGTTACGTGGTGCGGGAATGAATTGTCGTAGCCAGCGGGGCTTCACGTTGCTCGAGATGCTGTTGGCATTGGCGATTTTTGCTGCGTTGAGCATCAGCGCCTTCCAGGTGTTGCAGGGGGTGATGCGCAATGATGAGATTTCGCAGCGCAAAGCACAGCGGTTGGCTGAGCTTCAACGTGCCTTTATACAGCTGGAAGGGGATTTCGGTCAGATCATCCCTCGCCATCACAGAGGGAATGAACGTGTGTTTTCCGCGGCGCGCTATCAATTACAAAGTGAGGACTGGGGCGTCTCTTTCATGCGCAACGGTTGGCAAAACCCGATGGGGATGTTGCCCCGCGCCGAGTTACAACCGGTGGGATATCGTCTGCGCCATCAGCAGTTAGAGCGGTTGAGCTATGCCCATGCGGATCCGCTCGTTGGGGAAGCTCAGGTGATCAAGGTCTTGCTCAATGAGGTCAGTGTCTTTCGTCTGCGCTTTTTTGCTGAGGGGACGTGGCGGGAGAGT
The DNA here is from genome assembly GCF_046715635.1 of Serratia sp. (in: enterobacteria). Lineage (GTDB taxonomy): Bacteria > Pseudomonadota > Gammaproteobacteria > Enterobacterales > Enterobacteriaceae > Chania. The sequence continues at coordinate 21,899 of NZ_JBKJYW010000335.1, forward strand.
TGGGACAACGCGTCGGTTTTGCCGCAGGGGATTGAAGTGACATTAGTGGTTGCTGGCGTGGGTGAATTGACCCGTCTGTTTTTGATCACGACGGTGGGGCAAAAATGAGGGCGCGGCAAAAGGGCGTTGCCCTGCTGGTGGTGTTGCTGATCCTGGCGCTGATGGTGACGATTGCTGCGACCATTGCCGAGCGAAACGGGCGCACCTATCTGCGCACAGCGGCTCATTTGGATCGCCAGCAGGCAAAATGGTATGCCCGCTCGGCAGAGGCACTGGCGGTGAAAATTTTGCAACGAGACGCGCTGGACTCACCTAATAAAACGCATCTGGCGCAAAACTGGGCGCAAGAACAGCGCCGTTTCCCCGTTGAAGGCGGGGAGGTGTTTGGGCAGATTGTTGATGGCCAGGCCTGCTTTAATCTCAATGTGATTAACCAAGGGGCAGCTACTGAAGGCATGCAGCCGATATTGCCTTACCCTACCCAGGTTTTTAGACAGCTGTTAATCAACCTGGGGGAAGATCCCCTGCGTGCGACGCAGATAGCCGCGGCACTGCGTGACTGGATAGACAGTGATAGCGAACCAGGCATTGATGGGGCTGAAGATGAGGTCTATATGGCCCAGGCGGTGGCTTACTTGCCCGCCAATCAACCCATGCAGGATGTCAGCGAGTTGCGCACCGTCTCTGGGGTTGATGCCAGCCTTTATCGGCGTCTTTTGCCTTACGTTTGCGCGCTGCCAACCCAGACGCTGTTGGTAAACGTTAATACCCTGAGTGAGTCTCAAGGGCCATTACTGGCGGCGCTATTTCTCAAGGAGCTTGATTCAGCCATGGCGACTCGATTGTTACAACAGCGTCCACGTGAAGGGTGGAGCAGTACGACGGCATTTTTGGCACAGGTTGCCCTGAAGGACATAGACACCTCAACGGTCAGATCGCTGTTGACGACAAAGAGTGAGCTGTTTTTAGCCAGTTTCACCGTGCTGATGGGGGAGACTCACTATAGCCAGCGCAGCCTGTTGCGCAAAGCCGGTAACAGTTTCCAGGTGGTACAGCGGCAATATGGATTAAGCATGATGGTGGAGCCTTGATGCCTAACAGAAAGCCCCGTGGGCAAGCCAGGTTGATACTGCGCTTACCCAGCGATGAAACACAGCCAATGCTGTGGTATTTCGCTTCAGCAGACGGTCACCAGCGAGGAAGTTTGGCTATTGGGGAGAACGATGACCAATTGGTGAGCCTGCTTGCCAGATATCCTGCCTGGGTATTGGTGCCTGCGAGCGAGTTGGTTTTCCATCGTGTGACGCTGCCTCGTCGTGCCAGGCGTCAGAGTCTGCAAGTGCTGCCGTTTATGCTGGAGGAGCAACTGGCAACGGAGGTTGAACGGCTGCATTTTGCCATTTTGCAGCAAAGTGGTGATGTGTGTGACGTTGCGGTAGTTGATAAAAGCCTTATGCATCAGTGGATAGCCCGTTGTGATCGTCTGGGGGGGCAGGTGCAGGCAATGTTGCCAGATGTGCTGGCGTTACCCTTGGCCGCCGACGGTTGGAGTGCGGTCAGTCTCAATGATCAATGGCTGTTTCGCCGGGAAATGCATGCTGGCATGATTGTTGAATCCTCCTGGTTATCGGAGTTTTTGGCCGTGTGGGCACCGCCGGTAATTGAAAGCTACTCCGCACCACCAGCATCCACTGCTAGCCCTCCGGAATGGCGTGTTCAACCACCGCGGGATTTACTGCAACTGGCGGCAGAAGGCGTGCACGAGAGCGGAGCCGATCTGCGCCAGGGCGAATTCACCCGCTCAAGCCCCTGGCGCGCAAGATTACGCCCATGGCGAACCGTGATGATGGCATTAACGGGGTATTTACTGCTGCTGTGTGTGAGCGCCGGGCTATCTCATTACCGACTTTGGCAACAGGCTGAACATTGGCGGCAGGAAAGTGTGCGGGTCTACCAACAGCTGTTTCCGGCTGATAAAAAGGTGGTTAATCCGCGCGTGCAGATGCAGCAGCACTTGCAGCAATTACAGCCTATCGAGCAAGCCGGTGTAGTCGCACAGATGCGCCAATTGCAACAGCTGATGGCGGAGAACTCGGCAATCCGGTTCCAGGCGCTGTCTTATGACGCTGGCCGTAAAGAGCTGAAAGTCGATATACAGGCGGCCTCTTTTCAGGCGTTGGAACAGTTTCAGGTTGCTGCAGGGCAGCGTTACCAGGTGCAACCTGGCGAAATCAAGCAGAATCCAACTGGGGTAGAGGGCCGACTGACTCTGGGGATAAAGGATGAATGAACTCAAGCACCGCTGGCTACAGCTCAGCCTTCGGGAACGAGGATTGGTATTAGGCTGTGGTGTATTGGTTATCGTGAGCTTGTGCTACTACGCACTGTGGTTGCCCTGGCAACAACAGGCTAGCCAATGGCAGCGTACTATCGCCCGTGAACAAAACTCGGTGGAATGGATGATGCAACAGGCTCCGCGCTTGCGCCAACAGGAGACACAACCCATACAGGAGACCTCCCTAAGCTTGTCGGCCAGGGTGGCACAGAGTGCTGCAGCTCAAAACATGAACATTACCCGCATGCAACCTCAGGGAGAGCGGCTGGCGGTCACGCTGGAATCTGGCGATTTTAATGCCCTGATGCTTTGGCTCACACAGTTGGAAAAGCGCTATAGCGTTCGCATTGTGGCGCTTGAGGTGGCGATGCGTCCCGATAAACCAGGATGGGTGACGGTAAACAAACTGATGCTGGAGCGCAGTGATGGGCGCTAAAGCCAAAAAGGCCGTGCTTTTGTTGGCTTGTTATCTCCTATTGCTGGGAGGACACGCGCCAGCACGGGTATTACAAGCTTTTATACCCGCAGATATGAAGGTCGGTGGCTTTTCTGGTTCCCTGTGGCAGGGCAGTTTGCACCAGTTAAGCTGGCGTAACATTATGCTGGCAAAGCTGAACTGGCAGTTCACTTTCTCCTCTTGGATGCCAGCCTTGGAGATTGAGCTAAGGGATCCGCAAGGCTGGCAGGGAGCCGGTATCCTGCGTGGTTGGCAGGATCTGCAACTGCATGAATGGCAACTCTCTATTCCTGCAGATGTTGTGCGGCAACAGTTGTCGTTGCCTTTGCCGATCACCGCCCAGGGAGAGCTGCGACTGCGGTTGCAACAAGGAGAGTTCAGTTCCGCGGGTTGCCGGAGTCTTGGCGGTGGTGTTGTCAACTGGCAACACGCACAGTTGGCGACTCCATTGGGGGCGTTGGAACTGGCCAACGTGCAAGGCCAATTGAGCTGTGATGGAAAAGGGGCTCTGGTGTTGGTGTTGAAACAAGATTCCTCTCATCTGAGCCTGACGGGGAGTGGCACCGTCGGATTTGACGGGCGCTATCAGTTCAACGGTCAGGTGCGCCGTGGGCCGGTATTACCGGAGGCGATGAGGCCACTGATAAATCAGTTAGGCAGGGCCAACGATCAGGGGCAGATACCCTGGCAGGTTCAGGGGCGGTTACTTTAAACGGCGCTAGGCTGTCTTAAAAGGGTTAGGTAGGTTTGGCTGACTGCAGGGAGGTTTTTTGAGTTTATTACTGGATTTTACTGTTGCATTTCCCCTCCTCTGGCTGTGTGTCGTGGGGATATTTGGGGCCATAGTGGGTAGCTTTCTGAACGTGGTGATTTATCGGTTACCGGTGATGCTGGAGAAGCAATGGCAGCGTGAGGCGCTCGTACAACTGGGGCTGCCCTTACCTGAATCCATACCGCGCTTTGATCTGCTATTACCACGTTCCTGTTGCCCGCATTGCCAGCATCCTATTGCGGCCAGGGACAATATACCCCTGCTGAGTTTTCTGTTGTTAAAGGGTAAGGCTCGTTGCTGTGGTGAGCGTATCCCAAGGCGCTACCCCCTGGTTGAGGTGGCAACGGCTATGATGTTCGTGCTGACGGCGCTTATATTCCCGCTAGGTTTCCCCTTGCTAGGCGCCTGGATATTGCTCTCTTTTTTGCTGACGCTGGCAGTTATTGACCATCACAGACAACTGTTGCCAGATGTGCTGACGTTGCCACTGCTGTGGATCGGACTTTTATTCAATATTCAGGGGCATTTTGCCTCGTTGGAACAGGCGACGATTGGCGCAGTGGCAGGTTATGTCTGCCTATGGAGCGTGTTCTGGCTATTCAAGCTGGCAACCGGTAAAGAGGCTCTCGGCTATGGTGATTTTAAATTACTGTCGGCGTTAGGAGCCTGGTTAGGTTGGCAAGCGTTGCCACAGGTGATTTTGGTGGCGGCGGCCAGTGGGCTGCTGGTTACGCTGATACAGCGAGGGTTGGCGAAACAAGATCTTAATCAACCGTTAGCCTTTGGTCCCTGGCTCGCCGTGTCGGGCGCGGTCAATATGTTTATACCCTGGAGCTTTTAAGCGCCTATATCTCGATTGGAGGCGCTAGCAAGCGCACCCCGTCTTGTTCCTGAAGCACGACTTTTGCTAGTCGGTTGACCAATGATCAAAAATATTTTACGTGTTACCTACAGATACTAAAGGGAATGATTATGCATAAGGTTACGATGTTGGCGGTGTTGCTTACGGGAATGCTTAATGCTCAGGCGGCAACGGTTTATACCGGAGATAAAATTGAGGGTAATCCGGTTATCAGCAAGTTGGATGTAGACGATCTGGAGGCAGGAAAGGTTTATCGCTTCATGTTCCAGGGGACCAGCAATGGGATCGGTCAACATTGGTATGTTCCTGTTATGGTGGCCAAAGGCGCACAACCTGGTCCTAAGCTGGGTCTGCAAGCGGCGGTCCATGGTGATGAACTAAATGGCACCCGGGTGATACAGCAGGTGTTTGAAAAGCTGGATCCCGCAGAGTTGAAAGGCACTGTGATCGGTGCCGTGGGCGCGAATCCTTCCGGCATGTTGGCCAATAACCGAAACTGGCAGTTGGCCAATGACGGGGGGGATATGGTTGATTTCAACCGGATCTGGCCGGGCAAGGAAAAAGGCAACGCTGCCGAACAACAGGCTTGGCTGCTATGGAATAATTTGTGGGTGGGCAATGCCACGTTGTTCGTTGATATGCACACGCAGAGCCGGGGTACCGAATATCCCTTGTTCATCTATGCGGATTACCGTAACCCGCAGGTGAAGCAAATGGCTGAATTGTTCCCGGCGGACCAGATTAAAGCCGATCCTGGTGAGAAAGGCTCTGTCGAAACCACTTTCGTTGAAAACAAGATCCCTGCCATTACACTCGAAATTGGCAAGCCCAAGCTGTATCAACCCGAACTTATCGCGCGTAGTTTGACAGGGGTGCGTAACCTGATGGTTCAACAAGGCATGACAGCCGGAACATTAGGGACAACGGCTAAAGAGCAAAAAACCTATATCGGTAATGAAATGAGCTCGATTCGAGCTGAGGTTGGCGGATTTGCCGAGGTTCTGGTTAAGGTCGGCGATTCGGTGGTCAAAGGGCAGAAGGTGGCGGTTCAACGTAATGCGTTTGGCGACACCATTCGAGAATATACTGCGACCCATGATGGTCGAGTGTTAGCTATCGGCAATGATCCGTTGCGCGAACCCAGGGCTTTGCTGGTTCGTATCCTGTTTAACAATCCTGAGCCTCAGTGTGCCGATGGTTGCTAATTGACGTGAGGTTTTTTAACCCCTTGAAGATCCCTTCAAGGGGTTAAATAGGCTAATTATTCCAATAGCCTGGGGTTGTTTATCAGGACGAACGCAAATGCTTTCTGCTACCTAACAGTGCCCAACCGCTCAGCAGTGCCATCATCATCAGATAATAGCTTGGTGCCAGGCTGGTCCCGGTTGCGGTGATCAGCAGGGTGCAGATCAGCGGCGCAAAGCCACCAAATACCGTCACCGCCACGTTGTAGCCGATCGCCATACCGCTGGCCCGTGTTGCCATCGGGAACAAATCGGCCATCACCGAAGGCACCGTCGAGAAGTAGATGGACTTCAACAAGGCCAGCCAGCCAACCATTAACATCAACATCATTGGCGAGGTGTGGTTCACCATCAGCAGGAATGCCGGATAAATAGTCAGCAGCAGCAGGATCAGCGAACTCCACATCAGCGGTAGGCGGCCGACTTTTTCCGCGCATAATCCCATTATCGGGGTAACGACCGTTAAAATAACACCGGCTAACAGAGTTGCGCTAAAGGCGGCAGAGCCAGACAGATTCAGGTTTTTGGTGGCATAGGTGGGTACATAGTTCAGCATATAGTTGATGGCGGTGGAAATCACCATCAGCCCGATGGCCAGCAGCAGGTTTTTCTGTTTGCCAACCAGAATCTTCAACGGTGCTTCGGGTTTCTGTTGCTGCACGAAGCTGGCGGGCTCATGCACATGGCGGCGGATATACAGCCCCACCGGGCCGATCAGCAGCCCAAAAGCAAAGGGAATACGCCAGCCCCAGTCCTGGATTTGGCTTTCGGTCAGCCAATGGGTCATACCTAACCCGAAGGCGGAAGCCATCAGCGTACTGGCGCCTTGCGTGGCAAACTGCCAACTGGCGATAAACGCCTTGCGCTCCGGGAAGTGTTCGACCAGAAAGGCGGTTGAACTGCCAAATTCACCACCGGCGGAAAAACCTTGAATCAATCGGGCAACCAGGATCATCAGCGGTGCCGCCAGCCCAATGGTGGCGTAAGACGGCATAAAGGTGATGATCGCACCGCCAAGCAGCATCAGGCTGATGGACATCAGTAGCGCCTTCTTGCGGCCGACGCGATCGGCATAGGAACCGAGCACCACGGCACCCAGTGGGCGGATCAGGAATGAAACGCCAAAGCTGCCGAAAGTCAGTAGCAACGAAACGGCCGGATCTTCCGTTGGGAAGAAGGCATGGGCGATATAGCTGGCAAAAAAGCCATAAACCGCGATATCGAACCATTCCAACGCGTTGCCGATGCAGGTGGCAAACAGCGTTTTATACAAATTGGGTTTAACAGCTACGCTGTCCTGTTGGGCTATCGCGCTCATGCGGTTTCTCCTGCCCGGCGTTGTGCCAGGATCGTGCTGCCGTTTTCGCCCAACTCCCAGAACAGGCGAGTCATGATCTGCAATCCTTCACGAGCGATGGATTGCAACATATGCTCATTGACCCCGTGTTGACCACAGGCCGGATAAGAGTGGGGGATCCACAACGTCGGCAGTTCCAATATATCGGCAAACACGTCATTAGGCAGCGAACCGCCCAGGTTGGGTAGCAATGCGGGTTTTTTGCCGCTGGTTTGTTGCAGGATCTCAAGCGCCCAAGGAACGAGTGGGTCTTGTGGATTGAGCCTGGTGGCCGGTGAGCCTTGCAGCCATTCCACCTCCACATGGCCAAAGCCGTGTAATTGCAGGTGCTGCTGGATATGGTTAACCAGATTTTGCCAGTCGGTACCGACCACGAAGCGTAGCTGGCATACCGCCGTAGCGCTTCCAGGGATGGCGTTCATCGGCCGGGCCGGGTTGCCCGTTTGATAGGCCAGCACTTCAAGCGTGTTCCAACCATACAGGCGCTCGCTTGGGGTCAGGCCAGCCTCACCCCAGTTTTCATCGATCGCTGGATCGCCCGCTTGGCCGCCAACGCTGAGATCGCGCAAAATGGCGCGCAGGTTGTCATCCAGAGGGGCGGGTTTCAGCGCTGCAACCTGTAACTGTCCGTGTCGATTAACCAGAGAGGCGATGGCATTAGCCAGTTGGGTCCCGGGGTTGCTGAGTAATCCTCCCCAGTTGCCAGAGTGATAGGCGTTATCCCTGGCGTGAATGCTGAGGCGGAAATTGATGCAGCCACGTGAGCCCAGGAACAATGTAGGTTGTGTGGCGTTCAATCGTGGGCCATCGGAGGCGATAAACAGATCGGCTTGCAGCAATTCGCGTTGCTGCTGGCAGATAGCCGCTAGCCCAGGAGAACTGATCTCTTCGCCCATTTCGAAAATCAGCTTGCAGTTGAACCCTAGTTTGCCTCCACGTGCGTGGAAAACCTGCTCCAACGCCGCCAGGTTAATACTGTGCTGCCCTTTGTTATCCGCGCTGCCACGGCCGTACCAACGGTCACCTTCTTCGCTCAGTTCCCAGGGGGAAAGGCCGGTGCGCCAGTTTTCATCATCGCCGAAGACTACATCGCCGTGGCCATAGCTCAGCAGGGTAGGTAATGAAGGATCTTCAATGCGTACGGCGATCAGAAACGGGCGGTTGGCCGCTTCCGGGTTATCGAACAGATGTAACTCGAAACCCAGTGCCCGTAACGGCGGCATGATTTCCTGTTCGAGGTAGAGCAAAATGCCGGCATCGTTGTCATGCCGCTGGCTTTCGGTGGCCAGCGCGATGCGCCGTGCCAATATGCGGCGGAATTCGCCACTGTCAAAATACGCTGTCGCCAAAGCGACGGCCTGTTCACCCGTCATGATGATTTTCCCCGTTGTGTCTGCGCTGTGTTGTTTTACTTGTTGTGTTTGTTATCTAAGCTAAAATCGGGGTTTGCCACAATTATCTATTTAACAAACAAGCCTTGCTTTAAAAGCAACGATCGTTTGCTGTTTGGCAAGCTTTGCACCACGGAGAGGGATGGCATGTTGAGTAGCGAGGTTCGCTTTTTTCTGGTGGTCGCCAACTGTGGTTCACTCAGTGCGGCCAGTGAACAACTGTTTGTGGCGGTGTCGGCGATCAGCAGGCAGATCCAGCGCTTGGAAGTACAGGTTGGCACACCATTGTTCGAGCGTCACGCACGGGGGATGGTGCTGACCGAGGCGGGGCAGATTTTTGAAAACCATATTCGTAAAAGCCTGCTGAATATTGAGCAGGCGGTGGCCGAAATCAAAGGGTTGAAAGCCGAACGGCGCACAGCGCTACGCGTGGCCTGTAGCAACGGGGTGGCCTTTATGCTGATGCCACAACTGATGGCGCGTTTTCGTGCGGAGCACCCGGCTGTCAGTTTCGTGCTGACGGTGGCAGATACTAAGACCTTGGCTCGATTGGTACGCAATGGCGAGTGTGACATGGTGCTGCAGTTTAGTTTGCACCCAGAGCGGGGCGTTGAGGTAGCGGCTTCGTGGCCCGCACCGGTCTTGTTATTGATGCGAAAGGAGCATCCATTAGCCGACAGGCAGGTGGTTCTGACGGATCTCTGCCAGTATCCGGTGTGTTTGCCGGAGCCGGGCTCTACGGTACGTCAGCTGTTTGACATCGCTTGCCAGATGAAGGGCACCTTCATTGAACCCGTGCTGACCTGCGATAACTTCTCGACGCTGTACCATTTTTTACAGGGCTCCCCGCTGGCGGTCACTATTTGTAGTCAGTTTACTGCGATGCTGTTGTTGCAGCCTCAAGGATTGATCCTTAAACCTTTTGCTGTCGAGCAGCAAAGCCCGCGTACCTTGCAGCTGCAATTACCACTGGGGCGGCAGCGGAGCACGGCGTTGGACCTGTTTGTGGACTATATTAATCAGACATTAAGTCGTGAAGAACGGGCCATCGGTGAGAAATTCGGCATGTAAGCCGTTTTTTAATCAATAAGATAAATAATCTGTTGATTACGCTTGATTGTTCCAGTCTGGCTGTATTATATTGCGCCCCACGGAAACAACACGACTTCCGACAGATTTCGCCGGCTTAGCTCAGTAGGTAGAGCAACTGACTTGTAATCAGTAGGTCACCAGTTCGATTCCGGTAGCCGGCACCATATAAGAAACCCCAGCAGAAATGCTGGGGTTTTTTGTCTTTGTGTGTCCATGAGTGCAGTAAATGTACCGCGCCCTACGACCCATTAAATATCGGTGGCCAGCCATTGGTCAGACTCTTCGAACATCTCTTCCAGCATACGGTTTAACTTCTCCCGATCACTTTTACTGGCGTCCGAGTTAAGGCCATTGGCCTGCATGGGTTTTACCTTCACCTCTGCATCCGGGAAGATGCGATGCACCCGTTTTGTCAGCTCGGCCTTGATGATTTCATCGGCACCCGGGATCCCTGCGACATTACGCTTATCAAACACCAATTCAACGAACATAGCCCAACCCTAAATTTACTGTTTATGTATACAGTTATTCTGACCGAAGGTACGGGGTAAGTGCAAGAGGGGAGGCGGAAAATTTTATCGCGGCCTATTTTGGGGGATGTGTGCTCTATAGAGTTGCCAATATCGCCATTACGCACTATTTGCCACGGTATCCGTGGCTGAGGTCAATAGTATAGAGCTACCTTGAAATTGATAATCATTCTTAATATGCAACAAGATTTATCCATAATTATTAGAAAGCTGTGTGTCTTCCTTCTATCAGGTCTCTGTCTGGCATTCTTGATGGGTCTGATCTTCATTGACGTTCATTGGCTGCATAACTTCGTCTATGAGACGTCACTCACCGAGGCAACCCAAGAGATCATGCTGGCGGCGATTGCCCTCAGCTTTTTTATCTCTGCTTACCGCCAGGGGGAGCATCGGCATGCCAGGGTATTAATCGGTGGCTTCTTCCTATGCATGCTGATCCGCGAGATGGATTTTGTGTTCGATATGCTGCAGCATGGTGCCTGGGTATGGTTTGCCTTATCCGTAACGCTGCTCTGTGTGCTTTATGCACTCAAAGACCTGCCCGCTACGCTACGTGGACTAGCCCATTTCTTCAAACACCCTAGTTATGGTGTGATGTTTTCCGGGCTGTTATGCATATTAGTATTTTCACGCCTGTTTGGTATGCACCTGCTGTGGCATGAGTTGATGCTTGAAGGGTACAACCGCGTGGTGAAGAATATGGTGGAAGAAGGCTGCGAGCTATTTGGCTATACGCTTTGTCTGTTTGCTACGGTGGGTTATCTCCGACGGGAGGAGTGAAGTGCGCCGCCCCATCAAAATCGGGCGCATGGGTGCTTGATTATGAGCTACTTCCTACCATTCACTGGGAAAGTAGCATTACTGAGTGGCATCGATAATGCGTTATAGTCCTAATACTTCTTGTGCAAGGGGATCCCTCGATGTCGGTGGTGTCAGCGCTGTCAGATTTGGTGACATTCTTAACCTGGATTGGATGGGGCATCGCGATTCTAATCTTTGCCGGTCTTGTTTGGCTCGGCATAGAAAAGCCAGACAAAGAATGAAACAGTGATTGAATACATAACAATCAGAGCCTCGGCATAGTCCGGGGCTTTTTTGTGCGCCGGGCACGGCGCGTTGCACGGAACGCTGTGGCGTACTTGCTGCTGCCGTCATACACCTTTTGTCAAGGTATGAATCGTTGGTTTTTATTATGCATATTGATCTTTGCGCATCCGTTTGAATGCACCCATCATAATTGAGTGCAAAGATGCTCGGTTGTGCAATACTTTTTTTACATGTCATAAGGCTATTATTTAAGCTGTTATATTTAAACTTTCTCCAAAGGGAATTAATAGCATGAAAAAAACATTACTCTTTTTAGGTATGCTATCGGTTGGCACCCTCGGCGTGGTGACTTCGGCAGTTGCCCAAAATGCAGATAACAAAAATGCACTAAAGCCGGCGATTAACTTGGCAGAGTTGTTTGCTGAAAAGTCTACTATCTGGTCGACTTATCCAGAAAACGATGCCTATGTTTTTGATCGCTCAGAGGAAAACTATGTTGTCGTTGCTAAACGTGCGGATGGGGTTGTTGCACTGGTCAATAAACAGGAGAGCTATACGACCCCTGGGGAAATGGTATTAATGGGGACCTATTTTAACTGCAATAAAATGACGGATGCGACTTTTTATGTTGAAGATGTCAGCGTAGACGACGTAGCCAAGCAGCTTGCTGACCCGGCTATTGATGATCCAGAGAGAGTGCGTGGTTTTGATGCAAGTATGCCAGTCCACGATCTCTATCTGGTCGCCTGCCCGCAGGGTTGATTACGCACCATTAGCTCAACGGCAGGAGCAACCATCTTCTAAACAAAGAGGCTTGTTTTTGCCGAACTTTCCCCGAGGTAAGGTCATAACCAGGAACTATCGATTCTTTGGATGCCAACATAGGCCAATACCAGAAAGATAACGATGAGTTGAACACTGCATTGACCGGGTGGGATGAAACTATCACTGCGCTTAAAGGTGCTTCGAACATTGTTTGTAATGCTATGTTTTATATCTACGATTAAATAAACATCATGAGTGTGTCTATTATTGGTGGCATCTGGTTTTGCCACAGTAATAGTTACGAAAACCAGCCTCGGCATAGTCCGGGGCTTTTTTGTGACCATAGAAACAGAAGAAGGGGCAGAAGATGTATGACGTTAAGCAGGGGAATCTATGCGGTCGAGGAAATCACTGTTGAAAGGGCCCTATGGCATGGCAGTAGGCTTTTGAGTTAGCCGGACAACCGTTGTGCGCATATACGAAAGAAACTGTGGGGCAATCATTTTTGGGCAAGGGGATACCTTGTCGATACGGTTGGAGTAAACGAAGAAGTAATCAGACGATACGTGAAGTATCAGGATAAGAAGGACCAAGAGATCGAGCAGCAAATGGAGTTGTGACAGGATTAACTCGGATATTGCCCTCTTCTAGGAGGCGTCGTGTAAAGTCAACTCCTGCACCGATCGAAGAACCCAAGGAGTGATTGCAGCGCCGGGAGTAATCCCGGCACTCATGATAGCGTGCAGCGGCAAGCAAGACAGCGATCAACGGCTAAAAGGAGGGGGAACCTAAGTGCAGAAAGGTGATGATTGGTCGGCAATTTTACCGCCATTTTACCATCGTTTTACCATAGCCAAATTCCAGACATAAAAAAACCAACCCTAAGCGGTTGGTTTCTCTATAAATAGTTGGTCGGCATGAGAGGATTCGAACCTCCGACCCCCGACACCCCATGACGGTGCGCTACCAGGCTGCGCTACATGCCGACGCAGAACCCTATACTACCGTTTTCAGATGTAAATTCAAGCAGCTACCTCACCGATTGCT
>NZ_JBKJYW010000336.1:0-2666 GCF_046715635.1 Serratia sp. (in: enterobacteria)
GATTATAAATGAGTCTTGGAACCTATAGCTAGAAAAGTCCATTCTTGCCTCCATTGAAAGCAAGCCACACATTGATGGAGTCACCATGCAAGAGGTTATTGACGGTTTTCTGAAGTTCCAGCGCGAAGCTTTTGTTGAGCGTACAGAGCTGTTCAAACGTCTGGCTACCAGCCAGAACCCGCGCACCCTATTTATCTCATGTTCCGACAGCCGATTGGTGCCGGAGCTGATCACCCAACGCGAACCAGGCGACCTGTTCGTTATCCGCAACGCGGGCAATATTGTCCCTTCTTTCGGGCCTGAGCCTGGTGGCGTCTCTGCTTCGGTGGAATATGCCGTTACTGCGCTAGGGGTTGAGGACATCGTTATTTGCGGCCACTCCGATTGCGGCGCTATGACCGCCATTGCCACCTGCAAATGCCTGGATCACATGCCAACCGTGGCCAACTGGCTGCGCTATGCCGATGCCGCCAAGGCGGTTAACCAAGCCAATGAACACGCCAGCGAGCACGATCGCATTAACTCGATGGTGCGTGAAAACGTCATCGCCCAACTGACCAACCTGAAAACTCACCCTTCGGTCGCGCTGGCGCTCGATCGAGGCAATCTGCGGCTGCATGGCTGGATCTACGATATCGCCACCGGCTGTATTGATGCATTAGATGGCAATACCCGCCGTTTCGTGCCGCTGTCGAGCAACCCGAGCGTCACCGCCAGCCCAGCCATGCAACGTTTCTAACCTATTAATCATAAAGAGGATTTTACATGGCACAATCTCTACAAAACACTTGCGTACGCCAGAACCTGACCGACATCCTCATGGAGGCTAAAGTCCGTAAAGGCCTGACCTTCGAAGCCATTAATCAAGACACCGGCTTGAGCTTGGCATTTGTTACCGCCGCTCTGCTTGGCCAGCATCCGTTGCCGGAACAGGCCGCCCGCGTAGTAGCGGCTAAGTTGGATTTGGATGAAGATGCGGTGTGCCTGCTGCAAACCATCCCAGTGCGCGGCAGTATCCCCGGTGGTGTGCCGACCGACCCGACCATTTATCGTTTCTACGAGATGGTGCAGATCTACGGCTCAACCCTGCGGGCGCTGGTGCATGAACAATTTGGTGACGGGGTGATCAGCGCGATCAACTTCAAGCTGGATATCAAAAAGGTCCAAGACCCCGATGGCGGCGAACGCGCGGTGATCACGCTGGATGGTAAGTACCTGCCAACCAAGCCATTCTAGGCCGTTAAGCCACAAAGTAAGCTGAATTCACATTGATGACAAAGTGGCAATGTTGCTGATTTGGTAAAAAATAAACGTACCAACCCTTGATAACCCATTGATTATAAAGACGGGCGCAGCATGCAGCGCCCCTACGTTGTAAGTCCGGTGAGGGTTTGTCAGTAGTCTCAATTCAGCGCCTGGTATCAGGCGCTTAATTTCCCCCAGGCTCACACGACTGTGGCAATAGTTAATGTACCGTCATAATCAAGGTGGCGGATGCCGTGAAACTGCCGGTAACAGCCTTAGTCACATCGTTGATCACTGGAGCTACCTGTATCTCATCTTGCCCAACACCGTTGAGTAACGTGGTAGCGAATTTCTGGTTCGGTTTGACTATTTGGCCGTTATATCTGACTGCTACCCCAATGTCATCAGGCAGCGTGGTGGCGATAAACTCTGACGAGAAAGCCGCAGGGGCCGCAATAAGATTAATATCAATATTTTGCGTCACCGCAGTGTTACAACGGTACTGCAGCGGGACGGTTTTGACATAACGACTCCCATCGTTACTGATCTGGGTATTATCAAGATCGCCAAAATCCACCTCAATAGCGGCACCGTTATTAATGGTACAGACTACGGGAACTGGTATAAACTGCCCTGCTGTCGACATACTCATAATCGGGGTATCATTAATCACGGTCGGTATTTTACCATTACCGTTAGTGACTAAACGGTAGCCTCGGAATAATTTGACCATTGGAGGAATTCGCACCACTCCCCCCAGTTGATCTCGTCGTAAACGCAACGTAATGTTGGAGCTTGTCCCTTCATAAGCAAAACGGGTCTGCTTGATATAACGGCTCGCCACCTGACCATCTGCATCACTCACTACTCCCCCTTCTATAGATCTTGTCGAGGGAACTACATGACCTCCGTTGCCCACGATCTCAATTTTAACATCAAAATCTTCGTTTACCTTATAAAAACCATTGCCAAAATCTGAGGGTGGTAAATCTATCCGGCTCTGGTAATAACCCATTACTGATGGCTTCGTCCCCTTAGGGTAGTCAGCCCAGCAGTTCAAATAATATACAGGTACGCCAGTGTAGGAGAAAATAGCCGTTGAACCCGCCTTGCTGCTGGTTAAGCTTCCTTTGGTAAGCGTGACAAAAAAATCATTATCTCCAGAATATGGCCAACAGGTGTTTTCCATCTCACTAGCGCTGACCACTGTTGGGAGCAAGAGTAATATCGTAAGTATCATTTTCAGGATCATAGTCACCATTATCTATTTTTATCAAACTTTAATGAAGGTATTACGTAACCGAACGGTGAACTCGTGTTGTGTGATTAAAATAATGTAATAAGCTGACGGGGTAATTAGCTGAAGCGGTTTTCGGCGTAAGGCAATAGTTCATTGATCCGGCTGTTGGGCCAGGTCGGCA
>NZ_JBKJYW010000337.1:0-4907 GCF_046715635.1 Serratia sp. (in: enterobacteria)
CCACAGTGCCTGTGGCGGACTCAGCCCGGAACAATTTGAAAACCAGACCCTCGCTTAGTCGTGTGTCCATTGTTCGTGGGTAAGATCATACAACATCGCGCCCGCCGTCGCATTCCACAAAGGTCCACAGGTGCTTACGCTTGTTCTTGGTTTTTTTCACTTCGCACCAGGCGTCAAACAGCGCCATAAATCCTCCCGATTTTTGGCCCGCGATGTGCGCGGTATTTGTCAGGTATCGCTAACTTGCGGAACAAGTTGCACTTTTGCACCCCATATACCTCACCGAAGTCTCTGTAATCTCTCTACCGATATCAGTGGGATATTCCGCGGGTCAAGCAGACAATTTGTGACCAAACTCTTTCGGCTGGAGAAGGATACCTTCCGATGTTGTACAAACATTGATATTCCTAAGTCCTATCCCTTGCCGCCCACAATATTCCATCATAATCCCCCTCTTCCGGGAGTACCAGATGCTCTTCAAGTTCGCAGCACAAGTTCCAAGTGCTCTTTTCTCAGCCTGATCTTCAATTATTAAAGTATCTATACTGCTAAAATCGCGAACAAACTCAAACAGCACCACAGTTTCATCTAAATGGCATTTTATAATACTACTTTAGTTGACGCATTTGGTTGATTTTCAATCATCCCGGCATCGTGCACTCAAAATCTGCAACAGTGTTTAACCTTGTTGTTTGCGGCTGGTAAGTGGTAAGTATCTCGTAATAGGCTCTCGTCAGAAAAAAGAGAAACTCATGAGAGTCTTTACCGTCATGACGACATTAATATGAGATGTAGATCACAATTATGGCATTCAGCTACTTTTGGGGGCTTAATTGGGGGCTTCATTCTAAATTTCAAAAATTAACCTATTCAAATTCAATTAGATAAAATAAAGTTCGAGTCCAGTCAGAGGAGCCATATTTAGAGAAGCCCGCTTAAGGAAACTTAGGCGGGCTTTTTGCTTTTCAGATTGGCAATCTGATTACTGCGGCACGGCCTTACCCGAGTGAATATGACAACCATTCTCTAGAACTATTCAGCTAACACATAGCAAATCGACCAAAAAACACCCACCCGCCGTAAGCTGCAACCCACAGTATCCCCACGGCATAAAACCACGACCTATACCGATTTCTTATGTAAATATTGCGTAGTAATGCAATCAATAAAGGAGTAATCAGAAATAGTGCTGCTAAAGCTGCTTGAAAAGTACGATTACTAAGTGACTGATGGGGAATACTACATACAGTATCTCCCGCCTCCATCATCCAGTCGTATTTATTGATCGAAAAAAACTCAATAGAAAAATAGGCAAAGACAAAATAGCCCAACATAGAAATAACATCGATAACCTTTTCTTTATCCATTTTCATTTTAGCCGTTGAGCCCCAACAGTTTTCTGATATGGTTCCGAATTTGCAATAATCGGGCGCCATAGGATATGTAGTCAAATTCTGCGGACCCCCTTTCCGGTTTCATGTGGATGAAGTGGATAAAATCGTTCAGTCTTCTTTCTATACCTCGGTTATAGCGAATCCCAGCCATCATGTACTGCTCATCAGACAGATAAAGGGTTGCTACATTCGGATAGTCATAGAGGATCATATCCCGCAGATGCTGGGCAACGATCCAGAGGTTGAAATCATCCTCCATCAAACAGGTTGCAAGCTCAAGTTGGTCCCGTGTTGTCAGTGTATTGGGATCTAAGCCCAGCGTACTTGCAGCGACCTGAATCTGCATGGCTACAGAACCGAAAGAGGTTTTATCCTCAGGAAAAGCCTTAAGACCCAAAGCTCGTTTTGCTTCGAATATCTGAAATTTATACTCTTCAGGCATTCCTCCTGACTCAATCCACGCCACCCCTCCTAACAGTTCAGGAAGAATACCGGCCTGGTAAGCATACTTTATAACTCTGTCTTTGTTGTATTGAACATAGGCATCTTTATATGCGTTTAAGTAAAACTCACCGCTTTTTCTCTCTGGATTGCTTTTCGTCAACCTCCAGAAAAGCGCGTCGATTTCATCCCACTTTCTAAATCCGACTTGTGTGATATCACAGAACTGATTCCGTGCAACGATGCTGTTTCGCATGTCTCTGCTCCCTGTTAATACACACGCTCATCCCAGATGCTATAGCCACCGGTTCCGGCGATATGGTGTTTCCAATCGATACTCTGGTATGCAACAGAAATCATTTCTTCCGGTTGGCTATCAGCATGGTTCAAGGCATGTGGATAGGAAACCGCGATATTCTTTAAGGTCGCGCCAGTGTGCATGATTGAATAGGACTTTTCCTGAGCCCCTGTCTGAGTCGTACGATAGAAATCAAAAAGAAGCTCGAGTTCTTCGTTATTCGAGATTGCGATACCAAAGAGTGGCGAAGGTTTATCGATAGGTTTGCAGAATTTTATCGGATGGTGGTTGGTATGCTGGCTACGGCTTATAGCATGATCAAACTGCAGTACAAGAATCTGATCTTTATGTTTTAGCTGATATCTATTTCCAATGGAGTCAAGAGTGCAGCATCCAGCGGATATCAGTCCCTGTTTCTTACCTTTGATCGTCAGATAGATATTATTTGCCATGTAAATTCCCTCTTTTTGGATGTATTCCCCCTGCAAGGCCTTTCCTAGCCAGGGTATGACTCGTACAACTCAAATCGACTGGTGGGAAAATTTACAAAAAAATGTAGCCAAATAAAAATGGTAAAAATTCTTAGTTGATGTTCTTCTGAAGCTTAACAGCACTCTTCTATGCTTCGGATTTTATGAAAGTTACCGGCATAACTCAACAAAGAGTGAAGAATATTTATACAACTTCGGTCAACGCACATCAGATGGCTAACCAAGAGCCTCACACCTAGCCCCTCAAACCCGCCTCCAGATCACACCCTCAACATTTAACATGAAAAGTACAATTTTTTACCTGAATGTTACATTCCATTAAAATACCCTTCCCCCATACTCATCCCACGCCCACCCCTACCGAGGGAACCAACTGATGAAAACTAGCAACCCGATGCTGGAAAAATTACTGCCCATTCTGCCACTTATCGCTGCCAATGCCGCACAGGCGGAAAGCGAACGAAAAGTACCGGATGAGAATATCCGTTTGTTAAAAGGCATAGGTATGCACCGGGTTTTCCAACCGAAAAAATTCGGTGGCCTGGAAATCTCCCTGCCAGAATTCACCGACTGTGTCGCCGCGCTGGCCGGAGCCTGTGGCGGAACGGCCTGGGCTTTCAGCCTGCTGTGTACCCACAGCCATCAGATAGCGATGTTTTCCCCCAAACTACAGCAAGAGATCTGGGGAGATAATCCAGACGCCACCGCCAGCAGCAGTATTGCCCCGTTTGGCCGTATTGAAGAAGCCGAAGGCGGTGTTTATCTGAGCGGCGAAATGGGCTGGAGCAGCGGTTGTGACCATGCCGAATGGGCGATTATCGGCTTTCGCCGCAAAAACGCCGAGGGTGAGTTGCTCTACAGCTTTGGCGTGATCCCACGTAGCGATTACGAAATTCGTGATGACTGGTTTGCGGTTGGCATGCGCAGCAGCGGTTCCAAAACGCTGATCATAAAAAATGCCTTCGTGCCCAATCACCGCATTGAAGCCGCTCAGGATATGATGCACGGGCGCTCTTCCGGTTACGGCCTCTACCCGGACAGCAATATCTTCTACTCACCTTATCGCCCCTATTTTGCCTGCGGTTTTGCTGCCATCAGCCTTGGCGTAGCGGAACGTATGCTGGTCGCCTTTAAGGAAAAAACCCAAAACCGCGTTCGCGCCTATACCGGAGCCAGCGTGGGTACCGCCACCCCGGCGCTAATGCGTCTTGCAGAGTCCACCCATCAGGTTGCCGCCGCCCGTGCCTTTTTGGAAAAAACCTGGCAAGAACATGCCGAACACGGCCGCCTGCACCAATATCCTTCTCACCAGACATTGACGTTCTGGCGTACCAACCAGGCCTACGCAGTCAAAATGTGCATCGAATCGGTTGATCGCCTGTTCAGCGCCGCAGGGGCAACCAGCTGGATGGAGAGCAATGAGATCCAGCGCCTGTTCCGCGACTCACACATGACCGGGGCACACGCCTATACCGATTACGATATCTGCGCGCAGATCCTTGGGCGCGAGTTGATGGGTTTAGAGCCCGATCCAACAATGGTGTAATGAGCTGGAGAACCTATTGATGACACATCACACAGAGCCTGCCCTGGATCCCCGCGCATTTCGCCGTGCGCTGGGTAATTTCGCCACTGGCGTGACGGTAGTGACAGCAGCAACCGCAGATGGTACCCGCGTGGGAGTAACCGCCAACAGTTTCAACTCGGTGTCGCTGGATCCGCCGTTAGTCTTGTGGAGCATTGATAAACGCTCCGGCAGCTATGCGATCTTTGAACAAGCCAGCCACTTTGCCATTAATGTGCTGGCCGCCGATCAGATGGATATTTCCAATCGCTTCGCCCGCCCCAGCGAGGATAAATTTGCCGGGATTGAGGTGGAGGTCGGCGCGGGTGACGTCCCCTTACTTGCCGACTGTGCCGCACGCTTTCAGTGTGAGAAATATCAGCAGGTTGATGGCGGTGACCACTGGATCCTGATTGGTAAAGTCGTGGCGTTTGACGATCTGGGCCGCGCCCCGCTGGTGTATCACCAGGGATCCTATTCCATGGTACTGCCTTACCCGCAGGTGGCGGAGCGCGTTGCACAGAACGCAGTAGGCAGCGCCAGGCAGGAACGCTTGAATAACAACGTCTTCTACTTGCTCACCCAGGCGCTGCGCAGCTATCAAAGCAGCTACCAGCCCAAGCAACTCTCCACCGGGTTGCGAGCCAGCGAGGCCAGAATGCTGCTGGTGCTAGACAGCGACGCCTGCCTTGATAAAGCCTGCCTGCTGGCAGAAATGG
>NZ_JBKJYW010000338.1:0-5452 GCF_046715635.1 Serratia sp. (in: enterobacteria)
GGTGAGAAACGCTGATAGCACCGAGAATAGAGAACGCAGTGCCTTTGGCCGCGCTGCGGGTTACCGGTGGAATATCCGTTTCACTACGGTCAGTCATATTATTATTAGCCTGGTAAGTGAGAGAGGAGAGAGCCGACATCTTATAACGTTCATCTTTCGTCCGACAACGGGGTAGCGGATTCTCTCGCGATCATTATGTGCTATCGGGAGTGCAGACAAAATTCGGGCGACCGTGCCTTTCCGACATAATTTGATGTATGTCGCAAAAATTTGAAATTAGTTGCAGCCGATTCGCGTTACAATTTCGTCCTCATCAAAAATACCCATTATTAACCATGGAGATCTGCCATGCGCTTTTCGCTTAACACTACCGCATGTGCGTTGGCCGTTTCCCTGACGTTGTTTTCAGGAACGGCCAGTGCCTGGGAAAAGGATAAAACCTACGATATCACCATCCTGCATACCAACGATCATCACGGCCATTTCTGGCAGAACGATCATGGTGAGTACGGCCTGGGGGCGCAAAAGACGCTGGTGGACAGTATCCGCCAGGAAGTGGCGGCGAAAGGCGGTAGCGTGTTGCTGTTGTCCGGTGGAGACATCAACACCGGCGTGCCTGAGTCGGACTTGCAGGATGCAGAACCCGATTTCCGTGGCATGACGCTGATCGGCTATGACGCGATGGCGATCGGCAATCACGAATTTGACAACCCGCTCAGCGTATTGCGCCAGCAGGAGAAGTGGGCCTCTTTCCCGCTGTTGTCCGCCAACATTTATCAAAAAAGCACCCAGCAACGCCTGTTCAAGCCTTATGCCCTGTTTGAAAAACAAGGGGTGAAGATTGCGGTGATCGGCCTGACCACCGATGACACTGCAAAAATCGGCAACCCGGAATATTTCACCGATATTGAATTCCGTGTCCCGGCGCAGGAAGCCAAGCAGGTGGTGGAGCAACTGCGTAAAGATGAAAAACCGGACGTGATCATTGCCGCCACTCACATGGGCCACTACGACGATGGTAATCATGGCTCCAACGCGCCGGGCGACGTGGAGATGGCACGTAGCCTGCCTGCGGGCTACCTGGATATGATTGTCGGTGGGCATTCGCAAGATCCGGTCTGTATGGCGAGTGAAAACCACAAACAGGTGGATTACGTGCCGGGCACGCCTTGCGCGCCAGATCGCCAAAACGGTACCTGGATCGTCCAGGCCCACGAATGGGGTAAATACGTGGGCCGTGCCGACTTCCAGTTCCGCAACGGCGAGATGAAACTGGTGCATTACCAACTGATCCCGATCAACCTGAAGAAAAAGGTAGAGAAAGCCGACGGCACCAGCGAACGGGTGTATTACACCCAGCAGATCCAGGAAGATCCGGCGATGATGAAATTGCTGACGCCGTTCCAGGACAAGGGCCAGGCCCAGTTGGAAGTGAAAGTGGGTAGCGTCAACGGCAAGCTGGAAGGGGATCGCAGTAAAGTCCGCTTCGTGCAGACTAACCTTTCGCGCGTGCTGCTAGCCGCGCAGATGGAGCGTGCCAACGCAGATTTCGCCGTGATGAGCGGTGGTGGCGTGCGTGACTCGATCGAGGCCGGTGATATCACCTATAAAAACGTGCTCAAGGTGCAGCCGTTTGGCAACACGCTAGTGTATGTCGATATGAAAGGCAGCGAGGTTGAGCCGTATCTGGCCGCGGTAGCCAATATGAAGGTGGACTCCGGTGCCTATGCGCAATTCGCCAATGTCAGCCTCGTAGCGGACGGCAAGGGCGTTAGCGACGTCAAGATCAAGGGTGAACCTTTACAGGCAGACAAAACCTATCGCATGGCGACGCTGAACTTCAACGCCCTGGGCGGCGACGGTTATCCGAAGATCGATACCCTGCCAAGCTACGTCAATACCGGCTTTATCGATGCGGAAGTGTTAAAGCAGTATATCGAGAAGCACTCACCGCTGGATGCGGCGGCGTACGAGCCCAAAGGCGAAATCGTTTACAAGTAAGGTAACATAGGCCGTTGCTGAGGTTGGTAACGGCCTACTTTTTCAGTCCCGCTTGGCGATCTCGGCGAAGGTGCCGGACAGCAGACGGCACAGATCGCTGGCCGCCAATTCAATATCCAACCCGCGTTTGCCGCCGGAAACGAAAATGGTGGCAAACTGTTGCGCTGGGCTGTCGATCACCGTGGGCAAGCGTTTCTTTTGCCCGAGTGGGCTGATCCCACCAACCAGATAACCCGTCACACGTTGAGCGACAGTCGGATCTGCCATTTCGGCTTTCTTGGCCCCTAGCGCTTTCGCCACCTTCTTCAAATCCAGCTGGGTTGCTACCGGCGTTACCGCGACGGCAAGATTTTTCGCATCACCATTGAGGGCCACCAACAGCGTTTTGTAGACCTGTTCGGCGTTCAGCCCCAGCTTTTTTACCACCTCGTCGCCAAAGTTGGTTTCTTCGCTATCGTGATGATAGGCGTGGAGGGTGAAGGCCACCTTTTGTTTTTCAAGCAGAACCACTGCGGGTGTCATAAGCTTTTTTCCAAAACTGAGGGAAGTTTGTCAACGGGGGCAACAAAACGATAAAAACGGAGCCGAATGAGCAACCTGTGCCAATGAGGGTGAAAGGCAGTTGCCAATAGGTTCGTCAGGTTGCTACCCTGTCTATTGTAATCGTTAACACGGTTACAATGCGTATAACTAAAATATGAAAAATTCCTCTTTGACTGGCCAATAGCGATATTGGCCACTTTTTTATCGTGCTTGCAGCATGGCCGGTAAATTGTCTTCGCCATACAGATGCAAAGCACCGACCGCCACCACATAGTTGCCCGGCGGTAACGCTTCCAGCTTTTGCTGCCAGTGGCGATTGCGGCGGTGCATCAATACGTCGTACAGCTCGGCACTGAAGGTGGAGGGCAGCGTTTCCAACGTGGCGTTCGGCTTGGCATCCAGCCACCAGCTCACCATGGTTTGCAGCAAACGGGCGTTGGTATGCCAGTGCTCTAACGTATCGCGCAGCAGGGCCATACCGCCTTCTGGCAGTTGTTCCAACATGCTCAGCTGTTCCTCGGCCCCTTCCAGTTCGATCACTGGCATCTGCTGTACTTTAGCGGCTTGTAATAGCTGGTAATCAATCCCGTATTCGGCGCGTAAACCCAGCCGCTGTGCCTGTCGTGCTTGCATCATCAGCGCAACCTGCCAGCCGGGAAGGGCAGAGAAGCTCTCTACATCCGCCCCCAGCTCCTGGCATAGCACCTGCAGTCGTTGGAATTCTTCATCGCCAAGACGCTGTTCAAGTGCGAGTTGCGGCTCGGCGTGGCCAAATGGCGAAGAGGAGCCGGTGATATCGGCCTCAACGATCAACGCATCTGCCTGACGCAGGCGTGCGGCCAACCGGGCAGGCAGGGGCGACATATCGACGGTGCCCATATGAATGCTGCCGACCAAATGCAGTTGGCGATTTCCCGTAAGCCTGATGTCCAGGGCAGGGTAGGTGTAGCTCTGCGGGGAAATAATACCGAGAAAGGTAGCAATGCGGCGTAACAGTTGACCCATACAGCGTGGCTCCTGATCCTTTCTTCCAGTTGGCAAGATGGCCGCTGGCTTTTCCCCATGCTAAACGCTAAGTGGCTGACAATAAAGCCCGAGGGCAGGTGAATTATCTCAAAAGGCCGGAGCGCTATGGGTTGCGCCCCGGCTGAGGATTACTGCTTGGGTTTAAAACGCAGTAATCGGTTGGCATTACTGACCACGGTAATGGAGGAGAGAGCCATTGCTGCCCCGGCGACTACCGGGCTGAGCAGGGTGCCCGTCAGCGGGTACAGCACGCCAGCAGCAATGGGAATGCCAAGCGCGTTGTAGATAAATGCCCCGAGCAGGTTCTGCTTCATATTACGCAGCGTCGCCTTCGATATGGCCAGCGCATCCGCCACGCCGTTCAGGCTGTGACGCATCAGGGTGATCGCCGCGGTTTCAATGGCGATATCGCTGCCGCCGCCCATGGCGATCCCGACGTCGGCCTGGGCCAGCGCCGGAGCGTCGTTGATACCGTCACCGACCATTGCTACCCGGTGGCCCTGTGCCTGCAACTGCTTGATCGCTTCGGCCTTACCGTCGGGCAATACGCCAGCAATCACGCGGTCAATACCGGCCTCTTTGGCAATCGCGTTGGCGGTGACCGGGTTATCACCTGTTAACATCACCAGTTGATAACCTTGCTGATGCAAGCGCTGTAGTGCGCTCACGCTGTCACTGCGTAACGGATCGCGGATGGCGATCAACGCGGCAGGTTTGCCATTGGCGGCCAACAGCACCGGCGTGATACCGCGTTCAGCCTGTTGCTGTATCTGCTGCATGAGCTCATCGGTCGCGATCTGATTCTCTTGCAACAGCTTGGCGTTACCCAACAGCAGCTGTACGCCCTCAACCTCACCGCTGACACCGGAGCCGCGCAACGTACGGAACAGCTCTACCGTAGGCAATGTCTGTCCTTTAGCGTGTTCGACGATGGCACGCGCCAGCGGGTGGTTAGCCCCTTGTTCCAGCGCAGCGGCCCAACGTAGAGCCTGTTGCTCACCCACCTGGTTAAAGGTGATGATTTCCACCACGCGCGGCTGGCCTTCCGTCAGCGTACCGGTTTTATCGAACACCAGCGTATCGAGATTGCTGGCCTGCTGCAGCGCATCGGCGTCACGCACCAGCACACCAAACTCTGCGGCCCGGCCAACGCCAGAGATAATTGACATCGGCGTTGCCAATCCAAGGGCGCAAGGACAGGCGATGATCAGCACCGTGGTGGCGATCACCAGCGTGTAGACCAACTGCGGTTGCGGGCCAAAGAAGTACCAGATGGCGGCGCTGAACAAAGCAATGGCGACCACGGTGGGCACAAATACCGCCGAGATACGGTCTGCCAGCTTGCCGATTTCCGGTTTGCTGCTTTGCGCCTGGCGCACCAACTTGATAATACGTGCCAGCGTGGTTTGAGTGCCAATGGCCGCCGCGCGAAACAGTACGCTGCCGTCGTCTACCACCGTACCGGCATGCACCGTATCGCCGACGCCTTTTTGCTGCGGCAACGCTTCGCCGGTCAGCATGGCTTCATCGATCCACACTTCGCCCTGAACGATCTCACCGTCAACCGGGATGCGATCGCCAGTCGTCAGGCGTAAGGTCATGCCCAATTGCACTTCTGCCAGCGGGATACTTTGCTCACCCAGCTCGGTGACCAGCCTGGCGGTGGGTGGAGTGAGATCCAGCAGCCGCTCGAGTGCCTGGGAAGAACGCTGTCGCGCGCGCTGCTCCATGGCATGGCCAAGGTTGATCAGGCCGATGATCATCGCACTGGCTTCGTAATAGAGATGCCGTGCCTCCATCGGGAAGAAGTCTGGCCACAGGTTGACGCTGATGGAGTACAGCCAGGCGGCACCGGTCCCCAGGGCGACCAGCGTGTCCATGG
>NZ_JBKJYW010000339.1:0-4560 GCF_046715635.1 Serratia sp. (in: enterobacteria)
GCGGCCTTCCATTGACGCTGATTTTTAGTGAACAGGGCGAATGCGGTCGCCTCTAATTCGTGTGCGCGGATCACGGCCTGATCTACGCCGCCAGAAGCGCTGACGTGTGCACCGACAAACTTCATTCTCAATCTCCTGTGTTAACGCTGCCATTATTGCATTGATAAGCGAAGGATTGAATGGCGGGGGGTAAAACAAGCAGGCCCGAATGCTCGGGCCTGAAGAGGGGGGGGTAAATCAGGTGCTGCACCAACAGGTTGATTGCACCGCCGCCGATGATCAGCCAGACGAACAGCAGCGTCGCCAGCAGAATGGGTTTCACACCTGCCTGACGTACCGCGCTAATGTGGGTGGTCAGACCCAAAGCAGCCATTGCCATGGCCAGCATCCAGGTGTCGATGGTGATCAGATGCTGTACCAGCGTGGCTGGGATCAGGTTGAACGAGTTCAGCCCGGCAACGGCGATAAACAATACGGCGAACCACGGAATGGTGATGGCCGATTTTTCACTCTTGCTGCCGTTACCGGCCTGGCGGCTGATATAGCCAGACAGCAACAGCAGGAACGGGGCCAGCATCATGACGCGGATCATCTTGGCGATCACCGCCGCGTTTTCCGCATCCGGGCCGATGGCATGGCCAGCAGCAACCACCTGAGCCACTTCATGGATGGTCGAACCCGCGTAGATGCCGAAGGTTTCCTGCGTCAACGGCAGCCACTGGAAGTGCTCATTCAGTTGATATAGCCACGGATAGGCAAAGATCGCCAGCGTACCAAACACCACCACGGTAGAGACAGCGACGGCCACCTTGCTGGAGTCTGCCTTCAGCACCGGCTCGGTAGCCATCACGGCTGCGGCTCCGCAGATGCTGCTACCGGCACCGATCAGCATGGTGGTTTGGCTGTCGAGGCCGAACACTTTCTTACCCAACCAGCAGGCAAGCAAAAAGGTACTGCCCAGAGTGAGAGCATCGATAATGATCCCGCTGGCGCCTACGTCGGCAATTTGCTGGAAGGTTAAACGAAAGCCATAAAGAATGATCCCCAGGCGCAGTAGCCGCTGTTTGGCCAACTGCACGCCGGTATGGCAACTAGGCTGTAGCCACGGATAAAGAGTGTTACCAACCAGGATACCGAACAGGATGGCCAACGTCAGGGCGCCTAATCCCAATCCGGCAATCCAGGGAACATCGCCTGCCCAGACCGAAAACGCGGTCAGCGCGCCGGTCAACAGTAAGCCTGGTATCAGCCGTGGTAGCCCAAACAGGGGAAAACGCTGTTCGGGATAGGGTTGAGTGCTGTGACTCGCCATGATTATTTTGTCCTCTGCTAAATTCCTGAGCACAATGATAAAAGCAGACAACCTAAAAGAGAAATTGATTATATATTTATAACCAATCGGAATAAGTGGTTATTGCCTGGACGGACCCGCTACGCAGTCAAGCCTGATGCTGTAAACGTGATAATCTTATAAGGCAGGGCGGTTAGCTTACCGACGCCGTGTGACTGATGTTTTGGTGTTTTAATTTAAATGGTTTTGTCTTTTACCCTATGGATTTCAAGTTGCAGCTAGGCGACAAGCGCAGGTAACAACGCTGCAGCTTGAAAGACGACGGGTATAACCATTCTCTTTATGTCGAGGCTGTTATGCATATCACTTTGCGCCAACTGGAAGTTTTTACCGAGGTGCTGAAAAGCGGGTCAACCACTCAGGCCTCAGTGGTGTTGGCTTTATCCCAATCGGCGGTCAGCGCGGCGCTGGCCGATTTGGAAGGGCAACTGAAGGTGTTGTTGTTCGATCGCGTGGGTAAACGCCTGGTGATCAACGAACATGGCCGCTTGCTATATCCCAAGGCTCTGGCTCTGCTGGAGCAGGCTGGGGAAATAGAACAGTTGTTCCTGCAT
The DNA here is from genome assembly GCF_046715635.1 of Serratia sp. (in: enterobacteria). Taxonomy (GTDB): domain Bacteria; phylum Pseudomonadota; class Gammaproteobacteria; order Enterobacterales; family Enterobacteriaceae; genus Chania. The sequence continues at coordinate 1,906 of NZ_JBKJYW010000339.1, forward strand.
GACAGCGGCGCGTTACGCATCGCCGCCAGCAGCACCATCGGCAACTATATGCTGCCAGAGATGATCGCCCACTATCGCAAAGATTTTCCCGCTACTCCGCTGGAACTGAACGTGGGCAATAGTCAGGAGGTGATTGTTGCGGTAGCCGATTTTCGTGTCGATTTGGGGCTGATTGAAGGGCCGTGCCACATGCCTGAGTTGGTCACCCAGCCGTGGCTTGAAGATGAGCTGGTGGTGTTTGCCGCGCCGGATAACCCATTGGTACAGCAACCGGTGACCCTGGCAACGCTGGCCAACGCCCCTTGGATCCTGCGGGAGCGGGGGTCTGGCACGCGGGAAGTGCTGGATCATCTGTTGCTGGCGCACCTGCCAAACTTCCAGTTGGTAATGGAGTTGGGCAATTCGGAAGCGATCAAGCACGCGGTACGCCACGGGATCGGCATCAGTTGCCTGTCACGCCGCGTAGTGGAAGAACAGCTGGCTAGCGGGGTATTGGTGGAACTGAGTATCCCTCTGCCACCATTAATGCGCACGCTGTACCTGATCCATCACCGGCAAAAACACATTTCCAATGCGCTACAGCGTTTCTTGAGCTACTGCGTGGGGCCAACATCTGCTTAAGATCACAAAAAGTAGCCGCTAGGGCCGTTGCTAATAATTGTCTGCGGATTATGAAGCTATCTTATATCAGGGCAATGTTACTAGTTCGCTGGCGGGTATTTGTTACAATTCGGCCCTCATTTTTGACGAGCAGATAGGGTAAGAATGGCTCAGCAGGATATAAAAACAGCGGGGCAGCAAGCACCCGGATTACGTCGCGAGCTGAAAGCGCGGCATTTAACCATGATTGCCATTGGCGGTTCCATCGGTACCGGCCTGTTTGTTGCCTCTGGCGCAACGGTTTCCCAGGCAGGCCCAGGTGGCGCGTTACTCTCCTATGCATTGATTGGTCTGATGGTGTATTTCCTGATGACCAGCCTGGGTGAGCTGGCGGCGTTTATGCCGGTTTCAGGATCGTTTTCCACCTATGGGGCCAAGTATGTTGAAGAGGGCTTCGGCTTTGCGCTGGGCTGGAACTACTGGTACAACTGGGCGGTGACCATTGCGGTCGATCTGGTGGCGTCACAGTTGGTGATGAACTACTGGTTCCCAGACACCCCAGGTTGGATCTGGAGCGCCCTGTTCCTTGGCTTGATGTTCTTGCTTAACTACATCTCGGTCAAAGGCTTCGGCGAAGCGGAATACTGGTTCTCGCTGATTAAGGTGAGCACGGTGATTATCTTTATCGGCCTTGGCGTACTGATGATTTTCGGTATCTTGAAGGGCGGTGAAAATGCCGGTTGGCATAACTGGACGATCGGCGATGCGCCGTTTGCCGGTGGCTTCTCGGCCATGATTGGCGTGGCGATGATCGTCGGCTTCTCGTTCCAGGGCACCGAGCTGATCGGTATCGCGGCGGGCGAGTCGGAAGATCCGGGCAAGAACATTCCTCGCGCGGTGCGTCAGGTGTTCTGGCGTATTCTGCTGTTCTATATCTTCGCGATCCTGATCATCAGCCTGATCATTCCTTACACCGATCCAAGCCTGTTGCGTAACGACGTGAAAGACATCAGCGTCAGCCCGTTCACGCTGGTATTCGAACATGCTGGCCTGCTCTCTGCGGCGGCGGTGATGAACGCGGTGATCCTGACGGCGGTACTCTCTGCGGGTAACTCCGGGATGTATGCCTCAACCCGTATGCTGTTCACGCTGGCTTCGGAAGGTAAGGCGCCACGCATTTTCGCCAAACTGTCAAAAGGCGGTGTGCCGCGTAATGCGCTGTATGCCACCACCGTCGTAGCGGCGCTGTGCTTCCTTAGCTCGATGTTTGGTAATCAGTCCGTTTATCTGTGGCTGCTCAATACCTCGGGCATGACCGGCTTTATCGCCTGGTTGGGGATCGCCATCAGCCACTACCGTTTCCGTCGCGGCTATATGATGCAAGGGCACAGCCTGAGCGATCTGCCGTATCAATCCGGTTTCTTCCCGTTGGGGCCAATGTTTGCCTTCGTGCTGTGCTTGATCATCACGCTGGGGCAGAACTATCAGGCCTTCCTGGCGGACCGTATCGACTGGTACGGCGTGACGGCAACCTACATCGGTATTCCACTGTTCCTGATTATCTGGTTCGGTTATAAGCTGACGCGCGGCACCAAAGTGGTGAAGTACAGCGAAATGGAATTCCCGAAGTGGAACCCTGATAAGTAAGCGATTAGCTTTAGACGCGGCGGGTTACCGCCGCGTTATCTCCCCCTCACCCCAACCCTCTCCCACAGGGCGAGGGAGCTTGTTAGCCCCTGCTCTTTTGGAAGTAAAAGAGGTCATCTCAGCAAACTCGATCGCCCCTCATCGAAGGTGAGTTGTGGCCAGGTGCGAGAGTTGCTCCAGTGCTATGTTCAGGTATTGTGTTCGATCTGTTTCCCCGGCAAAAAGGGAGCTGGTACGGTGCGGTGATGAGGTAAGTTCTTGTGGCTATTAGCTAGCTCGAACAGTCCCCTTGTATGTTTAAAGGTACTTTAATTACCCCCCCAAAGGTGGGTAGACTTTAACCGAGTAGTACCTGACGCCACAGCCCGATTCCCCTCTGGGACAACAAGCCCGCGGGAGAGCTTATGG
>NZ_JBKJYW010000340.1:0-7649 GCF_046715635.1 Serratia sp. (in: enterobacteria)
CCCTTGCACCTTGGTATCACCGAGGCGGGCGGAGCACGCAGTGGCTCAGTGAAATCAGCCATTGGCCTGGGCATGCTGCTGTCGGAAGGGATCGGCGATACGCTGCGCATTTCGCTGGCGGCGGATCCGGTTGAAGAAGTGAAAGTTGGCTTTGATATCCTGAAGTCCTTGCGCATCCGCGCCCGTGGTATCAACTTCATTGCCTGCCCAACCTGTTCACGTCAGGAGTTTGACGTCATTGGCACCGTCAATGCGTTGGAACAGCGCCTGGAAGACCTCATTACCCCGATGGATGTGTCCATTATCGGTTGTGTGGTGAATGGGCCGGGCGAAGCCCTGGTGTCTACCATTGGGGTAACCGGTGGGCACAAGAAGAGTGGCTTCTACGAAGACGGTGTGCGCCAGAAAGAGCGTTTTGATAACGAACAGATGATTGACCAGTTGGAAGCGAAGATCCGGGCTAAAGCGGCCATGATGGACGAATCCAAGCGCATTTCGATCAATCTTCTGGAAAAGTAAAAAGAGATACCCTAAGAATTTCAAGTTACAGCTAGTGCAGATAACAACGCTGTAGCTTGAAAGGCGACGGGTATGGCGGGTATTTGGCCCGCTGATTAATAATCCGAGGGCTAGACTGCGCATCTGCGTTGAATAGCGGGTGGCAAAGTCCCTATAATCGGATCCATTTTCTATAAACGGACAGAGAACTCACGTGGCAAAAAACATTCAAGCCATTCGCGGCATGAACGATTACCTGCCGGAAGAAACGGCACTGTGGCAGCGCATTGAAGGCACACTCAAGCAGGTGCTGAGCGGCTATGGCTATAGCGAAATCCGGTTGCCGATTGTAGAGCAGACCCCGTTATTTAAACGCGCCATCGGTGAAGTGACCGACGTCGTGGAAAAAGAGATGTATACCTTCGAGGACCGCAACGGCGAAAGCCTGACGCTGCGCCCGGAAGGGACGGCTGGCTGCGTACGCGCCGGTATCGAACATGGTCTGCTGTACAATCAGGAACAGCGTCTGTGGTATATCGGCCCGATGTTCCGTTACGAACGTCCACAAAAAGGCCGTTACCGCCAGTTCCATCAGTTAGGTGCAGAGGTATTTGGCCTGCAAGGCCCGGATATTGACGCCGAGCTGATCCTGCTGACCGCCCGCTGGTGGAAAGCGCTGGGTATTGCCGAACACGTTAATCTTGAGCTGAACTCCATCGGTTCACTGGACGCTCGCGCCAACTATCGTGACGCTCTGGTGGCTTTCCTGGAACAGCATCAGGAAAAGCTCGACGAAGACTGCAAGCGCCGCATGTACAGCAACCCGCTGCGCGTGCTGGATTCTAAAAATCCAGAAGTGCAAACCCTGCTTAACGATGCGCCGCGTCTTTCCGAGTATCTGGATGAAGAGTCCAAAGCCCACTTTGCCGGGCTATGTGAACTTTTAGCTCAGGCTGGTATCCCATATACCGTTAACGAGCGCCTGGTGCGCGGCCTGGATTATTACAATCGCACGGTGTTTGAGTGGGTGACCACCAGCCTGGGCGCTCAGGGCACCGTGTGTGCCGGCGGCCGTTACGACGGTCTGGTTGAGCAACTGGGTGGGCGTGCTACCCCTGGCGTGGGTTTTGCCATGGGGCTGGAGCGTCTGGTGCTGCTGGTTCAGGCGGTTAATCCGGACTTCAAGGCACCGGCCACCATCGATGTGTACGTCATATCGAGCGGGGCGGGTACCCAGAGTGCGGCCATGTTGCTGGCAGAGCAGGTTCGTGATGCTGCACCGCAGATTAAATTGATGACCAACTATGGCGGCGGCAACTTTAAAAAGCAGATCACCCGTGCGGATAAGTGGGGCGCTCGTATCGCCCTGATCCTGGGTGAGAACGAAGTCGCAGCACAGCAGGTGGTGATTAAAGACCTGCGCAGTGGTGAACAAGAAACGCTGGCGCAAAGCGAAATCGCTGCGCGTCTGGCTTTGATGTTAGGTTAAGGAGAATGACACCGTGGAAGTCTATACCACTGAAAACGAACAGCTTGACGCCGTGCGCAACTTTTTTGCCGAAAACGGTAAAGCTTTGGTTGTGGGTGTGGTGCTCGGTATTGGTGCCCTGGTTGGTTGGCGCTATTGGCAGAGCAACCAGACCTCCAGCATGATGGCGGCCTCACAGTCTTATCAACAGGCTAACGTTGCCCTGGCATCGGGTAAAGCCGAAGACGTGGCGACGGCAGAGAAGTTTATCCAGGCGAACGATAACAGCTACGGCGTGTTCGCGGCTCTGGATTTGGCTAAACACTTTGCAGAACAAGGTGACTTTGCCAAGGCAGAACAGCAACTGGTGGTGGCACAGGGCCATGCCAAAGATGAAAACCTGCTGGCGTTGGTCAACCTGCGTCTGGCTCGAATTCAGATGCAAGAGAAAAAGCTGGATGAAGCGCTGAAAACGCTGGATGGCGTGAAAGGCGAAGGTTGGATGGCAATGATGCAAGACGTACGCGGCGACGTGCTGTTGGCCAAAGGCGACAGCAAAGGTGCGCGCGAAGCCTACAGCAAAGGCATCGAATCCAATGCTTCTCAGGCGCTTGCGGCAGTAATGCGCATGAAATTGAATAACTTGTCCAGCTAAGGGGAATTCCCATGCAATTGCGTAAAACACTCTTGGTCGGACTGGTTTCCGTGACTTTGCTGAGTGGTTGTTCGCTGTTTAGTGGCGAAGAAGACGTGGTTACCATGTCGCCGCTGCCAAAGGTTGAAAATCAGTTCACGCCGAACAAAGCGTGGAGCACGTCGGTCGGTGATGGCATTGGTGAGTACTACTCTCACCTGCGTCCGGCTTATCAGGACAGCACCGTTTATGCTGCCGATCGTCGCGGTACGGTGAAAGCGATGGACTTGGCCGATGGTAAAGAAAAATGGAAGGCGGATCTCTCCGAGAGAACCGGCTTCTTCTCCAGTAACCTGCCGGCGCTGCTTTCTGGCGGCCTGACGGTCTCTGGTTCCAACGTGTACGTTGGTAGTGAGAAAGCAGTGGTGTATGCGCTGAATACCGAAGACGGTAAAGTCGCCTGGCAAACCAAGGTAGCGGGTGAAGCAATTTCCCGCCCGGTGGTCGCCGAGGGTCTGGTGCTGGTCCATACCACTAACGGTCAGCTGCAAGCGTTGAACGAGTCTGATGGTGCCATCAAGTGGACGGTCAACCTGGATATCCCTTCACTGTCACTGCGTGGTGAGTCTGCTCCGGCAACGGCCTTTGGTGCAGCGGTAGTTGGCGGTGACAACGGTCGCGTCAGTGCCGTGCTGATGCAGCAGGGCCAGTTGATCTGGCAGCAGCGTATTTCCCAGCCAAGCGGTGCGACCGAGATCGATCGCCTGAACGACGTAGACACCACGCCGGTGATTGTTGACAACGTGGTCTATGCATTGGGTTACAATGGCAACATGACGGCGCTCGATCTGCGTTCCGGCCAAATCATGTGGAAACGTGATATGGGTTCGGTGAACGATTTTATCGTTGATGCAGGCCGTATCTATGTGGTCGATCAGGATGACCGTGTGGTGGCGATGAATACCGAAGGTGGTGTTAACCTGTGGCGTCAGAGCGATCTGCTGCACCGTAACCTGACCCCACCAACGCTGTATAACGGCTACCTGGTCGTCGGCGATGCTGAAGGTTATCTGCACTGGATTAATACCACCGATGGCCGTTTTGTGGCTCAGCAAAAAGTGGATAGCTCCGGCTTCCTGTCCGCGCCCATTGTGGCCGGTGACAAACTGCTGATCCAGGCGCGTGGCGGCAAGGTTTACGCCTTCACTCGCTAACAGTTTTAACCCCAATAGATCGCAAATTGCGGTTAGTGATATTTACTACACCCGCCGTTTGACAGGTCTTACCCTATGGATTTCGAGTTGCAGCTAGGCAATAACAACGCTGCAGCTTGAAAGACGACGGGTAATGGGATAACGGCTCCTGACGTCAGGAGCCGTTTCGTATTTTTAAGCTATGCCGCTGCTGTCTATTGCGCTGCATAGTAACGCATTGATTATTAAGTAATGAGGCTTCAACATGATACCTGTCGTTGCGCTGGTCGGGCGCCCGAATGTCGGTAAATCCACCTTGTTTAACCGTTTAACACAGACGCGCGATGCGCTGGTGGCGGATTTCCCCGGGCTAACGCGAGACCGCAAGTATGGTCGTGCTGAAGTAGAGGGCAATGAATTTATTATCGTCGATACCGGGGGTATTGACGGGACGGAAGATGGCGTTGAAACGCGTATGGCCGGTCAGTCGCTGTTGGCGATCGAAGAGGCCGACATCGTGCTGTTTATGGTCGATGCCCGTGCCGGGCTGATGCCTGCCGATCAGGGAATTGCCCAGCATTTGCGTAATCGCCAGAAAGCGACGTTCCTGGTTGCCAACAAAACCGATGGCATGGATCCGGACACGGCGACGGCAGATTTCTATTCTCTGGGCTTGGGCGATGTCTATGCGATTGCCGCTTCCCATGGCCGTGGCGTCACGCAGCTGATTGAGCACGTGCTGGTGCCGTTCATTCCGGAAAAACCAGAAGAAGTCGAGCTGACCGAAGAAGAAGCCAATGCCGCCTATTGGGCCGAGCAGAGCGGTGAGCTGGCCGAAGGCGAATATGAAGATCCGGAAGACGACTTCAATCCGCAGGATCTGCCGATCAAACTGGCGATAGTTGGCCGCCCTAACGTAGGTAAGTCAACGCTCACTAACCGTATCCTCGGTGAAGAACGTGTCGTCGTGTTTGATATGCCAGGCACCACTCGCGACAGCATTTACATTCCGATGGTACGTGACGAGCGCGAATACGTGCTGATCGACACCGCCGGGGTGCGTAAGCGCGGCAAGGTTACCGAAACCGTAGAGAAATTCTCGGTGATCAAAACGCTGCAGGCGATTGAAGATGCCAACGTAGTGCTGCTGGTGGTTGACGCCCGCGAAGGCATTTCCGATCAGGATCTGTCGCTGCTGGGCTTTATTCTCAATAGTGGGCGCTCACTGGTGATTGCGGTCAACAAGTGGGACGGCATGAGTGAGGAAGATCGCGATCACGTGAAAGAGATGCTCGATCTACGCCTGGGCTTTGTCGATTTCGCGCGTGTGCACTTTATCTCTGCGTTGCACGGCAGCGGTGTGGGTAACCTGTTCGAATCTGTGAACGAAGCCTATGAGTGTGCCACTCGTCGTGTTAACACCTCGATGCTCACCAAGATCATGCAGATGGCTGCCGAAGACCACCAGCCGCCGTTGGTGCGTGGCCGCCGCGTGAAGCTGAAATACGCGCACGCCGGGGGTTATAACCCGCCTATAGTGGTGATCCACGGCAACCAGGTATCCGATCTGGCTGACTCCTACAAACGCTATCTGATGAACTACTTCCGTCGCTCACTCAAAGTGATGGGAACGCCGATCCGCATCCAGTTCAAAGAGGGCGAGAACCCGTTTGCGGGTAAGCGCAACACCTTGACGCCAAACCAGATGCGCAAGCGCAAGCGCTTGATGAGCCACCTGAAGAAGTCAAAATAATCATCGTAGGGCGTGGAATTGATACCGCGCCCTATTTTTATCCTGCTTAAACCGTTCTATTATCTGCCAATCTTACTTCTTCACCGACCCTGCAAAGGAACCTCATGTCCTGGGAAACCTGGAGTTTTGCCTTTAGCGTCACCGTGCCCAACTTATTGATGATGTTGCTGGGGATCTTGCTGCGCCACTGGCGTTTGATGGACGATCGCTTTATCGATGGGGCCACCAAGCTGGTATTTAATCTGGCGCTGCCCTGCCTGTTGTTCTTCAGCATCGCCACCAACCATCCGCAGCTGCGCGATAATTTTGCATTGGTGATCTACGGTGCGGTGGGGACGATAGCGACCTTCCTGCTGCTGGAGATCGCAGCCAAGTGGCTGGTGAAAGAACCCCGCGAGCGAGGCGTGTTCGTGCAGGGGGGATTCCGGGCGAATACCGCGATTGTCGGCCTGGCTTATGCCATGACCGCCTACGGCGATGAGGGGGTCGCGATTGCCTCGCTGTATCTGACCGTGACGGTGATCCTGTTTAACGTGCTGTCGGTCATTACCCTGACGCGCAGCCTGCAAGGCGGCAACGGACAGAAGATCAAACATCTGTCATTGCTGCGCAGCATCGTAACCAACCCGCTGATCCTCGGGCTGCTGAGTGGCCTGGCCTATGCGCAGACCGGGCTGGGGATTGCGCCAGTGCTCAAACAGACCGGTAGCTATATCTCAGGCCTGTCATTACCGCTGGCCTTGCTGTGTACCGGGGCCAGCCTCGATCTGCGTGCAATGTTCCGTTCTTCCAACGTCGCGGCGTTGTCGTCGGCGGCTAAACTGTTTTTGGTACCGGTGCTGATGACGTTAGGGGGTTGGCTTTGCGGTTTCGAGGGCGCTACGCTCGGCATTATTTTTATGTTCTCGGCAACGCCAACCGCCTCCGGCAGCTATGTGATGACGCGCGCCATGGGGGGCAACGCGACGTTGGCCGCCAATATTATTGCGATCACTACCGTGGGATCCTTCTTTACCACCGCGTTGGGGATCTCTTTCTTGCGCTCGTGGGGCGTGATTTAAACCTGGAGGAAAGATGGACGCCTTATGTCCGGTTTGTGCTCAGCCGATGCGCTGGTTGAATGGCCACTATCATTGTGACGGCTGTAATAGCGATTACCGGCAGCTTGCCGAATGCCCAGACTGCGGGCACCCGTTGCAAGAACTGAAAGCCTGTGGCGCCGTTGATTATCTCTGCCAGCATGGCCACGGGCTGATCTCCAAAAAGCGGGTGAAGTTCAGCTATCAACCGGTTGCATGACCCCATGCATCGTAGAGCCGGTGGTCGTGTGTGCTGACCGCTGGCGACACCTTGTTTTGGCTGAGGCGTTTTACCGAGGCCCGTACCGTCAAGCGCCCGTGCAACAGCATATTGCTGGGTGGCGCATCCGGGCGCAACATACGGCGTTGCAACAGTGCGATGGCCTCTGCACCCAGCTCATCACGAGGAACGTGAACCGAGGTCAGCGGCACGTCGTGGATCTCCGCCAGATTAAAGCCATCCGTACTCATCACCGAAATATGCCCCGGCACGTTGATATGCATTTTCTTTAGCGAATTAACGGCACCCACCGCCATATAATCACCCCCTGCCAGGATCGCCGTCGGCAATTGTGCCCGATCGGTAACGCTGTTGATAAAGGTCGTGATGGCCTGCTCGGCTTCTTCGCTGCCGAAGCCGGAAGTGGTGATGAGATGCTGGCCGTCATCGAAGGGAATATTGTGCCGCATATAGGCCTGTTTGATCCCCGCCAGCCGCAGCTCCATAGTATTGCGCCGCAGACATTGCAGATTGAGGATCCGGTTGTGGCCCTGCTGGAACAGATAATTGGCAGAATATTCGCCAATCAGCTGATGATCCGGGGATACGCTGTCAAGGCGCATCTGGTGGTCTGTGCAGTTAATCAGGATGCAGGGTTTATTCAGGTCGGCGGCTAACGTATGGATATGTTCATCGTCGATGCCGATGATCAGCACCGCTTCAGTTTGCGGGTCGTTCATCTTTTCCAGAAACAGCGTGCTGTCGCTATGCTGCTCCTCCAGCCCGCAGTAGCGGACTCTCACG
>NZ_JBKJYW010000341.1:0-4614 GCF_046715635.1 Serratia sp. (in: enterobacteria)
TCGGTCCAACTGCGGAATAAATAGTTATTTTTGAAAAACGAGTTGTGCCCATAGCAGGCATGAGCCATAACCAGCGCCTGCATGGTGATGGTGTTTTCTTCCATCAGATAGGCAATACACGGGTTAGAGTTGATCACGATCTCATAGGCCAACCCTTGCTGGCCGTGCTTGTAGCGCTGCTCGGTTTCGATGAACTTTTTGCCGAATGACCAATGAGTGTAGTTGATCGGCATCCCGACGCTGGAATAGGCATCCATCATCTGCTCAGAGGTAATGACCTCGATCTGATGCGGGTAGGTGTCGAGCCGGTAATGCTTGGCAACCCGGTCGATCTGTTCCAGATAGACCTGCAACAGGTCGAATGTCCAGTCCGGTCCATCGCTCAGACGTTTATCTTCCTTAACCTTTTTCTGTGTCGAAGTAGTCATCAGCGCACCCTCGTTATGAACGGCGTCGGCTCTTTTGGCAGACCCTTTAACAATGATAGTCCAAGTCGTAATAAATCGTTTGAAATCATCCATACTGCGCATTGTTAACCGCCTGCGGTGGCTTCGTTCAAACCGGTTTTGCGGCCCGTGGCTGCACTCAATCAGGCATTTAACCGATTCTTTAGAGGAAACTGATGCGCAATGGATGTTGCTGGAACTATTAGCCTTAAATTTTTAATTAAACAGATTTATATTCCATAAAATGAAGGTTGTCATTCCGTATCACGCTGGCCGTTTTCGCTGATGTTTTAGGTGGATAAAGAGCCTGTTTTTTCGTCAAAATGCGCTTTAACAGCATCTTATCGTTATTTTTTAACCACTATTGCCAAAGACGGGGGCATCAACGATAAAATAATTGTGAATATTGTCACGATTAATGATTGAGTTGTTGAGTAGTTTTTTCCACTGAGTTAATTTCCTGTTATTGGTAGATTGTGCTTTATCGATCCTTGGGCTGGAGTCAGCGATGAGAGTGGTTATTTTAGGTAGCGGAGTGGTAGGGGTTGCCAGTGCCTGGTACTTGGCAAAAGCGGGCCATGAGGTGACGGTGATCGATCGTCAACCAGGGCCCGCCTTGGAAACCAGTGCGGCTAATGCCGGGCAGATATCTCCAGGTTACGCTGCGCCTTGGGCAGCACCTGGGGTACCGTTGAAGGCGATTAAATGGATGTTCCAGCGTCACGCGCCGTTGGCAGTCCGCCTCGATGGCAGTAGTTTCCAACTGCGCTGGATGTGGCAGATGCTGAAAAACTGCGATACCGCCCATTATATGACCAATAAAGGCCGTATGGTGCGCCTGGCGGAATACAGCCGCGACTGTATCAAAGCCCTGCGTCAGGAAACAGGCATCCAGTACGAAGGCCGTCAAGGCGGCACGCTGCAACTGTTCCGCACCCAGCAGCAGTTTGAAAGTGCGGCCAAAGACATTGCCGTGCTGGAGGATGCTGGGGTGCCTTACAAACTGCTGGAAGCCAGCCAACTGGCGACGGTTGAGCCTGCGTTGGCGCAGGTTGCCCACAAGCTTACCGGCGGTTTACAACTCCCGAATGATGAAACCGGGGATTGCCAACTGTTCACCCAGCAGTTGGCCAAGCTGGCGCAGCAGGCCGGAGTCAACTTCCTGTTTAACCGCAACGTTGAACGTCTGCTGGTGGAAGGAGATAAAATTACCGGAGTGCAGTGTGATGGTGAGACCATTACCGCAGATAGCTATGTTGTGGCGTTCGGTGCCTATTCAACCGCGCTGCTGCGCGATCTGGTGTCCATTCCGGTTTATCCGTTGAAAGGTTACTCATTGACCATTCCGATCGCCGATGAAGCGGCTGCACCGTTCTCTACCGTGTTGGACGAAACCTATAAAATCGCCATCACTCGCTTCGATCAGCGCATCCGCGTGGGCGGTATGGCGGAGATTGTCGGCTTCAATACTCAGTTGGAGCAGAAGCGGCGCGAAACGCTGGAAATGGTGGTACGCGATCTGTACCCGAACGGCGGGCGGGTTGAGGAAGCTACATTCTGGACGGGGCTACGCCCGATGACGCCGGATGGCACGCCGATCGTGGGGCGCACGTCGCTGAAAAATCTCTATTTAAATACCGGCCATGGCACTTTGGGTTGGACGATGGCCTGCGGCTCCGGGCAGTTGCTGGCCGATCTGATCTCTGGGGCCACCCCGGCCATTGCTTCAGACGATCTGGCGGTGGCGCGTTACCGCGCAGACTTTCGCCAGGGGCCTGTTGTCCCTTTGAATGACGTGCACCCAGCACGCTGAAAACCAATGCGATAGGAGATCCCATGCCTCGCCCGATTATCGCTACGCTGCATTTGGCCGCGTTGACCAATAACCTGCAGGTAGTTCGTCGTTATGCTCCTTCGGCTAAAGTCTGGGCCGTTGTTAAGGCCAACGCTTATGGCCATGGTTTGCAGCACGTCTGGCGCAGCCTGGCCGAGAATAGCGATGGCTTTGCCTTGCTCGATATGGCCGAGGCGGTATTACTACGTGAATCTGGCTGGCAGGGGCCGATTTTGCTGCTGGAGGGTTTTTTCCAGCCAGCAGATCTGAAGCTGATCGACCGTTACCGTTTAACCACGGCGGTGAACAGTGACTGGCAGCTAGAGGCGATTGCCGAAGCGAATTTACAGGCCCCCCTGGATGTTTATCTCAAGTTGAACAGCGGTATGAACCGCCTGGGGTTTGCCCCGGAGCGGTTGCATAGCGTTTGGTTAACTGCAAAAAAACGGCGAAATATTGGTTCGATAACGCTAATGAGCCACTTCGCCACCGCCGACGGGGCTGAAGGCGTCAAGGAGCAGATGGCCGTGATTGACCGTGCCACTGCTGCGATTGATTTGCCGCGTAGCCTGGCCAACTCGGCGGCCATCTTGTGGCATCCTCATACGCAGGGGGAATGGGTGAGGCCGGGGGTTATACTTTATGGCGCATCACCCAGCGGTCACTGGCAAGATATCGCCGCCACCGGTTTGCAACCGGCGATGACGCTGAGCAGCAAGATCATTGGCATCCAACATTTGCAAGCGGGAGACCGTGTGGGGTATGGCTGGCGTTATGCCGCCAGTGGGGCGCAGCGTATCGGCGTGGTGGCCTGTGGTTATGCGGATGGTTATCCTCGGCATGCGCCCACCGGCACCCCAGTCTGGGTGGACGGCGTACTGACGCATACGGTAGGGTCGGTTTCCATGGATATGATGACGGTGGATCTGACACCGTGTCCGCAGGCTACCATCGGTACTCACGTAGAACTGTGGGGGAGGCAACTGCCGGTTGATGATGTGGCTGCCGCAGCCGGAACCTTGGGTTACGAGCTGCTGACAGCTTTGGCGGCACGGGTGCCTATTGTTGTAGAAGAATAACCTCAGCCGATTTTTTTCAACTGCCCTTTGATTTGCTTGCTGCGCTGCCGTGCGTGTAGCGCCAGCAGGCAACCTACCAACATCACCAACGCCAGCGACAGTTTCGGCTGTAGCGGTAACGCCATGGCGATCAAACCCAGTGCGGCACCTCCGGCCATCTGAATAAAGCCCACCAGTGCGGAAGCCACGCCCGCCTCGTTAGAGTAAGGCTCCAACGCATAGCTGGTTGACGGCCCCATGACAAAAGCCAATCCGGCGCAGGCGCAGGCCACGGGCAAGATATAAGCCAACCAATGGCTTTGCGCCGACGCGCCCAGCAGTGTCACGCCCAACACTAAAGCGAGACAGCCTAACCCCATCAGTATGCCGCCGGTAGCCAGGCAGAAAGGGCGACCAATCTTGTGAATGATGCGGTTGGCGACAAAGCTGACCAGCATGATCCAGAAACCGTTGGCACCGAATACTAACGAGAATTGCAGCGGGGACAGCCCGGCGGTGCCCATCAGCACGTTAGGTGCCAATGATACATAGGTCAATGCCATCCCCATCGCCCCGGCATTAACTATGGCAAAGGTTATAAAACGGCGATCGCCAAGAATGCGCAGATACTGACGTACCGGCAGCCCTTTGACGGCTATGGTAGTGGCGGGGCGGGTTTCCGGTAGGTAGAAGATGACCAGCAATAACACCACTGCGGCGTAACCGACCAGGAACCAGAACGGAGCGCGCCAACCGAAGGCTTCAGCCAGCAAACCACCAAGCAGTGGGGCCAGTGCAGGAATGATATTCAGCGTACCGTTGAGAAAACCGAAAGCGCGTGCGGCATCATCGCCATTCATCCGATCGCGTACGCCACTGAATGCTACGACGGCGGTACAGCAAACGGCAACGCCTTGCATCAGGCGCGAAGCGACAAAAATATCTGCCGTTGTCGCCAGCGCGGCCATGGCTGCACCCACCATATAAATCAGGATCCCGGCGATAGCCACCGGCTTACGACCATAGTTATCGACCAGCGGACCGGCGATCACCTGGCCTAAACCCAACACCAGAATAAACAGCGAAATGGTGGATTGGATCAAGGCTTCGCTGCTGTTTAGACCCAGGGCAATGGTAGGAATGGTGGGCAGATAGAGATCGATTCCCAGAGGGCCGAGCAACACCAGGCTAAGCAGGAGAAAGAGAAATTTTTGCATAACAAAAATGGCACATCCGAATGACAAAGAGGGCTAGAGTAGAGATCCCAACCGCAAAT
>NZ_JBKJYW010000342.1:0-11252 GCF_046715635.1 Serratia sp. (in: enterobacteria)
GCCTGCGCGGTAAATATCGGTGAAATAGTGCTGCCCGAGGACGTTAGCCATCACTTCCGCCGCCAGTTTTTTCCAGACTTCTGAATCGCTGTTGGCATTTTCTGCGTCATACAGCAGATCCGCCGAAGTGATTTCATCCATTACCCAAACCATTTTTAAACCGGTCAGCTTCTGATCCTTAGCCACAAAAGTGGTGTTCATATCGATAAAACTGTGAGGATGAGCGAGTGCGCCCATGCTGATCATCATTAGTAAGCAGGCCACCAGGCCACGGCGTTTCATCATCCAAGCATACGTTTTATTGTTATAATATAACATCAACCAAACCTCAACCGGCGTTAACAAGCCGAATAACTGTGACGAAAGTAGTAAGCCGAAGTAAAAGCAGGGGTAACTGCCACGCCCCCGCGGAGCCTTTTGCTATGCTTAAACCTAATTTAAACACGACATGCCAGAAGGTGATATGAGCCTGGAGACTTCTTCTGCGCCTGAGTTCTCCGGTCAACAACGGCGCTGTCATTTACTGCTGATGCTGTATGCGCCAGTACCCAAGGTACAACTGGAGACGATCGGCCAAATCAACGGCGTAGACCTGCTCATGACCCGGCAAGATATAGCCGAGGTTGCCAGTGAGATCCAGCATTTCCATCATCTGGAAATCAGCGGCGATCCCGACGAGGGCTACCAGATCCTGGGCAGCGCGCTGGATCGTCGTTTGTGCCTGCTCCAATGGCTCCGGCGAGCCTTGCGGTGTAGCCCTGAGTTTGTCGAACAACACTTCGGCCCTCAGTTTCAGCGGGCGATGCAACTTCAGCACCAACAGCTACCGGCACTGGAATTGTGCATCAACCAATGTGAACAGCGCCTTAACCGCCGTTTTGAACAGCGCGACCGGCAGTTCTTGCAACACTATCTTTGTTATTGCGTCTGGGCCAGCCATCATCAGCACTCTCCTCAATTTGATCGCCGCCAGCATGAATGGCTGCAAAGCAAACCAGAACAGCTGGCGGCAGCGGAACTGCATCAAGCTCTGAATCAGCTGTTTGGCCACCACAGTGACGTTAACGAATGTGATTACCTGGTGCTGATGTTTACCCTACTGAAAAGTCACAGCTACCAGAGCAGCGAATCGCCAGAGGACCAACGCTTGATGGCGGCCATTGGGCAGGTGGTGGAACGTTTCCAGCAAATTTCAGGCATGCATTTCAGCAGTCAGGAGGGATTAATCAGCCAGCTGTTTGCCCATTTGGCCCCCGCAGTGGAACGCTGCCGGTTTGCTATCGGCATCGACAATACGCTACTGGAAGAGGTGGTTCGCAAATATCCCCGGCTGATGCGTACCACGCAGGAGGCATTAACGCCGTTTGAACAGGAATATGAGATTCAATTTTCGCGGGAAGAGGCAGGGCTAGTGGCGATCAGCTTTGGTGCCTGGCTGATGCAAGGTAATGCGTTGCATGAAAAGCAGATACTATTACTGACGTTGGATAACCCACAGTGGGAAGAAGAGGTGGAATATCAGATCCGCGAACTGACGCTATTGCCATTGAATATCAAATATCAGCCGTTGCACGATTATCTGCTCGCTGGCGCCCCGCAAGGGATTACGCTGGTGATTACCCCCTACGCCACACCGAGCCAGGAGCAACCACCCACGCTGATTATTACCGAACTGCCGCTGGAGCGTCAGCAGCGCAAAGCGATCCGTGCGCTGCTGGAAAGCCATTAGCGGTTACTGCTAACCGCCACCGCCGGTGGGCGAATAAACAACGCTGGCACCACCACCGCTACCATCACCCAGAACACTCCCCCCTGATAGTGCTCGAACAGGAAGCCCGCCACCACGGTCATCACGGCAATGCCGCCGCCCATCGCCAGAGCCGAATAAATCGCCTGCAGACGGATCACTTCCGCCCCCTGACGCGCCGCAATAAAGCGCATTGCCGCCAGATGGCAGACCGTGAAGGTACCACAATGCAGCACTTGCACCAGCAACAGCCAGCCGATTTCCGTGGTTGTTGCCATCAAGCCCCAACGCAGCAGGCCGCACACGGCGGAAAGCAACAGCAGATTACGCGCGTTCCAGCGGCGGAACAGGAAATTGCTGCTGGCAAAGATAACCACTTCGGCGACCACGCCCAAAGACCACAGGTAACCGATAGTTGCCGCAGAGTAACCCGCCTCTTCCCAATAGATGGAGGCAAAGCTGTAATAACCGGCATGCGCCCCTTGCAACAGCGTGACGCACAACAGAAAGCGCCAGACAGGCCCTTCGCTGAGCAGTTCGCGCCAGGAGCGGCTAGGTTCATTCTGCGCCCGTGCCTCACCTTGTGGCTGCACGCTCGGTTTCAGCAACATGCCCACCAGCATCGCCAGGATGCTGACCAACAGGCTGATCAAAATCGCATTATGGCCCCAAACGGACACCAGCTTACCGGTTAACGCCGAACCGATCACAAAGGCCAGCGATCCCCACAGCCGCACCCGGCCATAATCGAGGGTGATCTGCCGTTGCCAGGTGGCAGCCAACGCATCGGTCAGGGGAACCAGCGGGGAGAAGAACAGGTTGAAACCGGCGATCACCAGCATCAGCCAGGCCCAGCCATTACCGAAACAGAAGCCGACGGCAAACGCCAGAGAGAGCAATGCCAACAGGCGCAACGCGGTGATTAAATAAGAGGGATCTTTAACACGTGGAGCAATTAGCAGGCTACCCAGAAAGCGCGCCACCAAGCCAGCGCCGAGCAAGATACCGATGGTTTCAGGCGGTATCCCTTCACCTTTTAGCCAAACGCTCCAAAACGGTAGATAGATACCATAGGAAAAGAAGTACGTAAAATAACTGAGAGCGAGCCAACGCGTTGATTGCAGAACCATGTTCCCTCCAGGATGAGGGCAATACTTTGACAGAGCTCACACCTAGCAGCAATCTTCATTCATGCCCAAAGGGCTAGAGTGCAAAGTAGTTCACAGTTTAGCTGCAACAACGCTAAAAAAACCCGCCGAGGCGGGTTTATCTGCAACCCAATCGAACTACTTAGGCGTAAACCGGGAAGCGAGCGCAGATATCCAGCACTTTCTTCTTGGTACGTTCGATAGTGGCTTCGTCGTTCAGGTTGTCCAGCACGTCACAGATCCAGCCAGCCAGTTCACGCACTTCGGCTTCTTTAAAGCCACGGCGAGTCACCGCTGGGGTACCCAGACGGATGCCAGAAGTCACAAACGGGCTCTTCGGATCGTTTGGCACGCTGTTCTTGTTAACGGTGATGTTGGCACGGCCCAACGCGGCATCGGCTTCTTTACCGGTCAGGTTCTTATCCACCAGATCCAGCAGGAACAGGTGGTTGTAAGTGCCACCGGAAACCACTTTGTAACCGCGCTCCAGGAACACTTTCACCATCGCTTTGGCGTTATCAGCCACTTGCTGCTGGTAAACCTTGAACTCAGGCTCCATCGCTTCTTTCAACGCTACCGCTTTACCGGCGATCACGTGCATCAGTGGGCCGCCTTGGCCGCCAGGGAAGACGGCAGAGTTCAGCTTCTTGTACAGCTCTTCATCACCACCTTTGGCCAGGATCAGGCCGCCACGCGGACCCGCCAGCGTTTTGTGGGTGGTGGTGGTCACGACGTGGGCATGAGGAACCGGGTTCGGGTAAACGCCAGCGGCAATCAGGCCTGCCACGTGTGCCATATCTACGAACAGGTAAGCGCCGATGCTGTCAGCAATTTCACGCATTTTTGCCCAATCAACCACACCGGAGAAGGCCGAGAAGCCACCGATGATCATTTTTGGTTTGTGGGTCTGCGCCTGTTTGGCCAGATCGTTATAGTCAATCTGCCCAGTTTCGTCGATGCCGTAAGGCACCACGTTATACAGCTTACCGGACAGGTTCACCGGTGAACCGTGCGTCAAGTGACCACCGTGTGCCAGGTTCATCCCCAGGATGGTGTCGCCCGGCTGCAGCAGCGCGGTATAAACGGCAAAGTTGGCCTGGGAACCAGAGTGTGGCTGCACGTTGGCATAGTCGGCACCAAACAGTTCTTTGGCACGATCGATCGCCAGTTGCTCAACGATATCAACGTATTCGCAACCGCCGTAGTAACGCTTGCCCGGATAGCCTTCGGCGTATTTGTTGGTCAGTTGGGAACCCTGGGCCTGCATCACGCGCGGGCTGGTGTAGTTCTCAGACGCAATCAGCTCAATGTGCTCTTCCTGACGCACCACTTCCTGCTCCATTGCATGCCACAGTTCGGCATCATAATCAGCAATGTTCATTTCACGCTTTAACATCCGGCATCTCCTGACTGAAATCAGCTAGCTTAATTTACCCCTACGGGTGCTGGGCCACAGTGTAAACCGTTTCGGCCTATCGAAGATAGGTCTTGACAGAGGTTTTTACGCAAACGATTGGCATCAGGTGGCGTAAGGCTTTTCCCCCTTAAAGACCGCATTTTGGCAACGGAGTTTTACTCATCAACAAAATGCGCTTTTTTCATGTTCTGTGAAGGCTATCGACGGTTAACAACCCCGTAACAACAACAAGGATATTTACAAGCGCGGGATAAATTTATAAGATGCATTTAAAATACACCTATTAGACAGACATAAAAACGCCCGCCAAGGAGTCTCACCATGCTGGATAGTCAAACCATCGCCACCGTTAAATCTACCATTCCCCTGTTAGCCGAAACCGGCCCCAAACTGACCGCCCATTTCTACGATCGCATGTTTGCCCATAACCCGGAATTGAAAGATATTTTCAATATGAGCAACCAGCGTAATGGCGATCAGCGCCAGGCGTTGTTCGATGCTATCTGCGCTTACGCCAGCAATCTGGAAAATCTGGCCGCTCTGCTGCCTGCGGTAGAACGCATTGCCCAGAAGCACGCCAGCTTCAATATCCAGCCCGATCAGTATCAGATTGTCGGCCACCACCTGTTAGCCACGTTGGACGAAATGTTCAGCCCTGGCCAGGAAGTGCTTGATGCCTGGGGAAAAGCTTACGGGGTGCTGGCCAACGTGTTTATTCAGCGTGAAGGCCAAATCTACCAGGAAACGGAAAAGAGTGACGGCGGCTGGCGTGATTTGCGTGCTTTCCGCATCGTAAAAAAACAGCCGCAGAGCGCGGTCATCTCCAGCTTTGTATTGGCACCGGTAGACGGTGGCCGCGTGGCCGACTACCAACCAGGTCAGTATCTGGCGGTTTATATTAATGATGGCAGCCTGCAACATCAGGAGATCCGCCAGTATTCACTCACCACCGCATCGAACGGAGAATATTACCGTATCGCGGTCAAACGAGAGGAACAGGGCGCCGTTTCCAACTTCCTGCATCAGCAGGCCAAAGAAGGCGATATCATTCATCTCGCGGCACCACACGGCGATTTCTTCCTGCAGGTAGAACCTACTACGCCGGTGGCATTAATCTCGGCAGGCGTTGGCCAAACGCCAATGCTGGGGATGCTTAACACCCTGCACAACAATCAGCATCCGGCTAACATCCACTGGCTGCATGCCGCAGAAAATGGTGCAGTGCATGCCTTTGCTGATGAAGTGGCAGATATTGCCGGGCGCATGCCTAATCTGAGCCGTCATGTCTGGTACCGTGAACCCAACGCCGATGATGTGCAGGGCCACGATTATCACAGCCAGGGCCTGATGGATCTGAGCACATTGCGTAGCGAGTTTAGCGATCCGCAGATGCATTACTACTTCTGCGGCCCGGTGCCGTTTATGCAGCACGTGGGTAAGCAGTTGCTGGCGATGGGCGTGGAGGCCGAACGTATCCACTATGAATGCTTCGGCCCGCATAAGGTCCTGTAACATTCTAGTGTCTTGATAACATTATCAGGTGCGAATGTTATTGATTACTTTGCGCGATAAATGCGGGTACAGCAGAAACGGTGCCCGCGATAATCATCAACAATAATGTCAGTTTGACATCAATCTCAAATCTACAACTTCCTTAATGTTATTCCCCTTTCCGCTATCGTTTTTACTCCGACACTGTGGTAAATCTACGCCCCATTGATAAGGACTTTGCATGGAGCGCAAGGATGACCCAGCTTTCAGCACCCCGCTGTATTTTCGCCAGTAATCTGATCCGAAACTCTCGCAATACTCCCGTCAGGCTAATAAATTTTTTGACAGGAACGCCTGTTCATTCACGTTGTTAATTATGGCAAGTGTACGTTGATCGCATCAGTGGACTCACTATTTGCGTCATCTTTCAAGGAGGAACAGAGATGCAACAGACCGTACAGGACTGGGCAAGGAACACGGTAGGTACGCCGTTGTACGCCATCTTGGCCAACACCAACGGCGCACAAGGCATCAAAGCCTATTACCGTGAGGATGGCAACCGCACACCTTTCGGGCTTTACGCCAACACGCCGTATGCCAACTGGCACGAGGTGATGCCGGTGCTGGTGCAACTCAATGAAGGCAGTCCGTTCCTGCGCTGGGTGGCAGAAACACCCCTGCGCAACTGGGGTTGGCTGGCACGCTCGCCGTTGCCGCAGGCTGCCCTGGCGGCCCACCTTGCCGGTTTGACGCAGGTGATCATGCCCAGCGGCAAAACGGTGTTTTACCGCTATTGGGATGGCCGCTTCTTACCCGCTTACCTGCGCTACTTTGGCAATGACTGGCGCACTATCCTGCCGGTGTTCTCTGATTACTGGGTGAACGGCGAGGGTTTTACCTGCCCGGTGGATCCCACTGCGCAGGCCCAGATGAGCCCCTGGTGGCAGGTGCCCCAAGGGATGGTGGATGCCCTGCTGGATGAAGACCCGGCACCGCTGATCGCCAACCTGCTGACCTGGCTGCGCGAGAATGAGTTTGAACTCTATCAAGCCGTGCCGGAACCGGTGTTGCGCCAAATCGCGCTGCGGCTCTACCCACAAATTTGGCAGCAGACACCAGATCCGAAGCAACGCACCGCCCGGCTATCCCAGGCCCTGGTCGATGCGCTGAGCCACCGTAGCCATCCGTTCGAGGTCATCCCCCTCAACGTTTCCCCTTTTCGACCGTGAGTAATGGACTATGACGACCGAATATATGGCCAGTATTGATAATGAATTACTGGGCTTCAAGAACAAGACCCTGATCACCCAAGAATATCGGCAGATTGTCAAAGAGTGGGCCACGGCCAGCAGCATTTCCGGGCGCCTGGGTGGGCCGACGCTGGAGATGGAGAAAACCCTGCGGCTCAACGACAGCAAGACCGTGGTCTCGGAAAACGATCGCAGCTTCGAGAGTAGCGTAGTGACCTGCCCGAAGAGTGGCGAGATCAAGGTGGCCCTCGCCTATGAGTCCACGCTTGAACTGCCCATCCCCGATGTGACCATCGAGATCTATGAAGACGTCCGTTATGGTATTGACTCGAAGGTGGCGACCCAGCAAACCGATGAGCAAGGCGTAGCGCGCTTTCCCGGCCTGACCGCGGGCAAGAAATATTACGTTAAAGCCACCGATACCCAGTTTGCACAACACAATGACCAGATGCTGCAAGCCTATGACGATCTGATGCTGGAGATGTACGACACCTTGTCGACGCAATGGCAGATCTACAGGCCACAGTGGCAGCTCAGCCCGATCAATGCCGGCCTGTTGACCGCACTGGGTAACGGATTGTACAAGGGCATGTTTGGCCTGTGGGATGACGTGAAGCTGGCTTGTGATGTGATCGCAGATCCCGAAAAGTACGGGCAGAAAATCTACGCGGAAGCCAGCAAGTATAAAGATCTGATCACCCAGTTGGATGAACAGAAGCTGAAGTCCCTGTTGGAAGGCAGCAAGCAGACGACCCGTGAGCTGTTGGCGCTGTTCAATGACGAAGCCGCGCTGTACCTGTTTATGCGTTCGGTGGCACTGCACGTACGCATGTACCCCTGGGACGCATTGCTGCAACCCATGGTGGAGGCCGGTGGCTCCATTATCAGTGATGCGTTGGTCGGCATTGTCTTCGGGGCGCTGTTGACCCTGGTGACCGCCGGGTTGGGGGTCGCGTTCCTGGTCTATAAGATAGGCCGTCTGCTGAAAAAACTGGGCAGCGCCTTGCAGCATGTCTGGCAGGGGCTCAAGACAATCCTGTTTGCTACCCTGGAACTGGTCAAACGGTTCTTTGAAAAAACCCGCCAATGGAACCTCAAGCGTCAGGCCAATACCAAGTTAAAACAGGATCGGAAAAACCTGGTGGATCCCAACCACCAGACTGGCCTGGTTGATAACTCAGGCACGGTGAAAAACAGCCCCGCGACCGATGCGACAGGGCAGCCCACGGTGAGCTCGCAGTGCACCCCCGGCACCGGCTGCCCGGTCTCGCTGATCAACGGCGAGGAATTGCTCACCCTGGACGATGGGCAACTGATTGGCCTGACACCCTTTATCTTCCAGCGTCAGTACCGCACCACCGCGGTCGAACGCCCTTCCGTGTTGGGTTTTGGCTGGAGCCACAGCCTGCAACATCAGGTGGAGTTTATCGGTGATGAACTTCATTGGACCGATCATCAGACCCTCACCACCACCCTGCCGTTACCTACTGAAGTTTCCCCCAGCGGGCTTAACTATGTGGCCGGGGCCGCCGCCTATCTGGACGAGGAGCCTGATAGCTACTGCCTGATGGCCGGTAGCCTGGAGGGTTGGGTGTTGCATGTACAGCGGCTGCCGGGCAAGACGACCGGGCGCATCACCGGCCTTTCACATCGCCAGCAGCGGTTGACCCTGCATTATCACGATGGCTTACCGGTTCGGCTGGAACATCCGGCCGGTGCCGCCTTGCAGTTCAGCTATCAGGAGTTGCCTCAAGGCTGGCGCCTGACGCAGCTGAGTCTGCTCCCTGAGGCCGGACGAGAAGATGCGGCCTACTCGCTGATGACCTATGAGTACGATGAGCGGGGGCAACTGAGTGCCGCCATCAATGCGGCGGGAGAAGCCGAGCGTTATCAATATCGCGATGACCATGTGTTCAGCCTGCGGCAGTTGGCCGGCGGGGCCGAGTTTTACTGGGAATGGCAAGGAGAAGGCAAGCAGGCGCGTACAGTGCGCCACTGGAGCAACCTGCCACACTTTGACCAGCGTTTTCTGTGGGATGAACAACCCGGGGCCGTCACTGTGGTCCATCAGGACGGTTCACGGGAGACCTGGCAACATGACACCCGCTTCCGCCGCCTGATCAAGAAGGTCGACCCGGACGGCGCGATCCACCTCAACGAATACGGTGAACGCGGTGAGCTGCTGAGTGAAACCGATCCGTTGGGCAACCGCACCGAGTATGGCTATAACGGTGACTTGCAGTGCACCTGGGTGCGCACCCCTGACGGGCAAGAGACCCAATACCGTTATTCGCGGAGCCGAGTAGTAGAGAAAACCACCTGGAGCCTCGATCAGGAGGACAAAATCCGTGAACGCTATCGCTACGATACGCACGGCAACCTGACGGAAGAAACCGATGCGTTGGGCAATACCTGCCACTACCGGTGGTCTGCGCAAGGGGCACTCAACGAGGTGCAATACCCGGATGGCAGTCGCGAGCGCTTTGTCCGCGACGCCTTTGGCCAGGTGCTGGAGCACCATCAGCGCAACGGGCTGACCCACTATTATCGTTACAACCTGCTGGGGCAGGTGATCCGGCACAGCGACAGCCCGCTGGACGATGCCGGTATCCACGGTACCCGCTATACCTGGAACGCCGCCAACCGGCTGGAGGCTATTCACGCGCCTGACGGCACGGTACGCCACTACCGCTATAACGCCTACGGCAAGGTGACCAGCGAGCGTGACGAAAAAGGGCTGACCACTCAGTACGAATACCATCCCAACTCCCATCTGGTGAGCCGAGTCATTTACCCTGACCTCAGCCAGGTGGAATACCGCTATGACAACCCGAAGAACTTCGTCAGCGACATCATCAACCAGAATGGCGAACACCACCGGCTGGCCTATCACCCCAACGGGTTGGTGAGTGAAGAACACACGGTTGACGGGCGCCACTTCTTCTATGCCTACGACCTGAACGGGCACCTGACCCAGCGCACCGAATACGGCACCAGCCAGAGTGAACAGACCGCGCTGGTCACCCGCTATGAGCGGGACGCTGCCGGGCGGCTGGTTCGCAAGGTGTTGCCAGACGGCAAGGAAGTCAGTTACGCCTACGACAGCTTTAACCGCCTGCGGCTGGTGGACGATGGGCAGTGGCCGCTGGCGTACGGCTATGATGAGGTTGGTCGCCTGACGGAGGAGTATCAGGGCTTTGCCAGCCTGTTCTACGGCTACGACAGCGCGGGTAACCTGACGCGCCAACGCCTGCCTGACGGCAACCTGCTGGCGTACCAGTACCAGCAAGGGCAAGTCTCGCGTATCGTCCTGAATGGCCAGTTGCTGAGTGAGCACCAGTATCGCGGCGAGCAGGAAACCCGGCGTATCACCGGCGAGGTGGTGAGCGAGTTTGATTACGACGGGCAGCAACGCCTGCGCCATCAACGGGCCACCGCCGTGGTGCAGGCAGAACTAGAGGGTGACGCCCCAGACGTGACGCCGGTGATGCAGCGCCGGTACGAGTACGACCTGGCAGGCAACCTGACGCAGATCCTCGATCCGCACAAGGGCAACCGGGAATACCGCTACGATAAGCAACATCGCCTGACTGAAGCCTTGCACCACCCGATAGCCTACCCCGAAGCCTTGCCGCAGGAATTGCGCTGGCGGGGTATCAGCGAACAATTTGAGCACGATGCGGCGGGTAACGTGTTAGGGAACGACGCCACCTCCCGTGGGGCGAAAGTCCGTGGCAACCTGCTGAAGCAGAAAGGCGATGTGCGGTTCGAGTATGACGAGTTTGGCAACCTGACACGTGAAGTGCGCAGCACCAAACCCTTGTGGGTGCGGGAGTTCCGTTATGACTGCCAGCACCGGTTGGTGGAGTTTATCGAGCAACGACAGGGGCAGAAAACACACTTTGCCTATGCCTATGATGCGTTTGGGCGGCGTATCCAAAAGCAGGACCTGCTCTCGCAACGGCCCGATGCCCTTACCCGGTTCTTCTGGCAGGGTGAGCGGATGGTGGCAGAATGCGCCGACGATGATAATATCTTTACGGCGGACGACCCAAAACCGGCGCACCTGGCGACCTATAAAAGCTACCTGTACAGCCCCGGCAGCTTTGTGCCGCTGGCGCAGTTACTGGGCAAAGGACGCCAGTCGGAGATTTACTACTACCTGAATGACCACCTGGGCACCCCGCAGGAACTGGTCA
>NZ_JBKJYW010000343.1:0-22254 GCF_046715635.1 Serratia sp. (in: enterobacteria)
GCTCTGGCGTAGGAAACGGCGCTGACGATCGTCGATGGCCGTTTTGCTGCGCTGTGGCTCCAGGCTGAGCGAATAAAGCAGATACGGCGACAGGATCCACAAGGCGGCCAGCGGGATAGTGGCTAACAGCGCTACCGGGCTGGAAAAAGCGGCCAACAGCAACAAGGCAACACCTGCAAACGGGTTGACCCACAGGTTGCGATAAAAATTCGCCAGCGTGACGGTCAGATGGTGTTTGGATTGGTCGAAGCTGGTCCACTCTTGCAGATTACGTTTGCTGATCAGCAAACGCCACAGGGTGATGCCAATGGCCTTCAGGCTGTACCAGGCTTCATGAGGTAGCTCGGCCAGACGCAGGCCAATCTGAGATAGCCGATGCAGTGAGCCCTTCAGTGCCAGCTGCAAGTGCTGAGTAAAAGGCCGACGAGGGGGCTTACGCACCACATCCTGCAACAGCGCCAGCAGCGTGGGCAGCAGCAGAATAATGGCGAACACCGCCAACCAGTATGGGGTGTCCGGTAGCCAGGTTAAACCAAAGAACAGCAGCAACAGGAAGCAGGGGGCTACCAGGCTCCGGCGTAGGTTATCCAACAGTTTCCAGCGCGACAGGGGGCTTAATGGGTTAGCGGCCCGTGAACCGTCTTCGGTGGTGACTCGGGGCAACAGCCAGTTGAATAGCTGCCAATCGCCGCGGATCCAGCGGGTGCGGCGGGCTACATCGACCAAATAGTTGCTTGGGTACTGCTCATAGAGCAAGACGTCGCTCAGTAAACCGGAACGGGCATAGCAGCCTTCCAGCAGATCGTGGCTTAACACCAGGTTTTCCGGGCAGGTGCCCTTCAGGCTGTGGGAGAAGACGTCGACATCATAAATCCCTTTGCCGATAAACGAGCCTTCGCCAAACAGATCCTGATAGATATCTGAAGCCATCTGGGTGTAAGGATCGTTGCCCGGCGTGCTGCTGCACAGGGCAGCATAGCGGCTCTGGCCATAAGCGGGGATCTCTTCGGCCATGCGGGGTTGCAGGATGGCATAACCCTCCACCACCCGCTGCAGTTTGGCATTATACTGGGGTTGATTCAGAGGATGCCCCATAGCGGCGATCAGCTGGTGTGCGGTTTCGCGCGGTAGCACGGTATCGCTGTCCAGGGTGATGACGTATTTGACGTTTTTCAGCACCTCCAGCCCTTGGCCAATCTGGGTGGTAAACGCATTGCCCCGGTTGCGCAGCCAATCGTTCAGCGCGTTCAACTTGCCACGCTTACGCTCCAGCCCCATCCAGCTCTGCTGCTGTTCATTCCACTGGCGATCGCGATGGAACAGGAAAAAGTGGCTTGGCCCTTCGCAGGCATACTGCGCATTGAGCTCGTTCATCTTCTGGCCGGCATAGGCCAGCAGTTCGGCATCGTCTGGGTGTTGCTGCCGGGGTGAGTCATTAAAGTCGGTGAGCAGGGCAAAATGCAGGTGCTTCATGGCATTGCCCAGATAACAAACTTCCAGCGAGTTGATCAACTCGTCAATGCCGGACTTGCTGCTTATCAGCGTGGGGATAACGACCAGCGTGCGGAACTCTGCCGGGATACCACAGGAAAAATCCAGTCTTGGTAGCGGCTGCGGAGAACGGCTGCGGGTGGTGACTTCACTGAGCAGGCTGATGACGAACTGAGCGAGCACCATCCCCAGTGGGAACAGCAAAATCAACAATCCCCAGGTCAGCCCGGTTTGGTGGGCATGGCGTAACAGCAAGGCCCAGCAGGCGGTGGTGAGCAGGCTGATGCTGCCGAGCCAGGAAAGCAGTGGGGATTGGCTGAGCGCCTGACGGATGCGCGTAATGCGGCTAAGCCGAACGTCGAGCTGTTGCTCTAACTGCGTGCGGCCATGGTCAATCAGATAATAGCCGATGTGATGAGTACGCGGATCGTTGCGGGGATCTTCGGCGGCAATCCGTGCCATATTCAGAGCGTGTTGTGCTACTTCAACCTCGTTGTGAGAACAGTGGCGAGCCAGCCTCTCGATCACATGACGATAGTTGTCTCGGGTATCAAAATGCATTAATGGATAAACCCCGGTGGGGTCTTCGCGCAGCGTCTGATCGACCTTGCTCATGGTCTCAACAAATTCCGCCCAATCCATTTCACTCAGTTGCCGCAGGCCAGCGATACTGTTGCTGACGGAAAGTTGGCTGACGGCCAGTTGTTGGTTGAAACGATGGATAAGCTCATCGGAGGTCAGGCTGACCTCGGCCAGGCGTTGCTCAACCCAGGTCAGCGGAAGCGCCAGCATGGTGCCGTGCCCCTGCAGACGACGCACCAGTTCCGCTACGAAGGCGCTGGTGCGGGGCGGGTTGGAGCGGGCCATATCGGCAATGACAATGATCAGGTTGGCCGGATCGTTTTCCGCCGACTCCAGCATTTTGGTCACCCAACTATCGGCCAGGCTGCGCTCTTCCTGCGCCTGGGCCACTTCTACCGCCACGCGGCGCAGGTTTTCAATGAGTGCCAGCCTCAGCATGCCCGGTAGCGCCCAAAGCTCGCCCAGGGTCAGGTTGGCCTCTTTTTGGTAGGCGGCAATATAGCGCGTCAGGCTCTCGGCATCCCATCGGCCGTCGCCATGAGCAATGGCTTCGGTGGCGATATCGAAAATTCGTGGGCAATTGTGCGGGGAGGTTAACTGTGGCAGCCCACGGCCGAAGGTTTTCGGCAGATGGTGGCGAACGACGCGGATCTGCTCTTCGATCAGGTAAAAGTTATCCAGCAGCCAGTCGCCCGCCGGGGTCATGGTATTTTTCTTGTCGTT
Source organism: Serratia sp. (in: enterobacteria) (assembly GCF_046715635.1). Lineage (GTDB taxonomy): Bacteria > Pseudomonadota > Gammaproteobacteria > Enterobacterales > Enterobacteriaceae > Chania. The sequence continues at coordinate 2,797 of NZ_JBKJYW010000343.1, forward strand.
GCTCAACCTGCGGCAACTGTCCGTCAAGACCTGCTCGTTGTTATCGAGACGTTTGAGCAAATGGTAGGGCGTTTTATGGGTTGCCAGCTTATGGGAGCGTGCCAGGCGCTGGCCATAGCGTTCCATTTGGTCGACCGAAAACAGCTCAGCCTTGATGTTGCTGGCGGGAGAGGTTTCGGCAGTGGCCCGATTATGCCGTAAGGGTAGCCGGGCCACTTTGGGACGACGGCGCTGCTTCTTTAACCAATTGATAAGTATTTCTTTCACGCAAAAAGCTCCTTACATCTGACCCAAAGGACAGCGGGTTAATACCGTTGGGAGGCTGTGAACATCTTGATTTAACTATCGATTTGATATGACAAGATTTCACTGCGGCAGGAACATGACTTCTAAGTATAGTTCCGCTGCGCGCGTGTGGTTGTTTTTTACTCTTAAACTTCAGTGTTAATAAATAATTAGCGACGGAAGGTATGGGTTAATAGGCGCTATTTTTCCGCCCGCGAGGATTGATTTACCGTATAATTCCCCACATAGCGTTTGGTTAATGAGGTGGTAGTGGAACAACTTTCGGGATTGCTGCGGCGACTACGTCAGCAGCTTGGGCACGTCTTTCCCTGTGAAGCCGGGTTTCGGCAGCTAACCGTGGCGGTTCCTGGCCATCTGAGCGATTTGCTGTTGGAGTGGCTGGCGGCACAGGTGCTGTTCCCGCAGTTCTACTGGCGTCATCGCGAAGGGCGGCAGGAGGCGGCGGTGTGCGGCGCTTTGCGGCAGTTTTCACACCCTTCTATGGCGCAGACATTCGTGAATGCCTATCCTGCGGCCCGTTTATGGGGGCTGACGGCCTTCGACGGTGACGCCCAGCTGTTTTTGCCGCGTCTGGAAATTCTCAACCGCCAAGGCAAGTGTGAACTGACGCTAAACCTGTTTTCGGCAGAGGCATTGAGTGATGACGCCCAAGCGGCGCTTGCCTGGCTTGAAAAGCTGCTGCTAGCAAAACCGATCGAGAATTTACAGGTGAAAGTGCTGTCGGTGCAGCATCAACCGGAACGTTCCGGGTGGGAAATCATGCTGTGCGATGCGCTGAAGGCGATAAATCGGCAGCAGATGGATAAGGTGGTCTTGGCGCGCAGCTCGTTGTTGACGCTGGAGAGTCCGTTGTTTGCCCCTGCGATGATGGCCGCCAGCCGCAGGGTGAATCACCAATGCTACCACTTTATGCTGCGCTTTGATGCACATTCCGCATTTCTGGGCTCCAGCCCGGAAAGATTGTACCTGCGTGAGGGGGAACATCTGTTGACCGAAGCGTTGGCGGGAACGGTTGCCAACCATCCCGATGAGCGGCAAGCCCAGGCACTGGGCCAGTGGTTGCTGCAAGACGGCAAGAACCAACAGGAAAACCTGCTGGTGGTTGATGATATCTGTCAACGTTTGCAAGGCGGTGCCAGAGCGGTCGATGTGTTGCCACCAGAAGTGGTGCGGTTGCGCAAGGTACAGCATCTGCGGCGGCGTATTGAAGGGCAACTGAACCAGGGTGATGATGCCGATTGCCTGCAACGGCTGCAACCGACGGCTGCGGTCGCCGGGCTGCCGCGCCAGGCCTCGCTAGAGTTTATCCGCCAGCATGAGCCTTTTTCCCGCGGTTGGTATGCCGGCTCTGCGGGTTATCTTTCTGCGTCACAGGCGGAGTTTTGCGTTGCGCTGCGTTCCTGCCAGATCGAGGATGCTCGGGTTGAGCTGTATGCCGGGGCGGGGATTGTGGCCGGTTCTGATCCGGCGCAGGAATGGCAAGAGATCGAAAACAAGGCGGCGGGCTTACGTACCTTGTTGCAGCCTGAGTCTTCTTGCTGAGCCGTCGACAGACACATTGAGCAGGTCGATCTTCATGTGTAAACTTATTGTGTTTTAAATGTTTATTTTTTGTTCTATTTCGAGCCGCTATTTGGGTTTTGATGGTCGAAATTGATTTAATACAGGTCAGGAACAATCAACTTGTCCCAGGGATATACGGCGTTTTTGCGCCAGCGCAAAAGCCGTAAAGATAATTACTAATATAATTCAGAGTTATGATCCCCGGTTCGCTACCTCGTTTGGGTAGGCCTCGGCGCGTAACCTCTGTTTACTACTGATGAGCGAAATATGTCGACAAGTGTTTTTAATCGCCGGTGGGCGGCGTTGTTGCTGGAAACGCTGGTCCGCCATGGAGTGCGGCATGTCTGTATCGCTCCGGGATCGCGCTCCACGCCCCTGACGTTGGCTGCCGCCGCGAACCGCTCTTTTGTCTGTCATACTCATTTTGATGAGCGGGGCCTGGGCCATTTAGCGCTCGGCCTGGCAAAAGCCACGCGCGAGCCGGTGGCGGTGATCGTCACCTCTGGCACCGCGGCAGCCAATCTCTATCCTGCCCTGATCGAGGCAGGATTAACCGGCGAGCGGCTGGTGTTCCTCACCGCCGATCGTCCGCCGGAGTTGATTAACTGCGGTGCCAATCAGGCGATCCGCCAAAATGGCCTCTACTCGAGCCACCCCACCTTGAATATCGATCTGCCGCGCCCAAGCCCGGATATTCCGGCGCGCTGGCTGGTGTCTACCCTGGACAGCGCGATGGCGCGTCTGCGGCACGGTGCCCTACATATCAACTGCCCGTTTGCGGAGCCGTTATATGGCGGTGATGAGCAGCTATACGAACAGTGGTCAGCGGAGCTAGGAGACTGGTGGCAGGATACCCATCCTTGGCTGCGTGAAATGGATCCGCATCAGGTGATAAAGCAGCCGGACTGGTTTTTCTGGCGGCAAAAGCGCGGCGTGATTATCGCTGGCAGGATGGGCGCGCAAGAGGGTGTGCAACTGGCCGAGTGGGCGGGCATGCTCGGTTGGCCGCTGATTGGCGATGCCCTTTCGCAAACGGGGCAACCGCTGCCCTGTGCCGATTTATGGTTGGCTAACCCCCAGGCTCGTGATTTGTTGGTCAGTGCGCAACTGGTGGTGCAGTTTGGCAGCAGCCTGACGGGCAAACGCCTGCTGCAGTGGCAGGAACGCTGCCAGCCGGAGGAGTTTTGGCTGATCGACGATCTGCCCGGGCGTCTCGATCCTGCGCATCATCGTGGCCGCCGCATTCGTTCTGCCGTTGGCGAGTGGCTCGATCTGCATCCGGCGCAACCGCGTTCACCTTGGGCTGGCGATCTGTCCGCGTTGGCGGATGATGCCCTTGATGTGACCTCACAATACCTGGTCAACCGGTTTGGTGAGGCACAACTTGCCCACCGCCTGCCTGAGCTGTTGCCGGAGAACGGCCAGCTGTTTCTCGGCAATAGCCTGATTGTGCGCCTGATCGATGCCTTAACCCAGTTGCCTGCCGGTTATCCGGTGTTCAGCAATCGCGGTGCCAGCGGTATCGACGGCCTAATCTCCACTGCGGCTGGGGTACAGCGCGCTACCGCCAAACCGACGTTGGCCGTGGTAGGCGATCTCTCCGCGCTATACGATTTGAATGCCCTGGCTCTGTTGCGCCAATGTTCGGCGCCTACGGTGCTGATCGTGGTGAATAACAATGGCGGGCAGATTTTCTCGCTGCTGCCAACGCCGGAACCTGAGCGCCAGCGGTTTTACTGTATGCCGCAGGACGTGGAGTTCAGCCAGGCGGCAGCCATGTTCCAGCTTGATTATGCCTGCCCGGAAAACTGGGGTCAGTTGCAGCAAGCCGTAGAAAAAGCCTGGCTTCACAGCGGAGCCACGCTGATTGAGCTGCAGGTGCCACCAAGCGATGGTGCAGAAACCTTGCAACATCTGGTGCACAAAATGGGGGCAAACTGATGCTGGCTTCCCGCGTGTTACAACAGGGTGAAAGTCAACGCCCATGGTTGATCTGGCTGCATGGCCTGCTGGGGAACAACAATGAGTGGCGGGTGATCGCCTCGCGTTGCGAACAGTGGCCCTCGCTGGCGATTGATTTGCCCGGCCATGGCGATTCTGTCGATCAATCCTGTCTGGATTTTGCCGATGTCAGCAGGCAAATCACCGCCACGCTGCAACAGCATAATATTGAGCGTTACTGGCTGGTGGGCTATTCACTTGGTGGGCGCATCGCCATGTACCATGCTTGTTGCGGTGAAGCGCAAGGGCTGCAAGGTATTGTGATCGAAGGCGGTAATCCAGGGTTGGAGAACGACGATTTACGTGCCCAGCGGCGTGCCCATGATGCCGCCTGGGCGAACCGTTTTCGCACGGAACAGATCAAAACGGTATTGGCCGACTGGTATCTACAACCGATATTTGCCAACCTCAGCCCGGTACACCGAGAGGCGCTGATCGCTGCCCGTGCCGATAATCATGGCCCGGCCATTGCCGATATGCTGGAGGCGACCTCTCTCGGGCGGCAACCTTGGCTGGTGCCACAATTACAACAGTTGGCACTGCCAGTGATGGTGTTATGCGGTGCCGACGATCATAAGTTTCAGGCGTTAGCGCGTGATGCCGGTTTGCCATGGCAAACCGTGCCAGAAGCGGGTCATAACGCTCATCTGGCCAATCCGGCAGATTTTGCTGCCGCGCTCGATGAATTTCTTGCTAAAAAAGGAACCAAACATGCTGTATCCCAATGAAGAACAACTGTACGCCGCGATCGACTGGCAGGACTGCTCGGGTGATTTCGAAGATATCCTGTATCACAAGTCCAGCGATGGCATTGCCAAAATCACCATCAACCGCCCGCAGGTGCGTAACGCTTTCCGCCCGCACACGGTAAAGGAAATGATTGAAGCGATGGCGAACGCGCGCTATGACGACGGCATTGGCACCATCATTCTTACCGGTGCCGGGGATAAAGCCTTCTGTTCTGGTGGCGATCAGAAAGTGCGCGGTGACTACGGCGGCTATCGTGATGACAGCGGCGTGCACCACCTGAACGTGCTGGACTTCCAGCGCCAGATCCGCACCTGCCCTAAGCCGGTGGTGGCGATGGTGGCCGGATATTCCATCGGTGGCGGTCACGTGCTGCATATGATGTGCGATCTGACCATTGCGGCGGATAACGCTATCTTTGGTCAGACGGGGCCGAAAGTCGGTTCCTTTGACGGCGGCTGGGGCGCTTCCTACATGGCGCGCATCGTAGGCCAGAAGAAGGCCCGTGAGATCTGGTTCCTGTGCCGCCAATATGACGCCGCTGCGGCTCTGGATATGGGCCTGGTTAACACCGTGGTGCCGTTGGCCGATCTGGAAAAAGAGACCGTGCGCTGGTGCCGTGAAATGTTGCAAAACAGCCCAATGGCTCTGCGCTGCCTGAAAGCCGCGCTGAACGCCGACTGCGATGGCCAGGCCGGGCTGCAAGAACTGGCGGGTAACGCCACCATGTTGTTCTATATGACCGATGAAGGTCAGGAAGGGCGCAACGCATTTATCGAAAAACGCCAGCCTGACTTCAGCAAATTCAAGCGTAACCCGTAATGACGGCACTAACCCGCGTTGCTGCGATCTATCGCTATAGCCTGCCAATGGAGGCGGGCGTGGTGCTGCGCAACCAGCGGCTGAAAACCCGAGATGGCTTGCTGATCCACCTGCAACAGGATGGGCAGCAAGGATGGGGGGAAATTGCTCCTTTACCGGAGTTCAGCCAGGAGACACTCGACCAGGCGCAGCAGGCTACCTTGGCCTGGGTGCAGGCTTGGGTTGCGGGTGAACTGCCTGCGCAAAGCGAATGGCCATCGGTAGCCTTTGGCACCAGCTGTGCTTTGGCGGAAATGACCGGACAACTGCCAACGCAGGCTGACTACCGCAAGGCACCGCTGTGCACTGGCGATCCCGACGAGCTGTTCGACCTGTTGGCCGCGCTGCCGGGGGAGAAAGTGGCCAAGGTGAAGGTGGGGCTCTATGAGGCGGTGCGGGATGGCATGGTCGTCAATGTGTTGCTGGAAGCCTTGCCCGATCTCAAGCTACGGCTGGATGCCAACCGCAGTTGGAGCCGGGCCAAAGCGGACGGTTTTGCCAAATACGTCAACCCAGCGTGGCGCGATCGCATCGCGTTTCTGGAAGAGCCCTGCAAAACCCGTGATGAATCCCGTGAGTTTGCTCAGGCGACCGGGATTGCCATCGCCTGGGATGAAAGCGTGCGTGAGGCCGATTTTGTCGTGCAGGCGGAGCCGGGCGTGGCGGCCATTGTCATCAAGCCGACCTTGGTGGGAAGCTTGGCTCGCTGCCGTGAACTGGTGATGCAAGCGCATCAGGCCGGGTTGGCGGCGGTGATCAGTTCCAGTATTGAATCCAGCCTTGGGTTGACACAGCTGGCGCGCGTCGCGCATTGGCTGACGCCGCAGACGGTGCCGGGTTTGGATACGTTGAACCTGATGCAAGCCCAGTTGATACGCAGCTGGCCAGAGAGCACCTTGCCGTTATTGGGCACTGATACCTTGGAGTGTGTATGGCGCAGTTGAGTGATTGGCCGTGGCGGCATTGGGCCAAACAGCGCCCGCAGGCGACTGCGGTGATCTTTGAACAACAGCCGGTCAGTTGGCTGATGTTGCAACGGCAGGTAGAAGTACTGGCCGCCGATTTTCAGCGCCAGGGTGTATTACCCGGTAGCGGTGTGCTGCTGTGTGGGAAAAACAGCTATCCACTGCTGCTAGCCTATCTGGCGCTATTGCAGTGCGGTGCGCGCTTGCTGCCGCTCAATCCAACATTGCCTGCGCCGATGCTGGCGGCTTTGCTGCCCGATCTGGATATCGACTTTGCATTCAGCCCTGATGGCTTGCCTGAGTTGCCCCCTGGCGCGATCGTCTTGTCGCCACCGGGCGTTGATGAGTGCCATTTGCAGCTGTTGCCGTGGGATGAACAAAGACTGGCGACGTTGACGCTGACTTCCGGCTCCAGCGGTTTGCCAAAAGCCGCCGCCCATAGCTATGCCGGCCACCTTGCCAGTGCCGATGGCGTGTTGCAATTGATGGCGTTTCAGCCGCAGGACAGCTGGCTGCTTTCGCTACCGCTGTTTCACGTGTCTGGTCAGGGCATTGTCTGGCGCTGGCTGGCAGTGGGAGCACAACTTGTGGTGCGTGAAATGCAACCCTTGGCCGATGCGCTGGCGGGATGCACCCATGCTTCGCTGGTGCCAACCCAACTTTGGCGCTTGCTGTCTGAACCGATGGCCAAGCATGCGCTAAAAGAAGTGCTGCTCGGTGGGGCGATGATCCCGGTGTCACTCACCCAGCAGGCCGAGGCGTTTGGGATCCATTGCTGGTGCGGCTATGGCTTGACGGAGCTAGCTTCGACGGTTTGCGCCAAACGCGCCGACGAGTTGCCCGGCGTAGGGGCCCCTTTGCCAGGTCGTGAAATACGCCTGGTGGATCAGGAGGTTTGGATCCGCTCCACCAGCCTGGCGCTGGGTTATTGGCTGCGCGGTGAACTGGTGCCTATTACCGACGATCAAGGATGGTTCCATACTCGCGATCGTGGTGCGATGGAGCAGGGGGAACTGCGAATCATTGGCCGGTTAGACAACCTGTTCTTCAGCGGTGGGGAAGGCGTTCAGCCGGAAGATGTGGAACGTGTTTTTGCCGCGCATCCTCAGGTGTTGCAGGTGTTTATCGTGCCGATTGCCGATGCAGAGTTTGGCCAACGGCCGGTAGCGGTGGTCGACCTGGAAGGCGAGTTGACGTTGGAAGGGCTAATGCTCTGGGGGCAAGACCGGTTGGCGAACTTCCAGCGGCCGATTGCCGCATTGGCGTTACCCGACGAGCTAAAAAACGGCGGCATCAAGATTTCACGCCGTCGGCTACAGCAATGGGCGAGCAGCCAACTGCAGGCATAACGCGTTGCGTTGAGAAAATGGCCGCCCGAGGGCGGCCTTGCTATTGGTGTAACGGATTATTTCAGGCCCAGGGCCTGGGCTACGCCGTTACCGTAATCGGGATGTACTTTGGTGAACAGCTCAACCTGACGGCGTTGGATCTGTTCTGGCACCTGCGACAGTTCACCGGCGATACGGGTGAACATACGTTGGTGCTCCTCGGCACTCAGCAGATTGAACAGCGCACGCGGCTGGCTGTAGTAATCGTCGTCTTCACGATGATTCCAGTGATCCGCGGCCCCTTCGATGCTCAATGGGGGTTCGCTGAAATCTGGCTGCTCCTGGAACACCCCAAAGCTGTTTGGCTCATAGGTTGCGCCGTTGCCGCTGTTACCATCTACACGCATCGCCCCATCGCGGTGATAGTTATGGAACGGGCATTTGGCACCGTTGACCGGGATTTGGTGATGGTTGACGCCCAGGCGATAGCGGTGCGCATCGCCATAGGAGAACAGACGGCCCTGCAACATTTTATCCGGCGAGAAACTGACGCCAGGCACCACGTTGGCCGGGTTCATGGCTAGTTGTTCTACTTCGGAGAAATAGTTATCCGGGTTACGGTTCAGCTCGAAGAAGCCAACATCGATCAATGGATAGTCGCCGTGCGGCCAGACTTTGGTCAGATCAAACGGGTTATACGGGGTTTGTGACGCTTCATGCTCTGGCATGATCTGGATTTGCAGTTTCCAGCGTGGGAAGTCGCCGTTCTTGATGGAGTCGAACAGATCGCGCTGCGAACTTTCACGATCTTTGGCGATGATGGCTTCTGCTTCATCGTCCATCAGGTTTTCGATGCCCTGCTCACAGCGGAAGTGGAACTTGACCCAGAAACGCTCGTTATTGGCGTTGATAAAGCTGAAGGTGTGGCTGCCGAAACCGTGCATATGACGGTAGGACTTAGGTATGCCACGGTCGCTGAAGTCGATGGTCAACTGGTGCAGTGATTCTGGCAGATGGGAGAAGAAGTCCCATTTGTACACCGGATTGCGCAGGTTGGTGTGCGGATCGCGTTTTACCACGTGGTTCAGGTCAGGGAATTTCAGTGGATCGCGCAGGTAGAACACCGGGGTATCGTTACCGACCAGATCCCAGTTACCTTCATCGGTATAGAACTTCATGGCAAAGCCACGGATATCACGTTCGGCGTCGGCAGCCCCGCGCTCACCGGCAACGGTAGAGAAGCGGACGAACATCTCGGTTTGCTTACCAATCTCAGAGAAGATTTTTGCGCGGGTGTACTTGGTTATATCGTGGGTGACGGTAAAGGTGCCGTGGGCTCCGGAGCCCTTGGCGTGCATACGACGCTCTGGGATCACCTCGCGGTCAAAGTGGGCCAGTTTTTCCAGGAACCACACGTCTTGAAGCAGCATCGGGCCGCGCTTACCGGCGGTGATCACGTTATTATTATCAACAACGGGCGCGCCTGCCGCGGTAGTTAATCCTTTCTTGCTCATCAATTGCTCCTTACTGTGTTGCAGTTAAGTTGATAGCTCAGTTTCGGGTGCTGTACATCATCATAATGATAACTAATGAAAAGGCCTTCCCTGCTGACCTCCATCAAAGGCACTACTAGTTGTAGACTTATTCTCAGCCCTCGGCAAATAGGTAGCACTTATCGTTGCAATTTTGGGGTAACTGATTGGTATTTGTTTAGAGTTTATTGAAAAATTAACGGGTTATCGCTTTAAATTTGCCGGAAACTGATGACAATTCGGTTACACTTAGCCGCGTATTTTTTCCGGTGCCAGACATCATCACTCCTTGATGATGAAGAATGAAAAGGATCAATAATGAACAAAACTTTAGTCGCGTGCGCAGCAGGTTTGCTGTTTGTGGCTGGCTCTGCCAATGCGATCAGCGTGAGCGGTGAGGCAGGGGAACATTACACCAACCTTGGTGTCGGTTTAGGGGGCACAACAGCGGGCTTGGGGATCAGCGGCAACTGGATCCGTAGCGATCATGATGGTGACATCGGGAGCCTGGGGCTGAGCTTCGGCCTGCCGGTTGGGCCTTTGACGGCCACCGTGGGCGGCAAGGCCATTTATCTTAGCCCGAAAGATGGCAAAGATGGTGGGGCATTGGCATTAGGAGGCGGTCTGCAATGGGATCTCAACCGCTATCTCAGCCTGTATGGCGAAGGCTATTTTGCGCCGGAGTCTTTGACCAGCGGGGCAAAAGCCTACAACGAAGCTAATGGCGGGCTGCGCTTAAACGTGCGTCCGTTCAATGTGGATGTCGGTTATCGTTACATCAACATCGAAGGTAAAGACGGCAACCGCGACAACGCGATAGCCGATGGCCCTTATATCGGTGTGGGCGTGGGCTTCTAATCCTGTCTGCTATTAAACGGGCGCCGCATATGCTGCGCCCATTTTTTCTGTTAGCCGATAGCCGGTAACAGCCCGCTGGCAATGCTGATCTGAATGGCGATCACCGCCACCCCACAGACAAACACCAACGCCAACGCTGGCGTTCCGCCCCAGACTCGATAGCTGGCCTGATGCCGCCGACGAGTTTTCCAGACCAGCAATGAAGGTAGCAGCAGGGCGAGTACGGACAGCGCAATTGCCGCAAACCCAAGTGCCAGCACAAAACCGCGTGGATAGAACAGTGCGAATGCCAATGGCGGCAGGAAGGTAATGGCACCGGTCTGCAAACGACCCCGCACGTTATCCTGGCGTTTGAACAGATCGGCCAGGAAGTCAAACAACCCGAGCGAAACCCCCAGGAATGAGGTTGCCAGCGCCAAATCGGCAAACAGGTGCACCGCCAGCTCGACATGAGGCGACGCGACCACGTCACGCACCGCTTGCAGTAAACCGTTCAGCCCGGCCTGTTGGGCCAGAATGCCGACAAAGGTGGTGGAACTGATGCTGCCCAGCGTCGCCAACTGCCAGAAGATATAAGCCACTAACGGGATGGCACTGCCGATGATAAAGATCCAACGCAGTTTACGGATGTTACCGCCCATATAGTTGACGATGCTGGGTACGCTGCCGTGGAAACCAAACGAGGTGAAAATCACCGGGATGGCCGAGAGCGCCAGCCCTTGTTCCAGCGGGAGCGTCAGCAGGTTGGTTTGCTGGATGTGCGGCATCATCAGGCCAAGCATGACGATCAGGAAAATCGACTTGGCGGTAAACAGAATACGGTTGAACAGATCCACTGAATGGGTGCCGATGCAGACGATCCCCCCTGCGACCAGGGTGAACAGCAGCACGCCGAGATAAGTCGGGAAGTCCTGAGAAGTCCATTGGCTGATGCTGACAGCCAGCAGTTCGCCAGCGCCGCTGATATAGGCTGCGGTCAGTGCATACATCAAGAACATCATGCTGAAACTGGTAAGCCACTGGCCACCGCCGCCCAGATAGCGTTTGGCCAGCGTTCCCAGGCCGGTGTCCGCCTGCTCATGCTGATAAACTTCGACCAGCAACAGCGCGGTATAGCACATCAATAACCACAGCCCAATCAGCAGTGCCAGCGTGACGCCAAAACCTACGCCCGCCGCCGCCAGGGGCATAGCCAGCATCCCTGCACCAATGGTGGTGCCTGCCACGATAAAAACACTGCCCAGCGTGCGATTCTTCACGTTTTTCTCTGCTATTGGATGATTTAGGGGCGTTTTCGGGCCCCTATTTTTAGTGCGGCAGAATAGTTGATTGCCGATTTTGTGTCAAACCGGCGTTACGTATGGTGTACATTAAAATTTACAATTAGAGGCAGGGTTAGGGAGATAATAAAAAATGCCTTTGAACAACAATATCGTTCGGTGTGTAGTGAAAAGTTGTTAACAGGCTTCTATAGTGGAGTGATCTGAACATAAAGGGAGAGATCAATGTTAAGGGTGGAGATGCTCAGCACTGGTGATGAGGTGCTGCATGGGCAAATTATTGATACCAACGCTGCCTGGCTGGCAGATTACCTGTTCCAGCAAGGCTTACCGATGAGCGGGCGTGAAACGGTGGGGGATAGTCTCTCCTCTCTGATCGAAATCCTGCAGGAACGTAGCCATATCGCCGACGTGCTGATCGTTAATGGTGGTCTGGGGCCAACCAGCGATGACCTCAGCGCGTTGGCGGCAGCAAAGGCTTGCGGTACCGAACTGGTCGAACATCCCGAATGGATCGCCCGTATGGAAGCCTACTTTGCTGAACGTGGTCGCCCGATGGCGGCTTCCAACCGTAAACAGGCGCAGATCCCGGCTAATGCGGAAATGCTGGATAACCGCGTTGGTACCGCCTGCGGCTTCGTCTTAACGCTGAATAAGTGCCGGATGTTCTTTACGCCGGGCGTGCCCTCTGAATTTAAAGTGATGGTAGAAGAGCAGATCCTGCCTTGCTTGCGCCAGGGCTTTACTCTGCCTGAGCCGCCGTTATGTCTTCGCCTAACCACCTTCGGGACTTCGGAAAGCGACTTGGCCGCCGAATTGGACGGTATGCCTTTGCCGCCGGGCGTGGTGTTGGGTTATCGCTCCTCCAGCCCGATTATTGAACTGAAGTTGACGGGTCCACAGGCTCAGCGCAGCGCGATGGAACAAGCCTGGCAGCGAGTACGGCAGGTTGCAGGTGACAATACGATTTTTGAAGGTACGGCAGGGCTACCGGCAGAGCTAGCGCAACGCTTACAGCAGCAACATTTGACGTTGGCGCTGAGCGAGCAATTTACCGCTGGCCTAATCAACCTGCAGTTGCAGAGCGAAGCGGCCCCGCTGGCCGGTGGCGAACTGTTACCGGCACATTGCTCCGAGACGCTGGCAACGGTGCTGGCGCGTGCCCAGTCTTTGGCGCAGCTCACCGGCGCGCCGTTAGCGTTGGCGGTTAGCGCCATGGCAGGGGATCGTGTCAGTGTTGCCCTGCATACGCCAAAAGGCGGTATTGGCCAGACGGTGAGCTATCGTGCATCACGTCATGGTTTGCGTTTACGTCAGGAATCGGTTGCGATGCTAGCGCTGGATATGCTGCGCCGCTGGTTGAATGGCGGCCAGGTTTGCGGCAAAAACGGCTGGCTGGAAATTGTGGAAATTATCGAGTAGGAACATTCCTCAGCAGGTTCAAAACGTAGGGGACCTCATGCAGTAAAGCGGGCGGTCCCCTACGGTCGAACATGTGCGATCCCTTCCATTTCTGCAAATCTTCACTGGTATCCCCTATCGCCGAGCAACGGCTAGCTGGAAATAGTCGCTATTACCGGAGAGAAACGGGTTGATAGCGCTGATATATCCCTGATTCATTGTTGCTTTTTTGTTTTATTATTGTGCGCGTGTTTTTTGGTGTGTGCACGAGTATCTTGTTGATTATCAACATTAATTAAAAATTATAAGTTAATTATTTACGTTTTTTTATTAACTTTTTATTATTTATAGTTATTGCCTATCAAACGACAGAAATTTACTTGGATTTATGTCTTCCAAAAGCCAGGGTTGGTGATTTACCATTCTGCCCCTCATTTTTCATTCAGTTTTTTATTTCAAAAAAATCACAAAATACGAAATTAGATGTTTGTTTGTTGGTTTTTCATGGAGGAAGTATCCGAGATAGGGATGATCAAGGTTGGTTGATCTTAAGAATGGTATTTCAATGAAATTGTTTAAAATTACAACACTGCCCCTTATTCTGGCTACTTCTGCCGTTTCCCTTCCTGTAAAGGCAGCGGAAACAGCCCAGATTATGGTGAAAGGGTCCATCGTTCCTACCGCATGTTCCATCTCTGTTGCCGGTTCGGCAGACTTCGGCAATTTGACCGAAAATGAACTGAAAGAAAAAAGCAAAGAGCTCAATGCTTACCAGCTAGGCTATAAGCCCGTTAATTTTGATATTCAATGTAACTCTGCAGCAAAAGTGGCGTTATCTACACAGGCTGATATTCCGCCCTCTGGCTCGAGCACCGTGGGTGTTGTGAGCTACGTTAATGAGACAGAAAAAACCTCTCGTAACAAAACCGAACACTTGGGCAATCTGGGAGTGATTGAGGGGCATGATATTGGCTATTTTACCACGGCGCTGGTGAGTGCAAATTTGGATGACAAAAATTCCGAGCTGATTTTTTCCCAAGACAATGGTAGTGATTGGCAAGCGGTCTCTGGTGCAGATGAGCATGTGATGTATCAGGATGGCTCTGCATTCTATAGTTGGGGGAAAGACAACACGCCACAGGAAGCCACCAATATCTCTGGTGTTATCAATATCTCCGCTGCTATTGATGCTCGTTTTATCGATAACATGAAAGAAGTTCTCAACTTTAACAGCAGCACTACCCTAAGCCTACAGTATCTGTAAACACCCTGGTGTCTTGTCTGGCAGTTGCCTGCCAGACAATATTTACCCGCTGTTATTTTTTATCAATACTGTTTCTGTAAGGTGTGTTTGTCATGCGTTGTCAATTGCCCGCTTATTTTACTTCCGTTAAGCGAATAATCTCCAATAAGTTATTACCGGTTGCCCGGTCTTATTCTGGGAATGACAGTTTAAAATCAGATTGGATACCGTGCAGTTTATTACTGGTCACGGTATCCCTTTTCGCTACTCAGTCTCACGCCTCTGACGTATTACCGGAATCTTCGGCGGTCATTATTAATGAAGCGCAGAAGGGCGGCAGCATTAATGTTAAAAACACGGAAAATGTCCCGGTGCTGTTATATACCAGAATCGTCGAATTACCTGACGATCCCACTCCTCGCCTGATTGTGACCCAGCCAGTAGCTCGTTTGGAGCCTGGCCAGTCTCAACGCGTGCGCTTTGTGTTGAATAACGATACTCCGTTGCAGAGCGAACATATCAAGCGCGTTTATTTTGAAGGGGTGACTGAGCGAACCAGCGATAACAGCCAGGTGTCCGTGAGCGTGCGTCAGGATCTGCCGGTGATTATTGTACCTAAGGGGCTGAGTGCTAAACGCGATATGTGGACCGATCTGGACTGGTCCGTCAGCGCAAACAGCCTGAAAGTCACCAATACTGGTCGCCATGTGGTGCGCTTGACTCCACAGGTCAAACTACAACCCGCAGGGAGTGTGCTGTCCCTGAACAAGAGTTATCTCCTGCCAGGTGAAACCCTGGTGGTCACCGCACCTGCCAGTACCCGTCTCAGTAGCCAGCAGCAGGTGGCGTTCTCTCCTGTCACTCGTTACGGGTTTAGTGTAGGGGTGCAAACAGCCCTTCTGAGCATGAAATAGTTGCCCATCGCTATGAAGACTGCCCGCCATTCATTACTGACCTCTGCCATTCTGCTGGTTTGTTGGGGTTGCCCCGTATCAGCAGAAGGGGCCAAATTGACCAACTTCAGTGAAAGCCGGCTGAAGGCGCTGGGTATCGACCCGTCTACCGCTGCCTACTTTGCGCAAGGAGGGCGTTTTACGCCAGGTATTACCCAAGTGGAGTTAGAGGTCAATGGTGCCCACCGAGGCATGCAGAGGCTGGCATTTGGTCACAGTGGTGAAATGTGTGCGGATGAAGCCTTCTTTGCGTCTGCCGGTATCCGATTGGATCCGCCATTGCGCCAGGAGAGTGCGGACGCAGATGCCTGCCCGCAGCTTAGCGAGGTCTGGCCGACCGCTACGGTCTCTCTACTTCCCGCCACTCAAGAAGTGCATATTGTCGTGCCACCGGAAGCGGTGGAGAAGGCAAATGACCTGGCACATTTCCAGCAAGGTGGCACAGCTGGCTTGCTGAACTATTCCGCTTACCGTTCCTATTTTTCCTCGTACGGTAACCATTCAAGCAACAGCTACCTGAATCTGGAAAGCGGTTTTAACACAGGTGACTGGATGGTGCGCGGTGCGCATAGCCTACGCCAGAGCAGCTCGGGTGAATTTACTTTCGACAATGCGTATGTCTACGCACAGAAAACGCTGGTGGATAGAAAGCAGTTGTTGCAGACCGGACAAATCAACTTTTCCAATAATTTACTGTCCGGTGCGTCCATCGATGGGATGCAACTGATCCCACAGTCTGCGCTGAGCCGCCAGGGGGAGGGGGCGCAGGTGAGCGGTATTGCCCGGGCTGACCAGTCACGGGTGGAAGTTCGCCAAAGTGGCATCCTGATTTATTCCACGCTGGTGCCAGCCGGTCCCTTTACGCTAACGGAACTGCCTTTACTGAATAGCACCAGTGACCTGCAACTCAGGGTGATAACCCCGAGCGGGCAGGAAGAAGCCTATACCATCACTGCGGCATCATTCCGCAGCCTGGTGCCCAAAGCCCCAGAAACCTGGTCCTTGGCGCTGGGGCGTCTGCGTGCGGACAGCGTCAGCCAGAACTATGAGCGGCCATGGGTGGCCAGCCTGTCTGATGGCCGGGCACTTTCCCAGCGGGTATTGCTGGAGGGCGGGTCAATTATCGCCTCTGGCTATCTGGGCAGCGGTGTGGGGATTACCGTCAGTCCGCGTCGAGAAGTCTCTCTAGGTCTGTCCGCGGCGCTGAGCCAGGATCGCAACCATGACCGAAAGGGCGCCAAGAGCACGGCCTCGGTGAACTGGCAAGCTCCACTGAATCTCGGATTTGGTGGTGATATCACTCTATATTCTCCCGGCTATCGGGAACTGACGGACTCGGTTTCCCTCACTGATAGCCCTTACAGCCGCACCAGCGCAGGTCTGCGGATGAATTGGTACCAAACGGCACTGGGACATATTTCGCTCTCTGCCAGCCAGACCCGTCAGGGGGATAATAGCGGGGATACCCGACGCCTGATGGCCACCTGGAACCGTAATTTTGGTTTTGTAAACGCCTCGGTGAACTGGCAGCGCCAGAGCCGGAGTTTACGAAACTGCCACGCATCCTATCGGTGCCGCAATACCGACCGCGACAGTCTGTTTGTTAACCTCAGTTTTCCACTGGGTGGACAGGTGATCGGTAGCCATTATCGTCATACCCCAGATTCATCGGCTGTGGGTATGCAAACGAGCGGTGTCCTGACGGAAAACAGCAGTTGGTCACTGGCGACAGAGCACGGCATGAAACAGCAACGCGATACCAGCCTGTCAGGTAGTCTGAACGGCAACCTGCATTACACCACTGCCGGGTTATATGGTTACGCTGCGACGGATCATACCCGCAACTACTCCGGCACGTTGTCTGGCGGCATCGTAGCCCATCAGGAAGGTGTGGTGTTCTCACCGCATAAGATTAACGACACCTTTGGGGTGGTGGCGGTGGAGCCTGCGGTCAGTGGAGTTGAAATCAACACCCCACGGGGAAAAGTGTGGACTGATTGGCGGGGTAAGGCGGTGATCCCTGGACTGCCGGCTTACGCTGCGGGCCGGATCGAGTTGAACACTGAACAATTGCCGGAAAATACTGATGTCAGCAATGGCTTGCGGCAAATTGTGGCGGGTCACGGGGCGGTCACCAATACCCATTTTGTCTTGCAGCAAACACGTAACGGACTGTTGACGGTGAAACTGATGGATGGATCGCCGTTGCCGAAAGGCAGCGCCATTATTGCGCAGGACGGTAGTTATGTGACCACTGCGGTGGATGCCGGCACGGTGTTCCTTACCGATCTGAACGATAAACGCCCGCTGATGGCACGTTGGCAGGAGCAGCAATGTAGCCTGCATTTTTCCGTACCGGAAAAAGCGCTCAAGGGGGAGGCCTATGAAAATGTCACCGCACAATGCAGCTAAACGTAGTGTAGAGGAGGGCGTGTGAAACAGAAAGTTATCACATTAATCCGAGGGCTGTGCCTCACCGCTGTGCTGTGGCTTGTCACGCCAGACAGCATGGCTCAGAACTGTCAGGTGGTGGTATCACGCCCCGAGATCCAACTGGGCAAGCAGCGCCATGTTGCTAATGCAGGAACACTGTTTACCCAGCAAGAGGTGACCGTTGCCGCTGAGTGTGCGGGGGCCGGGCCGATCACGTTGCTGATTGATGGTATGTCGGATGAGGGGGGACAACATTTTCGCTTTGGCGCTATGGGCAAAATGACATTGTCGCTATTGGCAGCACAGTATGACGGTAGTAATACGGGGCTGAGGCTGAGTTCTGCATCGCAGGGGGAAAGGCAGCTATCACCGGAACCATCGGTGTTGCTGGCTCCTGGCAGCCAACTGACCACGCTCGCCACCGGGGCCGCCGACAAAGAGACTCATTTGCTGATAGTGCAGCTGCGCCTGGATTTTCCAGCAGCAGGAGATGAGGGGCGGATCCGCGATCTGACGGAGATGGACGGCCAAGTGCGGTTTGAAGCTCGGCAATAGTCGATATCGCCTGAGGCTGCCGACAAACCCCAATAGGCTCACAGCGTAGGGGCGCTGCATGCTGCGCCCGTTTTTGTTATGGAAGAGGTATCCAGTCTAGGGATGGTTAATGTTAGTTAATCTGAAAAATGGTACTTAAATGAATATGTTTAAAATTACAGCGTTGACCCTTGCCATTGCTACTTCTGCGGGTTCCTTGACTGCGATGGCGGCGGAAACTGCGCAAATTACGGTGAAAGGGGCGGTATTTCCTTCCGCGTGTGCCATCTCTGTCGATGGTTCAGTGGACTTCGGTAATTTGAAAAAAAACGAGCTGCAAGAACAAGCTAAAAATCAAAATGCATACCAGTTAGGCTATAAGCCCGTTGGTTTTAATATTCAATGTAACTCGGCAGCAAAAGTGGCGCTATCTGCACAGGCTGACACCCCTGTTTCTGGCACTCCCACGATGGGCGTAGTGAGCTACCTCAATGATAATGACAAAGCGCTGCGTGCTGAACCCGGACAGATTGCATCCCTGGGGGCGCTTGATGGTGAAGACATCGGCTATTTTACCGTGATGCTGGCAAGTGCCACCTTGGATAGCAAAACGGCCGAGCTTATCTCCTCCGAAGATAATGGCAGTAGTTGGCAAGGCGTCTCTGGAGCCGCTGCTCATATGATGTATCAGGATGGCTCCGTACTTCATGGCTGGGGGAAAGACACCGCACCACAGGAAGCCACTAATATCTCTGGCACTATTACTGTCTCTGCGGCACTTAACCTTAAAGTCGTGGAGGAACTGAAAGACACCGTCAACTTTAACACTAACACCACCCTAAGCCTGCACTACCTGTAAAACCCTCGGCGTATTATCTGGCAGCTGTCTGCCAGATAATATTTACCCGCTTATTTTCTTTCGTTCAGGAGGGGCATTTTGTGCTGCTGTTGGCAGCCGGGAAGAAGGAGAGGAACGCTATTATCCTACCTGTGAACTGGCCCGCTCACCTTCGAGTATCCAGGAGAGAATTTGTTTGGCTTCCGCCTAGATTTCCAGCTCGATATCCATGGTGGGCATGCAGCAGCAAGGCAGGATCTCGCCGTGATTGATAAATGCCAACGGTTGCTGGTGGTAAGCGACCTCACCCTTCAGTAATTTCACCCGGCAGGCACCGCAATAGCCGGAGCGGCATTGGTATTCCACCTCCACCTCATGCAGTTCCAGCACGTCGAGCAGGCATTTCTCACCTTCGGGGCAGGAGAGCTGCGTACCAGTGGCACGCAGCGTGATGGTGGGTGCAGCCACTTACAGCTCGAAATCACTCAGGTCGTCGGCGTTGACTTCAGAGTCAATCTGGCCGACCAGGTAAGAGCTGACTTCCACTTCCTGCGGAGCCACCTGCACGTTATCCGACACCAGCCAGGCGTTGATCCACGGGATTGGGTTGGAGCG
>NZ_JBKJYW010000344.1:0-4148 GCF_046715635.1 Serratia sp. (in: enterobacteria)
GCGCCATCATTTCGTTTAGATAAGAGTTGAATGGCGCTTTCCCCCGCAGTTAAAGATCAGATCGGCCAGTGGTACAAAGCCCTGCAGCAGCAAATACCGGATTTTATTTCCCGTGCCCCTCAGCGGCAGATGATTGCCGAAGTGGCGAAAACCCTGGCCGGAGATTACCCTCGCCATCTGGCGATCGAAGCGCCAACCGGCGTGGGTAAAACGCTCTCGTACCTGATACCGGGTATCGCTGTTGGCCGTGCCGAAAGCAAACCGCTGGTGGTCAGTACCGCCAACGTGGCGCTACAGGATCAGATCTACAGCAAAGATTTACCGCTGTTGAAAAAGATCATTCCCGATCTGAAATTCACCGGTGCGTTTGGCCGTGGGCGCTATGTGTGCCCGCGTAATCTGGCGGCGATGAGCACCGACGTGGTTGAACAGGGCGATCTGATGCTGTACCTGGACGAAGACGAACTGGCACCGTCGAACGGCGAGGAGCAGGCGCTGTGTCAAAAGCTGGCAAAAGCCTTGGCGCGCCATGAATGGGATGGCTTGCGCGATCACTACCCGCTATCGATAGCCGATCCCTTATGGGGCAAGCTGAGTACCGACAAGGCCAACTGCCTGGGGCGCAACTGTCACTATATTCGTGAATGCCCGTTCTATATTGCCCGTAAAGAAATTGAAACTGCCGACGTGGTGGTTGCCAACCACGCGTTGGTGATGGCGGCGCTGGAAACCGAGTCGGTATTGCCGAACCCGAAAGAGCTGCTGCTGGTGCTGGACGAAGGCCATCATCTACCGGAGGTGGCGCGGGATGCGCTGGAGATTGACGGTGAGATCACCGCGCTGTCAACCAACCTCCAGCTCGATATGATCGTGCGCCAGGTAGAACAGTGCATGACGCAGTACCGGCCAAAGAATCCGCCGGGATTGGCCAATAGCGAACGGCTAAAAAATCACTGCGAAGAACTGCGCGAACTGATCCAGATTTTTGAGCACCAGGCCAACGCCTACCTGCCGCCAGACAGCGGCAACGCCGAATATCGTTTCGAAATGGGCGAACTTCCCGGCGAAATGGTAGAGATCTGCGCGCGCCTGTTCAAACTGACG
This sequence comes from Serratia sp. (in: enterobacteria), assembly GCF_046715635.1. GTDB lineage: Bacteria > Pseudomonadota > Gammaproteobacteria > Enterobacterales > Enterobacteriaceae > Chania. The sequence continues at coordinate 1,105 of NZ_JBKJYW010000344.1, forward strand.
GACGGCCTGCGCGGCCTGGCCGAATTTATTCTTAATGACCTCAGTGAACAGACCGGCAAGCACGATATTGTGCGGTTGCATCGCGCCATCATCCAGATGAGCCGCACGCTGGGCTATCTGGAGGCGATGAGCAAGCTGTGGCGGCTGGCGGCAATGGATAAATCCTCCAATGCGCCGATCTCCAAATGGATTGCGCGTGAACTGCGCGATAACGTTACCCATCTTTATCTGCATTGCGTGGGCATCCGCGTCAGCGATCAGCTGGAAAAACTGCTGTGGCGCAAGGTGCCGCACGTGGTGGTCACCTCGGCAACGTTACGTTCATTGAACAGTTTCTCGCGGCTGCAAGAGATGAGCGGGCTGAGTGAGAAGGCGGGCGATCGCTTCGAAACGCTGTCTTCGCCGTTTAACCACGTCGAACAGGGTAAAATTGTCATTCCCAAGATGCGTTTTGAACCGGCGATGGTCAATGAGGCCGAGCATCTGGAAGAGATGGCGCGTTTTTTCCGTGGCGAGCAGGCCAGCGGCCAGCATAAGGGGATGCTGATCCTGTTCAGCAGCCACCGTGCGATGCAGACCTTCCTCAGTTATGTCACCGATCTGCGTCTGATGTTGCTGGTGCAGGGCGATCAGCCACGTTATCGGCTGGTGGAAGAGCACCGTAAGCGGGTAGAGAAGGGCACTGCCAGCGTGTTGGTCGGGCTACAGTCATTTGCTGAAGGCTTGGATCTGAAAGGTGAACTGCTGACCCAGGTGCATATCCATAAGATTGCCTTCCCGCCGATCGATAGCCCGGTGATCCTCACTGAGGGCGAATGGCTTAAATCCCTCAATCGTTATCCGTTTGAGGTGCAGAGCCTGCCAAGCGCGTCGTTTAACCTGATCCAACAGGTGGGCCGCCTGATCCGTAGCAACGAGTGCCGTGGCGAAATCGTGATTTATGACCGCCGCCTGTTGACCAAGAGCTACGGATCCCGCCTGTTGGCAGCGTTGCCGGTGTTCCCGATCGAACAGCGAGAGGTGCCAGAAGCGGACAAAGCCCATAAGGCGGCATTGAAATCTGCGGCAGAGGCCGCCAAGAAAGAGAAAAAGCGTAAAAATCCGTTTGCTCGCCGCCGTACCCGCTAACAAATGTATTCTGGCAAAACGACTTTCTAGCTACTATGGATCTTGTTTTTAAACCCCTTTGTACAGGTGATTTATGGTGGAAATATCTACGTTGTTGCTATTCGCCGGTGCCTGTCTGGCGCTGACGGTGACTCCTGGCCCGGATATGCTGTTGATCGCTTCCCGAAGCCTAAGCCAAGGGAGAAGCGCTGGTTTCGCTTCTCTGGCCGGAATACAGCTGGGAACCTATTGCCACGCGTTGGCGGCGGCGCTGGGCCTTTCACAGCTGTTTGTCGCGCTGCCGCTGGCCTATGATGCGGTACGTTTGTTAGGGGCGGCCTATTTACTGTATCTAGCATGGAAAACGCTGCGTTCAGGCAGTAGTTTGCAGGCATCAGCCGGGTTACAGGCCGTCTCTGTAAGGCGAATTTTTCAGCAGGGATTGTTGACCAATATTCTCAATCCGAAGATGGCGCTGTTTGTGCTGGCGCTGTTCCCGCAGTTTATCACTCCGCAGAGTGGTTCCGTAGTGGTACAGATGCTGATCCTGGCCACTATCTTGAATGCGATTGGTTTGGTGATTAACGGTGCCGTGATCCTGGTGGTAAACCGTTTAAAAAGCCGCTTTACTGGCCGCCAAGTCAGCGCTCGTTGGCCGAATTATTTGTTGAGCGGGGTATTTGCCGGGTTGGCTTGCAAGCTTATTTTCGACAGCCGGAAATAAGCTAGAGCATTGCCTCAAAGGCGGCACCGGCAGGGCAATCAGGCTGTGCGCTGTACATGACCAGCCGCAGGTGGTTTTCTTCATCGACAATAAACGAGGCGTGCTCAAAGGTCACTTCGCCTGCCCCTGTAACCAAGAAAGTGCGTTGCCCCTGGCAGCGGCCATGGATATCGTGCTGTTGCCACAGCTGGCGAAATTGCGGGGAAACATCGCTCAGAGCCTGAATGCGTTGCAACATGGTGGCATCTTGCGGGGCACGGGCGTAATCACGGCGAAAGCTGGCCAGGATTTGCGGGGCCTGCTCCTGCCATCCCATTAACCGTTGATTCAGTTCGGGATCGGCAAACAGCATCCATAGCATATTGCGCTGCTCCGGCTGACGCTCACCGATGGCAAATAGGCGGTCTGCCGCCGGGTTCCAGGCGATAATATCCCAGCTCAGGTTCATCACATAGGCCGGGCGCAGGGTGAGATCGTCCAGCAAGCGGCGTACCAAGGGGGTGACCTGACACCATTGATGGCCTGCTACCACCGGTGGCCGCTGATGTGCCAGCAAAAACAGATGATAGCGTTCGGTCGCATCCAACTTCAGAACCCGCGCCAGATCCTCCAGAAACTCCACCGAAGCATTGATTTCCCGCCCCTGTTCCAGCCAGGTGTACCAGGTCAGGCCCACGCCCGCCAAAGCGGCAACCTCTTCACGCCTTAGCCCAGGCGTACGCCGCCGCGTGCCGCTAGGCAGGCCAACGGCCTGGGGAGAGAGTTTTTCACGCTTGATACGCAGAAAATCTGCCAGCTCTTGACGGGTGCGGTTAAGGGTACGTGGTGGCATCGGCGGCTCCTGTTACTTTCAGTAATAGTATAACTGGCTATATAGTAACAGTTTAAAGCATGTTCCATACTGCCGCCATCAGGTTATCAGGAGGCGTTATGGAGCATACCTTGTTTGATAGGAAGGCCGGTTTACCGGGGCTGCCGGTGTTGTTACTCGGTGGGTTCGTTACCATGTTCGATTTGTTTGTGGTTAACGTGGCGGTGCCGGTGATCCAGCAGCAGTTCAACGCCAGCTTTGCCGAGGTTGGGCTGATTATCGCCAGTTATGAACTGGCTTTCGGCATTTTGCTGATTGCCGGTGGGCGATTGGGGGACCGTTTCGGTCGGCGGCGTATGTTCAACTGTGGCATGTTGGCTTTTGCGCTGACCTCGACGCTTT
>NZ_JBKJYW010000345.1:0-2917 GCF_046715635.1 Serratia sp. (in: enterobacteria)
AACTCCGAAACCGCGTTAAACGTCGCCATCAATAACGACTTCGCCCTACGGCTGGCCTACACGGTGGTCTACAACACCAAACCACCTGCCTCGGCGCCGAAAAATACCGATACCACGACTTCAGTCACGCTGGTGTACGGTTTGTAATCTCGTCTTACAGCTCCGCGCAGTCCTTCTCTAAGCCCATAATTAATGGGCTTTTTTTATGCCCATTCCCGTATTTTCTAATTTGCTAAAAATAGTCCTATCCTTGCTTGACGACTTTAGCATTTTGATTAATACTGTATGCATATACAGTAATTATTACTAAGGTAAAAACCATGATAAACCCGGCAAATGAGGCCAGTATCGACCCGCTTATCGTGGCCGACCGTCGCGTTATCCTACAAAACAATCCGCTGCGACAGCAGATGTGGGGTTAATAGGATGGAGAGATTAACCTCATTCATTACCTACTCCGCAGCGCTGTTTCTCGCCTGGCTTGGCAAGCTCTCACCGCAGGATGTGGCCTTTCTGATCGGCGCAGCCGTAGGGATCGGCACCTTCCTGGTTAATTGGTACTACAGACGCAAGAGTCTGGAGATCCTCAAAAGCATCGAACGCGATGCGGCAGCACGGAGACTTTTTGATGAACTCAATCGTTAAACGTTGCAGCGCCCTGGCCATTCTGGCGATCGCCATGCTGCTACCGCAGGCCGATCGGATTAATACTTCCGAACAAGGGCTGTACCTGATTGCCGATTTTGAAGGATGTCAGTTAACCCCTTATCAATGCAGCGCAGGGGTTTGGACACAAGGTGTCGGCCATACGGCCGGAGTTATTCCAGGTAAATCCATCACGCCAATGCAGGCGGCAGAAAACCTGCTGGAAGATATTCGCCTGGTGGAGAAGCGCATGGCGGCCTGTCTGCCACGGCAGATGCCTCAGGCCACTTATGATGCCGTCATGGCATTTGCCTTTAACGTCGGTACGGGGGCCGCCTGCCGCTCTACCCTGGTTTATTTCCTTAACCATGGCCAATGGCAACAGGCTTGCGATCAGTTACCACGCTGGATTTATGTCAATGGCGTCAAAAACAGCGGGCTGGAACGCCGCCGCACTGCCGAACGTAAGCTGTGCCTACAGGGCCTCAGCACACCGAACACCACCAGTTTCCCAGGGAAAGAACAGCTCGCTCGGTGACTTTTTTGAGCCAAAGCTGACGAATAGTTTTTCACCGTTTTATCAAGAGGGGGTCTCTATGATGCATTGTCCACTGTGCGGTAGCGTGGCACACACTCGCTCCAGTCGCTATCTGAGTGAGTCGACCAAAGAACGCTATCACCAATGCCGTAATATTAACTGCAGCTGTACCTTTGCCACCCATGAATCCGTGGCCCGGGTCATCGTTTCACCCGGCGACATCATTCCTGCGCAGCCTCACCCGCAAGAAGGCAAACAACGCGTCGCAGCGATGTAATGAAAAAGGGGATTGCCATCAGGTAATCCCCCTGGTTTCAAAGTAATGTCACCGGAATGGCGATAATCCAACAAGAGGGAATAGATGGTAAGCTTAGGAAAACAGAGTCGTTTAGATGATAGGAAGATCAAATGCAACAGCTTATCTTGGAGCACTGGAATTTTTATTCGCCAAAAACGACGCATCAAATTGTTGTTCCTGATGGCTGTCGGGATTTAATTTTCCTGACAGACAGGAATGGACAACAAGAGATAAAAATCACAGAGATCGACACCTGTGCTTATGGCGTGGAAAGCACCGCGGGGGACCATTATGAGGGTTTCAGGTTCCGGCCAGATTGTGTTATCGATGAGGACAAGTTATTCCATTACCTCAACGCTTCCCAATTAACACCAGACCATCCAACATTACTGTCTATCATTCACGATACCGTTCGGGTGGAAACACAGCTTGCCGAAACAATGCAGTCGTTACGGCTTGCCGACTCTCTGACTCAGGCAAGCCAGGAGTTGGGGGTCAGCGTTCGTACTCTGGAACGGCTGGTGAAAAGTAAAACAGGCAAGAGCCCGTTATTCTGGCTTCGGCTATTACGGATGAGAAGAACCGCATCCACGTTATTAGCCTGCGAACACCTGTCCCTGACGGAGGTCGCGCTAGACAACGGCTATTGTGATCAGTCACACATGAGCAGGGAATTCCAGCACTGGTTGGGGATTACGCCTGCTGCGCTCTGTAGCAATGTTCATTGGCAGCAAGCGTTTGGTGAAGGCTACGATTAACCCATTGCCGAACAGATCTCGACGAGATTATGCTCCGGATCTGCCACATAGCATATCGTTTGCCCCCAAGGCATATGCTGAACATCTTCTACTAGCACCGCACCGGCATCCAGTGCTTTTTTCAGTGCTTTCGGTACATCGTCGGTGGTGAAGGCAATTTCAAATACCGGTTGGTTATAGTCACTTTTAGCGCTCTTTTTACCCATTCCAGCCAGAAGTGTTCTTGAGCAGAATGACAAACGTGTGTCACCGGTCGCCAATTCTCCCCCAATCCCCACCTTCATGCAAACAATGGATCTCAAAACCAAAGGCTTTATGATAAAAATCCAACGTTTGTTGTACGTCATCAACATATAAAATCGTGTAGGCAAATTGCATTGCATGCGCTCCATTCAGTTGTCAATGGCGGTAGTTTTACAAATCAATCTTTCCGTGTATTGGATAAACACGACAGGCGAAAAACCAAGTTGGGCCGCCGTAGTCAAAGAACCGCGACTGTCAGGGCACTACGCGCCATGCCCGGCGCACCATAAAAAAAGGGGATTACCATTACGGTAATCCCCTTATCACTATTAACTTTTGGATGCAGCGTTAGTTAACGCGGTTCAGACGCTCTTTGATACGAGCAGACTTACCGGTACGCTCACGCAGGTAGTACAGTTTGGCTTTACGAACGGC
>NZ_JBKJYW010000346.1:0-3554 GCF_046715635.1 Serratia sp. (in: enterobacteria)
TATCGCTAATACTGAGAACTACTTTACTAAAACTGCTTTCATAAGGTCTGTACTTCAAACCGATGACGCTATTTACTCATAACCCGGAGTTATTAGCAAGGGCTATTTATAATTAATTTCGATAAGGACTGTTTCACCACAGCAACCAGTCGCTCCTTCAATCATTTTACCGCGCATTAACACATTGATTACTCGCGGGGAGCCGCCTAGAATGAGCGGCAAAAATTACCGGGATCGTTTTCATGTCATCGCTGTGGATAGTCACGCAATACGTGTATTTTATTGGCCTGTTGGTTTCGATGATTGTCACTTTTCTGGTCAGCCGCGATACCCTCCCCATCCGCCTGCTTAGCGCGCTGATCATCGGCCTGACCTGGCCACTCAGCCTGCCCGTGGTGCTGTTGTTTTCGCTGTTTTAGCGCCCCATCCCGCCAACGTTCAGCGGGATGAGTACAGTTTAGCGGTTAAAAATCATACCCCACGGTAGCGATAACTGAACGCCCCGCTCCCCAATAGCAGTAGCCAGTGCCATAGCAGCCAGCAACATATTCCCGGTCCGTCAGGTTATTGGCGTTCAGCTGCACATAAGCCCCTTTCAACGACGGTTCTACGCTGTCCAGATCCATGCGCACCGAAGCATCCAACAACGTGACAGAAGGAATACGCAGGGTATTCTCATTATCCGCCCACTGTTTGCCAATATAACGCACGCCAGCCCCCAGATTGATACCCAGCCCCGCCTTGTATTGCCCCCACAAAGAGGCCATCTGACTAGGTGCCAGGTAGGGTGTATTGCCATCGTTACCGTCAACGGCGTCTTTGAATTTCACTTTGTTGTAGCTGTAACCAGCAATGACGTTCAGGCGATCGCTCACCTGGCTACGGGCCTCCAGTTCAATCCCTTGTGAATGTACCTTACCGGCAGGCACATAGTAGCTGTCCTTCACCACGCGGTTGGCTACGTCATTCTGCGTCAGATCGTAGAGGGCAATGCTGTAGATCGAGCTGCTGCCAGGAGGCTGATACTTCAGCCCGGCCTCATATTGCTCGCTGGTGGTCGGTTTGAGCAGATGCCCCTCTTTATCGGCCAGGACCGCTGGCGTCACCGCTGAGCTGTAACTCATATACGGCGAGAAACCGCTGTCAAAGTGGTACAGCAAAGAGGCTCGGCCCGTAAAGTGGTCGTCAGTACGGGCATCGGTAGCATCGGTATTCAGCACGGTATTCTTGGTTTCCAAGCGGTCAACACGCCCGGAAAGATTGAGATACCAGTTGTCGAGGCTGACTTCATCCTGCAGATAGACGCCGGTCTGCTCATAACGCCGTTTAGAGTCGGTATGACTGAGAATAGTGATGTCTGGTCCGCCGGAAACGCCGGTGAATGGGTTCAACGGCGTGGCCGAACCAGACTTTTCCCACAGATTATTAGTAAAGCGCTGATAATCCAGCCCCAGCATCACCTTATGTTCCAACGCGCCAGTTGTGAACTCCGCCGCCAGTTGGTTATCCACGGCATAAGCATCCAACGACGTATTGGAGCCGCTGTACCAACGGTTCAACTCGCTGCGGTCGGCGTTCCAGCCAATCTGGTAAACCTGCTCCAGCTCCACGTTGGAATGGGTATAGCTGGCATTTTGGCGGAATGACCAGACGTCGTTAAAACTATGCGAGAAGTCATAACTGTAGATTTGCTGCCAACGCTTGAACACATTGCGGCTGCTTTCGCCGTCAAAAAATCCTCGGCCCAGCTTGTCCCCACTGGTGGTGTAAATGCTGCCGTCTGCCGGTACCGCGCTGTGGTAGCCACCGGAAGGATCTTTTTGCAGATTGGCCTGCAACAGTAATGAGGTATTTTCATCCGGTTGCCACAGCAGCGAAGGCGAAATCGCATAGCGCTCTTCACGTTGATGGTCATACATGGTGTCGCTGGTGCGGGTAATGCCGGTCAAACGGTATGCCCACTGTTCGTTCAGTGCCCCCGTCGAATCAAACGCGCCGCCTTTGGTATTGTTGTTACCCGCCATCACATTGACGTGGTTTTCACTGGCAAACTGCGGCCGTTTGCTGGTCATCGCCACCAGCCCGCCAGGGATGCTTTGCCCATACATCACAGAAGATGGGCCCTTAATCACGTCAATACGCTCCAGGAACCAAGGGTCGATCTGCAAGGCGTTATAACTGCCGCCGTCGCTAAGCAGGCGCAGGCCGTTCAGGAAGGTGTTATTGACGTCGCCACCGTGGAAACCGCGCAGAGCAATGGTGTCGTAACGCGTCGCGCCGCCAGAGAAGTTGGTGAATACGCCTGGGGTATATTTCAGCGCATCGTTAACCGTCAAAGCCCCTTGGTCACTCATCTGCTGACGCGTTACCACAGAGACGGATTGCGCGGTGAGCACCAGTGGTCGATCCGTTTTAGTGGCCCCCTGGCTGGTGCTGGCCTCATAGCCATGCGTCGCCGTTTCCGCCGTATCGGCGGGTTTGGCGGTTACCACGAGGGTATCTTCAGCAAAAGAGGTCAGAGGCAGGAAAATCGCTAACGAGCAGTAAAGATAACAACGACTGGCAGGAAAAAACGCAGGCATACCTGTATTCCCCATGGGATCCATTGAAATTGCACCGTAAAACTTACCGCGCTGACAACGCTGGCCAGTTTGGCGTACCGAGGTCACGGTGCTCTGATGTTGTTAGATAATAAATACTAATAACAATGATAATTATTATCTTTATCGTCAATGGATTCAAGCAGCAAAATGCACCCCGCCAAGGAGCGTTCCAGCCAGGTTTATCGGCTCATTGTTGGCACGTCATCATGGGATAACCCTCTTTTACTCAGGGGGTTATGCAACTTAGCCGTTTAGTTTCCATTTAGCTGCCAAATGCTATAAATCTCGAAAATTCAAGGAGAGCGCATGACTCAAACAGCAAATCCCATCTCAATCCCCTCTAGAAGACTGAAAGTCGTCTATGGCTGGTATGTTTATACGGTGTATGCGTTACTGATCTTTAATCTCTATCTGGCGGTGTACAACATTTTCGTTCGGCAACCCTTTGAAGCACCGGTAATTTCCATCGCTCATAGCCTGTTTATCGCTTTAATGCTCAGACAGATCCTGAAGAAAAGAGGAGGGTTCAGTTGGCTATTACTGCTCTACTTTATGACCATGCGCCTGTATTACGCCAATATTCTGCACGCTGAGTTCTCCCCCGCCAGCCTGAGCCTGGTTTGGGTAGTCATGACACTGTTGTTGGCTGGCACATTAACCGTCAGGCAATTCAACTGTACCAAGGAGCAACAGGAATGGTTGGCACTCTTTGGTTGGCGCCAGTGGGCCACGGTGGTCGGTATAACAGCGATATTGACGTTATTGTTCACCCACGACTATCTGGGGTGACGGATGACGGTGGGATGTGAGGTTCAGAGATATCCACCATGCGGCAGATTTTACTTAAGTTTTGCGCGTTTTCGCAGATTTTATCGGTAACGTAAACGCCAAAATAGCCTAATACCAGCAGATAGCCGATCATACATAGAATAAAAATAAGTGTTCTCAACG
>NZ_JBKJYW010000347.1:0-3866 GCF_046715635.1 Serratia sp. (in: enterobacteria)
TGATGGAGTACGGCGAGCAGTTCTCTACCGCCAGTAGCCAGGCAATGCGATGCACCAGCACCCGGGTCTTGCCGCTGCCTGCCCCGGCCAGCACCAACAGGTTGCTGCGTGGCGCAGCCACGGCTTCACGTTGTTTATCATTCATGCTGTCGAGCAGGTCGGAAACGTCCATAGGCACCATTGATTGGTAGAGGGAAAACCCGCTTCTACGCGCTTTCCACTGGGAATTTATACAGAGTTCTGCTGGGATTATATCAATGCTGTCAGCGATGCCAACTGCGAAATCTCAATATGGGGTAGCAGACGGCTGTCAGACACCAGCATCAGGCTGCGCTGACGGTCATTGATCCAGCAGGCTTGCAGGCCCGAACGCAGCGCCCCGGCAACGTCGGTGGTCAGGTCATCCCCAACGTGCAGGATTTGTTCTGGCGCCACGCCCAACCTTTCGACTGCCAGTTGATACATATCCTGATATGGCTTGGCGCGGCCATCTGGCCCGGAGCGCAGCACGAACTGGAAGTATTGCTCTAACCCGCACTGGGCCGGATCGGCATTGCCGTTGGTGATCGCCACCAGCGGATAACGTTGCCCCAGCGCCTGCAAGGTAGCGTGCGTGGCCTCTGGCACATCGATACGGCTGCGCCACAGGGCAAAGTTCTGCATAGCGGCATCGGCACCGATGGACGCCTCGGCATCGCGCAACCCCTGACGGCTCAGCGCCAGATGGATCGCCCGCCAGCGCCATTGGGTAACGTCGTGGTAAATCTCCGGATCCTGTTCACGCAGTTCCTGCCGCAAACGGTGGAAATCCGCCGACTGGAAATGACTCAATCCCGGGTGGTAGTTCTGCAAAAAGGCCACCGACTCATGTTCGGTCTGCTTGATCACCGGGCGGTTGTCATACAGCGTGTCATCCAGATCGAAAGTCAGCGCGGCCAGCGGGCGTAACGGACGGTAAAAGTGCATCAGGATTTCCCTCGTTTGGCGCGTGGATGCGCGGCATCGTACACGTTCGCCAGATGTTGAAAGTCGAGGTGGGTATAAATTTGCGTGGTGGTCAGGTTGGCGTGCCCCAGCAACTCCTGTACCGCGCGCAGATCGCCGCTCGATTCCAGCATATGGGTGGCAAAAGAGTGGCGCAGCTTGTGCGGATGGATATGGCTGTTGACGCCCTGCTTGACGCCCCACTCGGCAAAACGCTTTTGCACGTTGCGCGCCGAGATGCGCTTGCCCTGATTGGAGAGGAACATGGCATCATCCTGCGGCGCAAACAGATCGCGCAGCGCCAGCCAGTGCTCCAGCCAGGTGATCGCCATGCGGCCTATCGGCAATTTACGCTCTTTACTGCCTTTCCCCAGCACCCAGATCTCACCACCAGCCAGATCGACATGGCGGCAATCCAGCCCCACCAGTTCGGCCAGACGCAGCCCGGCCCCGTACATTACCTCCAGCATCGCACGATCGCGAACCGCCAGCGGATCGTTGAGATCGATGTTCAGCAGTTGGTTCATTTCATCGACGTCGATATTCTTCGGCAAATGACGGCCACTGCGCGGTGTGCGGATGCCTTTGGCGGGGTTGGCGCTTATCACACCCTGGCCGACCAGCCAGTCCAGAAAACTGCGTAATGCAGAGAGGCGCAGCGCCAGGCTGGAAGACTGTAACCCGGCACGCTTACTGCGGGCTGCCAACTGACGCACTCTGGCGGCATCCAGCATCGGCCATTCGCTGACGCCCAGTTCGCTCGCCATGGCGATCAACGCCTGCAACTGGCGCGAATAACTGATCTGCGTCAGTGGGCTGAGTTGCCGCTCCACCTTTAAATAACGCAGGAAAGCGTCCACCGGCGGTTGCAGGTTGGCCGCTACGCCGGTCATGCGCGTTCTATCCAGCGTTCCAACAGTTTTGGCAACATACGCGCCAGTTGGCCGAGCATCACGGTGCCCATTCCCTGTTGATAATGTTGGGTATCACGGCTGCTGAAGATCACCATGCCGAGATCGCCCTGCTCTCCCAGCAACGACAGCGCCACGGAGCCAACCTGTTTGGCCTGCGGCAGCAACAGCAGCAGTTCGGGGCCATTAAGGTTGCCAAGGTAGTGATAGCGATCGCCCAGGCGTTGAATACGCATCGGCTCAAACGCCGAGCGCGTCAGGCCAAGATGGGTGAAATCCGACGGCGCGCCAATATTCCAGCTGTCGGCAAAAAGGCGGATATTCGCCCCTGCCAACCCAAACCCCCGCGCCCAACGCTGCAAGCGGTTGAGCATATCCTGCAGGCTGCTGGCGGTGGCCAGGTTGGCCTGTAGATGCAGCAGGCTACCAAACAGCGATTCGTTGGCACTTGCCTGCTCCATCAGCAAGGTGATCTCTTCTTCCAATTGGGTGATTTGGTTGCGCTGACGCGCCAGATGCCACTCCACCAACGAGACCGTCCCCCGCACCGGATGAGGCACTCGCATCTGTTCAACCAGCCGTGCATTGCGCATAAAGAAGTCCGGATTCTGCAGCAGATATTGCATCACCGTCTCATCATCAAGCTCAACGCCGGTGGCTATCCGATCGTCAACCTGTTTCATAAGTGAATAAATCCGTCATAAACATGGGTGGCCGGGCCGGTCATAAATAACGGCTCCCCTGGCCCTTTCCAGCGAATATGCAGGCTACCGCCGGGCAGTTCGACATGCACCTCTTCCGCCAGCAGTTCTTGCTGAATGCCCACCGCCACTGCGGCACAGGCACCGCTGCCACAGGCCTGCGTTTCTCCGGCACCGCGCTCATAAACCCGCAGTTTGATGTGCTCGCGGCTCACTACCTGCATAAAGCCAATGTTGGCGCGTTCCGGGAAGCGATCGTGCCCTTCTAATACCGGCCCCAACAGTTCAACCTTGGCGGTTTTGACGTCGTCCACCTGCAACACACAGTGTGGGTTGCCCATCGATACAACGCCACACAACACCGTATGCTCCGCCGCGCGCATGATGTAGGTCTTTTCCGCTTTAGTGGCGCGGAATGGCACGATTTGCGGATCAAAATTCGGCTCGCCCATATTGACGCACACCAGGTCATCATCGGTGACGCTCAGGATCATGCGCCCGGTCTGGGTACTGACGCGGATATCACGCTTGTTGGTCAACCCTTTCAAACGCACAAAGCGGGCAAAACAGCGGGCACCGTTGCCGCATTGAGCCACTTCGCTACCGTCAGCATTGAAAATGCGGTAATGGAAATCGAGTTCGGGATCGTACGGCGGTTCTACCACCAGCATCTGGTCAAAACCCACGCCCAAATGCCGATCGGCCAGGCGGCGGATCAGCTCAGGTGAAAAGTAGACGTTCTGTGTAACGGCATCGACCACCATAAAGTCGTTGCCTAAACCGTGCATTTTGGAGAACTGCATATCATACTCCGCTATCTGGACGACGTACCGTCTGATATTTATGGCGGCATCAGCCACCATAAATGATCATTACTGTTTGCTCATCGACGGTTGCTGCTGAGTGCCAGCGGGTTCTTGTTGGTTTTTGCTAACGGTACCGGCACTGGTTACCGGTTGCTCTGCCGGTTTGTCCTTCGGCGGAAAATACAGCGGGCCCTTCAGGCCACAGCCAGAGAGCCCGGCCAGCAAAACGGCCATCAGCGCATAGCGTAGTTGTTTTTTCATTTGCATTAATGCCTGTAATTCATGCGTCCAAGCTCACTATAATCGCAGGTGGATCATGAAAAGCAATAGGAATCGAATTTGACTGCTCCCCGCCCTAAAGGGCGAGGACTCCCACTTCACAGAGCCGAACCTAAGCCGCGTGCTGCGATTCAGGATTTACAGGCTCTCCGTGGGCTAACACTGCCAGCCCGGCAGCTTTGATA
>NZ_JBKJYW010000348.1:0-37484 GCF_046715635.1 Serratia sp. (in: enterobacteria)
CCTTTGTGCTGTACGAGATGGATATCGAAGCCAAGATCCTCGGCCTTAGCTGGCTGGCGATCGGCATCGTGTATTACTTCGTGCTGCGCGTAGTGCTGAAAAGAGAGCCAGTGCTGAAGCTGGAGGACTAAGCCAGCAATCTGCCCCTTCTGGGGCAGATTTATTCAATCCTTTGATGACGTTAACAAAACGGCCCGCTGGTCATACCCCTCTGCCCGCCTCTAGGTTATGCTCGAAAAAAACCTGCATCAGGAAAAATCATGAAGAAAATCATACTGGACTGCGACCCGGGGCATGACGATGCGATCGCGATGCTGCTGGCATGGGGCAACCCAGACATTGAGCTACTGGCCGTCACCACCGTCGTCGGCAACCAGACGCTGGAGAAGGTCACGCGGAATGCGCTGGCCGTGGCGCGCATTGCCAACATCACCGGCGTACCCTTTGCCGCTGGCTGTTCGCGGCCGCTGGTACGGCAAATTGAAGTCGCCCCCGACATTCACGGCGAATCAGGGCTCGATGGCCCAGTCCTACCGGAACCCACTTTGCAACTGGCCGATATCCATGCCGTCGATCTGATCATCGATACCATCATGGCCCACCCACCAGGCACCGTAACGCTGGTACCCACCGCAGGCCTGACCAACATCGCCATGGCAGTGCGCAAAGAACCCCGCATTGCCACACGCGTGAAGGAAGTCGTGTTGATGGGCGGCGGTTACCACGTGGGTAACTGGAGCGCAGTGGCTGAATTCAATATCAAAATCGACCCGGAAGCTGCGCATATCGTGTTCAACGAGCCGTGGCCGTTAACCATGGTTGGGCTAGACCTGACGCATCAAGCGCTGGCCACGCCAGAAGTTAGCGCGCGCATCGCCGCCATTGGCACCGGTCCGGCAAAATTTGTCGTCGAACTGCTCGAGTTCTTCGGCCATATGTATAAGCAGGCGCAGGGGTTCACCTCACCACCGGTACACGATCCCTGTGCGGTCGCCTATGTGATCAACCCCAACGTGATGACGGTGCGTAAGGTGCCCATCGATATTGAGCTGACCGGTACCCTGACGCTGGGGATGACGGTCGCGGACTTCCGCTTCCCTGCCCCGGCGGATTGCCATACTCAGGTGGCGGTGAAGCTCGACCAGACCGCTTTCTGGGATCTGATTGCGGATGCGTTGGAAAGGATTGGGGAAGTTGAGGTTTGAGGCACGGTTGGAAGTAAAGTGTCGTGCAAACGCCCGACACTTCATTCAAACCGGCATTATGCGTAGTATATTGAAAGTGTTCTTTGTTATCGGATGTCTCTCATGGCTTACTCTATCGGCGAATTTGCCCGGCTTTGCGGAATAAACGCAACCACATTACGCGCCTGGCAGCGTCGTTACGGCCTGCTTAAACCGATGCGCACCGATGGTGGGCATCGCCAGTACAGTGATGATGATGTCCAGCAGGCGCTCAAAATTCTCGACTGGGTAAAAAAAGGGGTAACCATCAGCCAGGTGAAGCCCCTGCTGGCTCGCCCGGTAGAAGGTCAGACAAACAACTGGCTCACTCTGCAAGAGAAAATGCTGCAGTTGCTTAAAGAGGGAAAAATCGAATCGCTGCGCCAGCAGATTTACGCTTCTGGCCGCGAATATCCTCGCCCGGAGTTGGTCACAGAAGTACTGCGCCCGCTGCGCAGTAAAGTCTCTGCCAATATTCCGGCGATGATGACCCTGCGCGAGATCCTGGATGGCATTATCATTTCCTATACCTCATTTTGCCTAGAAAGGGACAAAAAAGCGGCAGGGGATAACTATCTGATCACCGGCTGGTACCTGTCAGACCCGTGCGAAATATGGCTGGAAGCGCTCAGGCGTACTGGTCAAGGACAACACATTGATGTCCTTCCCGTTCCGCCTGCCAGTCTGGCTCCGGAGCTGTTTCCTGAACGAAAATGGCTGCTTGTCATGACAGGTAAACTCACCCCCGCGCGCAAACAACAGATTGAACTGTGGCAACAACAGGTGATGTCTCTTGAGGTCATTACACTTTGACGTTGTTCTTACGTTAATTATCACAAAAGTTTGAATCTTTATTTTTCACCGGGATGCTACCTTTTTCCTGTTTGTTTAACCCCTACAGGAAATCATGATGATGAAAGCTACCGGCCTTATTCTGTTAACCTCTCTGGCAATGGCTCCTGCCGCATTCAGTGCCCCTGCTGGCACGCTGAGCGTCCATATTCTGAACCAACAGACAGGTATTCCCTCGCCGAATGTTACCGTCACGCTTGAAAAAGAGCAGCAAAACAGCTGGGTCACGCTGGCTAGCGGTAAAACGGACGAAGACGGGCGTATCAAATCTCTCTATCCACAGGACCAGGATATGCTGCCGGGAATTTACAAAGTGACCTTCAAAACCGGTGATTATTTCCACCAACAGAAGCAAACGTCGTTCTTCCCAGAGATCCCGGTGATGTTCACCGTCACCAAGACCAATGAAAAACTGCACATCCCACTGCTGTTAAGCCAGTATGGATACTCTACCTACAAAGGAAGTTAAAGATAAAGCATGCTCATGTTGCGCAGTTAACAGCATGAGCATGCAAACTTAATACGTTGAAGCTACTGAGAAAATAATTATCACCTTGCCAAAGTTGGACAAATTTCAATAATTGTGTAAGTTTTAACTATGCAATAACGCTACGTTGTTCACTTCCAGGTGAGACTCATGAGCTCTATGCCCCCCATCATCCACCGGTTTGTTGATTACTACAGCAAGCTGGATAACCAGCCGCCATCTGCGTTGGCGGAGATCTATCATGCTGATGCCAGGCTGAGCGACCCGTTTGGTGAGCATCAGGGTCTTTTGGCGATCCAGCGTTACTTCACTCATCTATTGGCCAACGTAAAGCATTGCAGCTTTACCATCGATTCCCCTCTCTGCGAGGGCCATCGTTTTGCCGTAACTTGGGCAATGCATTGGTCTCACCCGCGGATTTCAGGGGGAGAAACACTAGTCCTCGCAGGATGCTCAATTGTAGATGTCCAGGACAACCTGATTATTCGCCAGCGCGATTACTACGATGCCGGGGAGATGATCTACGAACATCTTCCCCTGCTTGGCTGGGCGGTGCGAAGTGTAAAAAGGAGAATGCGCTCATGATGACTGTCCTCATCACCGGCGCAAGCTCCGGCATTGGTGCCGGGCTCGCGAAGTCCTGGGCCGATGACGGCTGCCAAGTCATCGCCTGCGGGCGAGACCGGGCCAGGCTGGAAGCACTGCAACAGTACAGCCCGAATATCACGTTACGCGTGTTCGATATGACGGATAGGGAGGCCTGCCGTCTGGCGCTTGCAGATTGCAGTGCCGATCTGATCGTTCTTTGTGCGGGAACCTGCGAATACCTGGAGCAGGGTGTGGTGGATGCCGCTCTGGTGGAACGTGTGATGAGTACCAACTTCCTGGGGCCAGTGAACTGTCTGGCCGCACTTCAGACCCAGCTCCTTCCAGGAAGTCGCGTGGCGCTGGTCAGTTCGATGGCGCACTGGCTGCCATTCCCACGAGCAGAGGCGTATGGCGCGTCAAAAGCCGCCCTCACCTGGTTTGCCAATAGCCTGCGCCTTGACTGGGAGCCCAAAGGCATTGCCGTCACGGTTGTCTCACCGGGCTTTGTAGATACGCCGCTTACCCGTAAAAATGATTTTGCCATGCCCGGCCAGGTGAGCGTCGAGGATGCCGTGAAGGCGATCCGTCGCGGGCTGGCGAAAGGGAAAAAGCACATCGCCTTTCCCAGCGGATTCAGCCTGGTCATGAAGCTGCTTTCAGGGCTCCCCAATTTCCTTCAGCGCAGGCTGTTGCGCAGGATGGTTCGCTC
The DNA here is from genome assembly GCF_046715635.1 of Serratia sp. (in: enterobacteria). Taxonomy (GTDB): domain Bacteria; phylum Pseudomonadota; class Gammaproteobacteria; order Enterobacterales; family Enterobacteriaceae; genus Chania. The sequence goes on from NZ_JBKJYW010000348.1 coordinate 3,860, forward strand.
ATGAACATCGCCATTATCGGCAGCGGTATCGCAGGGCTCACCTGTGCCTGGCGGCTGGCCGGACATCATCAGGTCACGCTTTTCGAAGCGGCACCCAGGGTGGGTGGGCATACCGCCACGGTGGATGTCAGCACGCCGCAGGGCACGTATGCCATTGATACCGGGTTTATCGTCTACAACGACCGTACCTATCCGCGCTTTATGGGCCTGCTCAGCGAGTTGGGCATCAGCGGGCAAAAAACGCAGATGAGCTTCTCCGTACATAATCCGCAAAGCGGGCTTGAGTATAACGGCCACACCCTTACCTCGCTGTTTGCACAGCGTCGTAACCTGGTTAATCCAGCGTTCTGGGGGCTGCTGAGAGATATCATGCGCTTCAACCGCCTGGCAAAAGAGGCGTTGGCGGACAACGTTAACGAAAACGCCACGCTGGGGACTTTTCTTGAACAGCACGGCTTCAGCGCGTTTTTCGCGCGTCATTATATTCTGCCGATGGGGGCTGCCATCTGGTCCTCGTCGCTGCAGGAGATGCGCCGCTTCCCGCTTCCGCTGTTTTTGCGCTTCTTTGAGCATCACGGCCTGCTGGACGTCACTCAACGTCCGCAGTGGTATGTGGTGCCCGGAGGTTCTCGCGAGTACGTACGCGCCATTTTGACCCAGTTGGGTGACCGCCTGACCCTGCACCTCAACGCACCGGTGCAACAGGTCATCCGCCACAACGGGGGAGTTGAAATCCAGCTTGCGCAGTCGAGCCACACGTTCGACCAGGTGATCTTCGCCTGCCATTCCTCACAGGCGCTGGCGATGCTTGCTCATCCAACTCCTGCAGAAAGCGAGGTTCTGGGCGATATTGGCTGGCAGCATAACGAGGTGGTTTTGCACAGCGATCCACGCTGGCTGCCGGTGCGCGAGCGTGCCTGGGCAAGCTGGAACTATCGCCTGAGCGAACGGGACCAGGCCAGCGCCTGCGTCACCTACAACATGAATATCTTACAAGGGTTACCTGAGGGTAGCCCCCTGTTCTGCGTCACCCTGAACCCGGAAACGCCGGTGGACGAGCGCTACGTCTGGAAACGCTTTGTCTACGAGCACCCGCTGTTTAACCCGCAAAGCTGGCGCGCCCAGTCTCGCCGCAGCGAGATTAACGGCCACCAACGGAGCTGGTTCTGTGGAGCTTACTGGTACAACGGTTTTCACGAGGATGGGGTACGCAGCGCGCTGGACGTGGTGAAAGGGATCGCTGCAGGGGAGGACCTGTAAGATGAACAGCTGCCTTTACCAGGGTGTGTTACGCCATCGTCGCTTCCAGCCGAAATCACACCATTTTCGCTATAACGTGTTTATGGCCTGGATCGATCTGGACGAGCTGGATGCGCTGCCGTCGGCGGGGATCCGCCGTAATCGATTTGCCGCGGCCGCCTTCCATGATGCGGATTACCCACTCGGCACACCGCTTAAAGAGAACGCCCTCGACCGGCTGCAAACCCTGACCGGGGAACGTCCCGATGGCCGCGTCATGCTCCTGACCCAGCTTCGTTATTTCGGCTTCCATTTTAATCCAATCAATCTCTACTACTGCTATGACAGTACGGGCATCCTGCGCTGGTTGCTGGCCGAAGTGCGCAACACCCCGTGGAACGAGCGCCATTACTATGCGGTGGATGGCCAGGCGGCTCGCCCGCAGCCGAAAGCCTTCCATGTCTCCCCGTTTAATCCGATGGATATGGTCTATCACTGGCGCTTCAACGCCCCCGGTAAAACGCTGCATATGCATATCGAAAATCATCAGGAGTCGAAGGTGTTCGACGCCACGCTCGCGCTTCGCCGTGAGCACCTAACGCGCGCGACCCTGAGAGCGATATTGCTGCGCATACCGCTGATGACCCTGAAAACCGTCCTGGCGATTTACTGGCAAGCGTTACGGCTGTGGCTTAAACGCGTGCCGTTGTACAACCATCCCGTTAGAAGGAGTTAGCGCTCATGACCGATCCTGCCTTTGCGCTTGAATCCGATATCCCTCGTAACGCCCGTATCGCGCGCTGGCTACTCTTTCGTTTGCTGAGCGGTATCCGCGAGGGCTCGCTCACCGTGCGTGAAGGACAGCAGACCCTCCATTTTGGCGATGAGTCTTCCGCGCTGCGTGCTGAAGTGCAGATCCTCGCGCCGGGTGTTTACTGGCGTCTGCTCACCGGCGGCAGCCTCGCCGCGGCCGAATCCTGGATGGAGGGTGAGTGGGAGACGCATCAGTTAACCCCGCTTTTGCAGATCCTGGCCCTCAACGGCAAGGTGCTGGGAAGGCTGGAAAGTGGCTTTCGCCTGCTGGGCAATCCCTTGGAGCGGCTTCGCCACTGGACGCGGCGTAACTACCGCAAACAGGCGCGGGAAAACATCGCTGCCCATTACGACCTGGGTAACGAATTCTATGCGCACTTTCTCGATGAAGATCTGCTCTACTCCAGCGCGCTGTTCACCGCCGACGACCAGGCTCTCTCCCAGGCCCAGCAGGCAAAAATGGCGCGCCTGTGCGAACAACTGGGGCTGACCGCAAGCGATCACCTGCTGGAAATCGGCACTGGCTGGGGGGCGATGGCGGAATACGCCGCCCGTCACTACGGCTGCCGCGTCACTACCACGACGCTGTCGCAGGAGCAGTACATCTGGGCTACAGAGCGGATTGCCCGCGCGGGATTGCAGGACAGAGTTCAGGTTCTGCTGTGCGACTACCGCGACCTGACCGGAGAATTCGACAAACTGGTATCGGTTGAGATGATTGAAGCCGTGGGTAAACGCTACCTGCCGGACTTCTTCCGCACCTGTCAGGCGCGCCTGCGCCCGGGCGGCAGAATGGCGATTCAGGCCATCACCATTCAGGATCAGCGCTACCGCGACTACAGCAAAAGCGTCGATTTTATCCAGCGTTACATCTTCCCCGGCGGGTTTCTACCGAGCATCACGGCAATGAGTGAACTGATGACGCGTCACACCGATTTTGTCGTCCGTAATCTGTTCGATATGGGGCCAGACTATGCCCGCACGCTGACGCACTGGCGGCAACGTTTTCTGCACGCCTGGCAGGACATTGAAAAGCTCGGTTTCGATGAAAGGTTCCGCCGTATGTGGCTCTACTACTTTGGCTACTGCGAAGCCGGTTTTAACGCACGCACCATCAGCGTGGTGCAACTGACCGCAGAGCGCGTATGAACCGCTCTGTGCAGGTCGTGCTGATGGCTCTCGCGTTCGATCTCTACTGGACGCTGGTAGTGTTGTTTCGCGAGCGTGGACTGTTTCTGTGGCTCGCCCTGGCGATCCTGGCCTGGCTGATGCTGTCGCCTGCACACCGTGTTTACGCCCTGCTGCTGGCCGCAGCGGGCAGCGGTCTGGATGCTCTCTGGGTGCTGACAGGGCTGATCGGCTTTAACAGTGACGCTCTGTTGCCCCTGTGGATGATGGCGCTGTGGCTGATGTTCGCTACCGTCTGGACCCACTTGACCTTCACGACCACGCTGCCGGGGTGGATGCTGGCTCTGCTGGCAACCGTTGGCGGTCCCGTAGCGTATGTGATTGGCGAACGTCTGGGCGCCATTACCTTCCGGGAGCCGACCTTTATCGTCGTCAGTTGGATGGCACCGGGTTGGCTGGTTCTGATGTTGTTGTTCCATATTCTGACGGGGAGGCGACAATGAGAACTTCTTTACTGATGCTGCTGTGGTTGGCGGCCATCGCGCCCGTCGCCCATGCTGCCGACTGGTTAAGCTGGCGCAAAGTGGGTGATGCCAGCCTCACATGGGGGCCGTTTACCGTTTATACCTCCCAACTGAGCACGCCGGATGGCCGGTATCACGGGCCGGAGCAGGATCAGGCGCTGATTATTACCTACAAACGCGATATCGATCGCGACCAGTTGGTCGAAGCCACCCGTGACCAGTGGCAGGCGCAGGGGATCCTGGAGCGCGAACCACAGAGCGAAGCCTGGCTGCGCATGCTGCAGTCACTCTGGCCGGACGTCACGCCGGGTTCTCAGCTTACCTTTGTTCTCAAGGGTAAGCAGGGGCAGTTCTGGTATCGCGCCTCAGCGGCAGAAAAAAGCTTTACCCCGCTCGGCCCCAGCCAGTCTGCAACCTTCAGTACCAACTTTCTGGCCATCTGGCTCGATCCACGCACGCAATATCCCGAACTACGTCAGCAGTTGATCGGAGGTGAAAAATGAAACGCATTCTGACACTTGGCCTGGCGCTGATGATGCTTCTGGTGGGTTGTAGCACAGACATCAGCGACTATCGGCATCAACAACCGTCGCTAGATATCTTCCACTACTTCCAGGGGAAAACCGAGGCATGGGGCATGGTACAGGACCGCAGCGGAAAACAGCTGCGCCGCTTCCACGTGGAAATCACTGGCAACGTCATCGGCGACACGCTGACGCTAAATGAACACTTTGTCTATGACGATGGCGAGAAGCAGCAACGGGTGTGGCATATCCGGCGCGTGGGTGCCAATCGCTACGAAGGTACTGCAGGCGATATTGAAGGTGTGGCCAGCGGCGTGGCGGAAGGCAACGCCTTTAACTGGCGTTACAGCATGAACGTGAAAGCCAATGGCAGTACCTGGCTGCTTCACTTTGATGACTGGATGTACCTGCAGGATGACACGCATCTGTTTAATAAAACAGAGATGAAGAAATTCGGCATCACCGTCGGTCAGGTAACGCTTTTCTTCACCCGAAAAGAACAGTAAGAGGATAGCGACATGAATAAGCAACCCGTCATTGGGATCAGCGGATGTTTAACCGGCTCGACCGTACGGTTTGACGGTGGACATAAACGCATGAGCTTTGTCATGGACGGGCTGGCGCAGTGGGTGACCTTCAAACCCATCTGCCCGGAGATGGCCATCGGCCTACCCGCGCCCCGTCCGGCCCTGCGCCTGGTTCAGACCACCAAAGGGGATTTCCGGCTGCACTTCAGCCAAGCTCCTCACGACGATGTGACGGAAAAAATGGCCGAATTCACGGATTCCTATCTCTCACATCTGGACGAACTATCAGGCTTTATCGTCTGCGCGAAATCGCCGAGCTGCGGTATGGAACGCGTACGGTTGTACGATGAAAAAGGCAATCGCGGGCGTAAAGAGGGCGTGGGCGTCTTTACCAGGGCGCTGCTGGAGAAATACTCGTGGTTACCGGTAGAAGAAGATGGCCGCCTGCACGATCCGGTGCTGCGGGAAAACTTTGTCGAGCGCATCTTCGCCCTGCACGAGTTGAACACCCTGAAGGCCAACGGCCTGACCCGCCATGCGCTGCTGGACTTCCACAGCCGGTACAAACTCCAGCTGCTGGCACACCACCAAGCAGGCTACCGAGAAATTGGACCGTTTGTCGCCTCGTTGCACGAGTGGGAAGACCTGGACGCATTCTTCGTGGCTTATCGCGAAAAACTGATGACGATCTTGAGAAAACCCGCCTCGCGCAAGAATCACACCAACGTGTTGATGCACATTCAGGGGTATTTTCGTAACCAGTTGAACTCACGCCAGCGCGGCGAGCTGAATAACGTGATCCTCCACTATCGCGAGGGGCTGCTGCCAATACTCGCTCCGTTAACGCTGCTGAAGCATTATCTGGGCGAATACCCAGACCGCTACCTGCTGACGCAAAAATACTTTGACCCCTATCCGCAGAATTTAGCTTTGCGGCTGGCGATTAATTAAGTGCGCATGATGAGAAGGTCAGAATGCCCCTGATAGGAGACCCTTATCAGGGTTTGCCGTTGCCACTTCATACAACGCCAGCAGCGGCCCACATACAGCGTTTTCACCTTCATTGGGCTTTAGCACGTCATCCATGGAGTTTGAGTCGGTTTTGCTTGGTAAGTCAGTACACTCGCAGTGTCTCCGCTGACATCCCGTTGCATTAATCAGCAGGGAGCAGATCACGGCATCGTTATAGATACTTTTACTGTCAAAACGGACAAGCATTACGAGCCTTGATCAACTCCCCACTAATAGGATGAACAAAATCCAACCCACTGGCATGCAGCATCAGTCGAGGAGACCCTTCGGTGCCTGGCAGCAAGAGACCGCCGTACAGGTCGCAGCCCAAAATAGGATGGTCTAGTTGCTGGCAGTGAATGCGAAGTTGATGGGTGCGCCCGGTTTCTGGGGTTAGCTCTACCCGCGTCAACGGCATTAACGTCCCGTCTCCCAACTCGCGATAAAAGCGCTCAACGACCCGATAGCGGGAACGAGCGGGTTTGCCGTGGATTGAGCAAATAGACATTAGCGGGAACAGCGCCGGGTCTTTGGCAATCGCAGCGTCTATCACCCCTTGGTCATCGTCCAGATGTCCGCAGAGCAGCGCACTGTAAAACTTGGTCACGGTGCGCTGGCTGAACTGGTGGCAAAGAGCGGCATTGATAGCCTTATTGCGGGCAACCACCATCAGCCCGGAAGTGCCGAAATCTAGGCGGTGGACCAGGGTGCAGCCGGGGAATATCTTCACCAACCGATGATGCACCGAATCGAGATTTTGCGGATTCTTCCCCGAGAGGCTGAGCAGCCCGGCGGGTTTATCGATCAGCACCAGATGATCGTCCTGATAGAGAACCTCTATCTCGTCATGGCACGGCGGGGCAATAAAGGTATCGAGGATCGTAGACATCGGGCTGCCGGATGGAGAATGAGGGCGGATAATAACGAATTTTCAGCCAACTGACGAATCTGGCTGACGTGGCGCTCCCCCAATGACGTAATCTGAACCCATCTATGCGCCCCCCTCTTTTATGCATCTGCATAAAAGCAAAACCCGTCACTCACCATTCCCATCATAATTTTTATCATTTTTGATAACATTTGCTAACCAGCACGTCATAACATCGATTTTTTTGCCCTCCCCGGATTGGCATTTTATACAAAGCGTCGGCCCCGTTTGCCGAAGAAAGATGTGAAATTTTGCGCATTCTTGCACCGTTGCCTTTCCCTATACTCACCACCATCAGTAAATGTCGGTGAAGGGGCAAGCTATGCAGCAGGTAAAAATCACACACCTCTATCAGAGCTTACAGCAGAGCGTTAACCGCCGGGCTGAGCATACCGCCCTGTTCTTTGAAGGCCACAAATACAGTTATAATCAGTTAAATCATAATGTTAATTTATCTGCCGCCTGCCTGAAAGAGAGTTTTAACCTCGCCAAAGGCGATGTGATCGTCCTGGCTCTGGGTAACCGACCTGAATTCTGCTCGCTGTTTTATGCAGCCATGGCGCTGGGGATTATCGTGGTGCCGTTAAGCACCAAGTTAAAATCGCAAGACAGCCATATCATCCTGTCCAGTGTTAATGCCAAGGCGGTGTTTTACGATCCCAACAGTCAGCCGTGGATGGCAGCGCTGGAACCCGTGAAGCAAAGCCATGTGGTGTCGCTGGCCGATTGGCAACTGATGCTCAGTAATGCAGATGACCAAAAGGTGATCCAACCCGTAGAGCCTGTCGCCATCGTAGCGGATGATATTGCCTCGATTATTTATACTTCCGGCACTACTGGCTCCCCGAAAGGAGCAGCGCTCACTCACGGTAACTTTATTGCGGCCATCACGGCTTATCAGCAGGCTCTGAAGTTAACCGAACAAGACAGCGCCATCCTGCCAATCCCCATCTGTCATATTACCGGTCTGTCGGCTCTGCTCTGCCTGTTTATTCACCTTGGCGGCACGTTGCATTTGCAGCAAAGGTTCAATGCAGAAGAGATCTTAAAAACCGTCAGCAGCCATAACATTACCTTCCTGCATGGTTCGCCAACGGTGTTTATCCTACTGTTGCAAGAAGCGGAAAAGTATCCACAGGTGGGGAACTACACCAGCTTGCGGATGATCGCTTGCGGTGCCGGGCATTTGAACGTGGGAATTATCGAAAGGCTCGCGCAGCTGTTCCCAGCTACGGAAATCAGGCCGATCTATGGGCTGACAGAAACCTCTTCACCGGCCAGCATTTTCCCGGTCGATGTTCGCAGCAGCGATAAGATAGGCAGTTCTGGCTTACCCATTCCCGGCCTGAGTTGCCAAATCCGCGACGATAATCTCCAGGTACTTGCTGCCGGTGAAATTGGTCATCTGTGGCTGAAAGGGCCGGTGGTCATGAGCCAGTACTGGAAGAACCCGGCGGCGAATCAGCAGTTCTTCCACGACGGCTGGTTCTACACCGGCGATATCGCCTGCCTCGATCAGGATAACTATTTGTATATCAAAGATCGCAGCAAGGACATGATCAACCGCGGCGGTGAGAAAATATACTGCATTGAAGTGGAAAACCTGATCTCGAATTATCCTGGCGTCAAGGAAATTGCCATTGTTCCCAGCAGCAGCGAAATCTACGGAGAAGAAGCCGTCGCCTTTATTGTGGCACACCGGAATAAACCCTTGGTCAGCGATAATATTATTCACTGGCTCTCGAATAAAATCGCCAAATTTAAAGTACCTTCAAAAATCGTCTTTGCAGCAGAATTACCGAAAAATGCCAACGGTAAAATAGATAAATTGGCATTACGAAAAAAACTAACACCGCCAATATGAAAGCAAGCGGTGTTTAATTAAGTGCGCAAACATCAGGAAACGTGAAGCGCAACCATTAAAACAATAGAGCACCTGTACCTCTAACAATAATACAGAAAAGCTCTACCCTGTTTAATCGCCTCATTACGAGGAGGAGCCTTATCATGTCAAACCGGCCGTTAGATATTGCATCGAAAAGCCAGGCGGCAATAACGAATGCAAAAATATATAAACACCTGATGCCGTTACTGATCATTGTTTATATCATCAGCTTTATCGACAGAACCAATATCGGCATTGCCCGAGCCTCGATGTCCATCGATCTTGGCCTTTCCGCTACCGCCTATGGGTTGGGAGCCGGTCTGTTCTTTCTGACCTATTCCACCATGGAGATCCCCAGCAACCTGATTATGGCACGGGTCGGGGCCCGATTCTGGATCACCCGCATCATGTTCACCTGGGGTGTGATTTCCGCCGGTATGGCCTTCGTCACCGGCCCTACCTCGTTCTATGTCATGCGTCTGTTGCTAGGGGCGGCAGAAGCGGGGCTGTACCCCGGTATCATCCTGTATCTTACCTACTGGTTTGGCCGTGAAGATCGCGCCAGAGCCGTCGGCATGTTCCTGCTTGGTGTCTGTATCGCCAATATTGTCGGGGCGCCATTGGGCGGCGCATTGCTGATGCTGGATGGCCTGGGTGGGCTGCACGGCTGGCAATGGATGTTTATCGTGGAAGGGCTCCCGGCGGTGCTGCTGGCATTTTATGTGTATGCCGTACTACCCAATAAACCACGCGATGCCAAATGGCTGACCAAAACCGACATTGAGTATATTGAAAACAAGCTGGCCGCGGAGCAACCGGTTGGGGTAGATAAGAACCAGAAGTTTTCCTTTAAAACGGCGTTTACCAATAAGACCTTCATGCTGATCGTGGCGATTTATTTCACCCATCAGATTTCGGTCTACAGCCTGACCTATTTTCTGCCCAGCATTATCAACAGCTACGGCAAAATGAGCACCCTGATGCTCGGCCTGTTAACCGCCATTCCGTGGATCGCGGCAGCCTTGGGTGGCTTCTTCCTGCCCAAATATGCCAATACCGCCACCCGCTCACGCATCATGCTGGTGTCCGGCTTTATGTCGATGGCCGTCGGTTTCCTGATTGGCGTGCTGGGTGGCCCAGTATTAGGGCTGATCGGCTTCTGTATCGGTGCTTCGATGTTCTTCGTCGTGCAGTCCATCATCTTTACCTACCCGGCCACGCTGATGAGCGGCCCCATGCTCGCTGGCGGGTTGGGGTTACTGGCTTGCCTTGGCATCACCGGCGGGTTCTTCGGGCCATATGTGTTCGGTCTCCTGGAGGATAGAACGGGGTCACCTAGCGCAGGCCTGTGGTTTGCCATCGTGCTGCAGACCCTTGCCATCATCGGGGCTGCACGGGTGAAACAACCCGCAGGCAGCAAAGATAAACCGGCCAATCAATGCCCCCCGGCAGCAATGAATAGCGTGATTGAGAAATAGAGCCTAAACGCGGTGCCCTGGTGCACCGCCGCACAGACGTAAGGTAGCAATATGAGAAATAAAGTCATTTCGGCTCAGCAGGCCGCAGAGTTAGTGAATAACGGCTCGACCCTGTGCACCATCGGCATGACATTGATTGGGGCCGCGGAGTCGATCTTGAAAGCTCTGGAAAAGCGCTTTCTTGCAACAGGGGCACCGCACGGGCTGACCTATATTCACTCTGCGGGGCAGTCGAATCGTGAGCGCGGTAATCAGCATTTTACCCCGCCAGGCATGGTAAAACGCATTATTGGTTCGCACTGGGGGCTGGCACCCAAGTGGATGGAAAAGATTGCCGCCAACGAGGTCGAAGCCTTCTGTCTGCCACAAGGGCAGATTGTCCATCTGTATACGGCCATGGCGGCCGGTCAGGCCGGATATCTGTCCAAAGTGGGGCTAGGCACCTTTATCGATCCCCGCCTGGAAGGCGGCAAAATGAATACGTTGACCCGCTCCCTGCCAGATTTGGTGGAAGTGGTTAGCCTGCGCGAGGAGGAATATCTGTTCTATCCGGCACTCCCGCTGGATACGGTGATCATTCGTGGCACTACGGCGGATACCGCTGGCAACCTCACCTGTGAGGAAGAGGCCATGAAGCTGGAGATCCTGCAGGCGGTGCTGGCGGCTAAACGCTTTGGTGGCAAGGTGATAGTCCAGGTAAAAAACCTGGCGGAAAAAGGGAGTCTGCACCCGAAACAGATCGTGGTGCCGGGGAATTTTATTGATGCCATTGTGGTATGTGAAGACCCCGAGCAAGACCACCGCCAGACCTCTTCCTGGTTCTATGATCCAGCCTATTGCGGCAACCTGGTGACCCCTGCCAGCGCAGTGGAAACGCTGCCGCTCAACATCCGCAAGGTGATTGGTCGCCGAGCTTGTCAATTTCTATCCCCGGACTGTGTGATCAATCTGGGCACCGGTATTCCCAACGATGTTATTGGCACTATTATCCATGAAGAAGGGGTAAGCGAAGCGGTCACCATCACGGTTGAATCAGGTATCTACGGCGGCGTACAGGCCGGTGGGGTTGATTTTGGCATCGGTAAAAACCTGACCGCCATGATTAACCATCAGGAGCAGATGCTGTATTACAACGGTGCGGGTGTGGATATTACCTATATGGGGGCGGGCGAGATGGACGCCAACGGGCATATCAACGCCACCCGCATGGGGGACCGCTGTACCGGGGCCGGAGGGTTTATCGATATCACCCAAAATGCACACCACGTGGTGTTTTGCTCCACCTTTACCGCCAAGGGGCTGGAGGTGGCATGCCAGCAAGGGCAATTAACCATTCTACAGGAAGGCTCGGTTAAAAAACTGGTGCGGTCGATTAACCAGATTTCCTATAACGGCGAAATAGCCCGCCAGAAAAAACAAAAAATGCATTTGGTCACTGAGCGAGCAGTGTTTGAACTGACGGCGCAAGGTCCGATGTTGATAGAAATCGCCCCCGGCATCGATCTTGAGCGGGACATCCTGCAACAAATGGAGTTTATGCCGCTGATTTCCCCCTCATTAAAACAGATGGACGCGGCACTATTTTGTGATGCCCCTTTTGGCCTGAAGGAAATGCTGGCCAGGCAGTAAAAACGGGCGGCACGACATATTTATTATCTCTGCGCTAATTCAGCGTGGTCAGGAATTAAAACGATAAGGAGTACCCTATGTGTTTAACAAATAAAGTGGCTATCGTCACCGGGGCCAGCCGTGGTCTTGGGCGAGGCATTGCCCAGGTATTGGCTGAAAAAGGGGCCGCCGTAGTTATTTGTGATGTCGACCAGGACGGCGGCAATAAAACCGCCGCCGAATTGGTGAGCGCGGGCCATACAGCTATTTTCATCGCCTGTAATATTGCCAACCGCGAAGAGGTTAACCAGTTATTTATTGCCGCGGAGCAGCAACTGGGGCCGATAGATATTCTGGTCAATAACGCCGGGATTAACCGTGATGCCATGTTGCACAAGCTAACGGAAGAGAATTGGGATCTGGTGATGGATATCAACCTGAAAGGGACCTTCCACTGTATGCAGGAAGCCGCCGTACGCATGCGTGAGCGCGCCTGCGGGCGGATCATCAATATCTCGTCGGCCAGCTGGTTGGGCAATGTGGGGCAGGCCAACTATGCCGCTTCAAAAGCCGGGGTGATCGGCCTGACCAAAACGGCCTGCCGGGAGCTGGCAAAAAAAGGGGTTACCGTTAACGCCATCTGCCCAGGCTTTATCGAAACCGATATGACCCGCGGAGTACCGGAAAAAGTATGGGATATCATGATCGGCAAAATTCCCGCAGGTTTCGCTGGCGATCCGGTTGATGTCGGCCATTGCGTCGCCTTCCTGGCTTCCGACGAGGCACGCTATATCAACGGCGAAGTGATCAACGTTGGCGGCGGCATGGTGCTGTAAGGAGAATCGAATGAAAAATGCAAATGACATTGTCGTCGTCAGCGGCGTACGCACGGCGATCGGCACCATGGGCGGTAGCTTTAAAGATACGCACCAGCATGATTTAGGCGCAGCGGTGATCCGTGAAGCCGTGGCCCGTGCCGGGCTGCAACCAGCACAAATTGATGAGGTGGTGGTAGGTAACGTCGGGCAAATCGCGGAGAGTGGTTTTATCGCCCGCATTTGCCAACTGCGCGCTGGCTTACCGAACGAAACAACGTCCTATTCGGTGAACCGCCAGTGCGGTTCGGGTCTGCAAGCGATTGTCGATTGCATGCTGGAACTGCAAACCGGCAATGCCGAGATCACCGTCGCCTGTGGGACAGAGAATATGACTCAACTGCCCCACTATATTCGCAAGGCTCGTTACGGTTATCGCCTTGGGCACGGAGAGCTGGAAGACGGCATCGTCTCTATTTTAACCTGGCCGGAAGGCCCTTATCACAATGGCATGACCGCCGAATTCGTCGCGGAGCGTTTTAACATCAGCCGTGAGGCGATGGACGAGTTTGCCTGGTGCAGCCAGCAAAAAGCCTTGGCAGCCATCAAAGAGGGGCATTTTACCTCACAAATCCTGCCGCTGGAGGTTCGTGAAGGCAAGAACAGCCGCCTGTTTGCCACTGATGAACACCCAAGGGATACGCCGAAAGAGAAGTATGCTCAGCTGAAACCGGCGTTTAAAAAAGACGGCACGGTTACGGCAGCAACGTCATCAGGTATCAATGATGGGGCCGCCGCGCTGGTTGTCACTACCCGAGCCAACGCTGAAAAACTGGAGCTGCCAATCAGGATGGTGATCCGCGGTTGGGCAGTGGCAGGTTGCGAGGCAGAAATCATGGGCTTTGGCCCAGCTCCGGCAACTCGTAAACTGATGCAAAAGTTGAACATGTCGGTGCATGATATCGACCTTATTGAGCTTAATGAGGCCTTTGCCGCCCAATCATTGGCGGTGATTAACGATCTGGAGCTGGATCCGGCCAAAGTGAACGTCAATGGGGGAGCAATTGCGCTGGGGCACCCTGTTGGGGCCAGCGGGGCCATCATCGCTGTAAAACTGATGTATGAGATGGAGCGCCGCGGCGTCAATACCGGTTTAGCCACCATGTGTATCGGTGGAGGCCAAGGGATCTCTATGCTGTTTGAGCGGGAAAGGTAGTCTCTTAAGTTAGCGCAATAGATATTTCCGGCCCTCTGCCAAAGAGAGGGTCGGATGGCAAACATCGGCTTACGCATTGAGTTAACTGAATTGTATTAAGTTTAATACGTAGATTTGTTGATGGGTCAATAAGGTTACCGTGAAATTGGCAAGAAACATTCGATATTATATTTAACCCCCCTCACTATAATAGAGGTTTTATATCATAAAGGTATGAGTATGCTGATCACCTTAGAGCTGGCTAATACCATTGTGAAACGAGCGATGAGTATTATCCATTATAACGTTAATGTTATTGACCATCAGGGCGTAATTATCGCTTCGGGCGAACCACATAGGATCGGTGAACGGCATGAAGTGGCCTTTGAGGTGATAAAGAACCGCCAGCGGATGACGATAGAAAATGCTCAGCAGGCGGCCCGGTACAAAAATGTGCAACCCGGTATCAATCATCCGATTATCGTGGATGATCAGGTGGTTATGGTGATAGGTATCAGTGGCAATCCCGCCGCGATTGCGCGTTACGCCGAGCTGGCCATCTTGGCGGCAGAGCTGTTGATCAAACAGTCTTTAGCTATCCGGGAAATGAACTGGCAATACCGTATCAGAGATCTATTGCTAAAACAGTATCTTGAGGTGGGCGATACTGACAAAGGCAAGGAAATACTTCACCAGTTGGTACAGCAAGAGATTGACCTGTCACAACCCCTGTTGCCGGTATTGATCAATATTGAAACCGGCGGGCATTTATTGGGGCAAACCATCGATCACATCCTCAATAAACTGTCACATATTTTAAAATCCCAACGGGTAATATTGCTCAGCAATGATGAGATCCTGTTAATTATCACCGCGATCGAACAGACCGAAGCCACGGTTAAAGCTATGAACGCCTTTATGGAAACTCAGCTGAGCCATTACACTATTGGCATTGGGGTAGAGTCAGGCTCTGCTGGGATTTTCCGCCAATCGGTATTTATGATCAAAGAGATGATAGAACATGCTCGGGAGTCGTTACCACAATCGCGGGTCATTAACGGCCAGCAGTTTGCCTTCAGCGGGTTGTTGAATGAAGCCAGAAGCAGCTCATTTACCCTTTATTTCAAACAGAGAATCGATAAATTACTGATGCTGAGCACCGGTCAAATGCTGCTCAACACTTTGAGTACCTATATCGCACACAATGCCGAACTGGCAAACGCTGCGCGGGAACTTGGGGTACATCGCAACACGCTTACCTATCGGCTTAATCAGATCAAAGAAGCGACGTCGTTGGATCCGTTTAATTTCAAGGAACTTAGCCAACTGATGATTTCGCTTTACTATCATCAGGGGACGCGGCTGTCTAATGCGGCGGCTGGCACCAACGATCCCCAATGATGTGTCTGGAGAGGTTGCTACGATCCACTCACCCTCTTTGTCAGAAAACATCATTATTCACCCGAATAACCGCACAGTAAAATCAGTATATTCATTAAGTTATGGAATGATATGATTATGACTGAATGACTAGCTGTTATCACCATACTGACCATCATCAGCCCGGGGCCGAATTCTGCAATGGTTAACAAACAAAGGAAGGGGTAAAGATGGAAATAAGCTGGCAGGCATTGAAGGGCAGCAGCCTCAGCGCGCAGCAGTTGCATGATATTCTGGCACTGCGCATGGCGGTGTTTGTCGTAGAGCAGACTTGCCCGTTTCAGGATATTGATGGACAGGATCTGCTGAATAGTACCCTTCACGTTGCCGGATACCGCGACGGTAAGCTTGTCGCCTACGCGAGAGTGCTGCATGTGGATGATTCTCTGGATGCGGCCAAAATCACGCGAGTGATTGTTGATGATTCCGTCAGGGGTCAGAAGCTGGGTGTCAGGCTGATGGAAAAAACGATGTCCTTAATCCACCGTGACGAACCGGGCAAGGCGATAAAGCTCTCAGCACAGTCTCACCTCGTCAAATTCTATGAAGGATTCGGTTTCAAAACGGTATCCGACGAATACCTTGATGATGGCATACCCCATATGGATATGGAGTCTACGGACGCGTAATCCAGGCTGGGCCTTATCCGGTTTCACATTGATGTAGCGCGCCAGCTGTAATTAGCTTTGGCCCCAACCCGCGAGGGTCAGGGCTTGGTACATTACTCAGTTGCTATTACGCCGTGCCGCCCACGGTAAGTGAATCCAGCTTCAGCGTCGGCTGGCCAACCCCTACCGGCAGGCTCTGCCCTTCTTTACCGCACACGCCCACGCCCTTATCCAGCGCCAGGTCGTTGCCCACCATCGAAATCTGCTGCATCGCCTCAATGCCTGAACCGATCAGCGTGGCCCCCTTCACCGGCTTGGTGACGCGGCCATTTTCGATCAGATAGGCTTCAGAGGTGGAGAAGACAAATTTCCCGGAGGTGATATCAACCTGACCGCCGCCAAAGTTCGGCGCATACAGGCCATACTCCACGCTGGCGATAATATCTTCTGGCGTCGACTTGCCCGCCAGCATGTAGGTGTTGGTCATGCGCGGCATTGGCAGGTGTGCATAAGACTCGCGGCGGCCGTTACCGGTAGGCGCAACGCCCATCAGCCGTGCGTTGAGCTTATCTTGCATATAGCCTTTCAGAATGCCTTTCTCGATCAGCACGTTGTACTGGCCCGGCACGCCTTCGTCATCGATCGCCAGGGAACCACGGCGGCCTTGCAAGGTGCCATCATCCACCACGGTGCACAGCTCAGAAGCTACTAACTGACCCATCTGGCCGCTGAATACCGAGGTGCCACGGCGGTTGAAGTCACCTTCCAACCCGTGACCGACCGCTTCATGCAGCAACACCCCAGGCCAGCCCGCGCCTAGTACCACAGGCATGGTGCCCGCCGGGGCCGCCACGGCAGAAAGGTTAACCAGCGCCATACGCACCGCTTCTTTGGCAAAAGCATCGGCACGGACTTCGCCATCCACCACTTCCAGGAAGTAGTCATAGCCAAAACGGCCACCGCCACCGCTGGCTCCGCGCTCACGCTTGCCGTCTTCTTCCACCAGCACGCTGACGGAGAACCGCACCAGCGGGCGAACGTCCGCCGCCAAGGTGCCATCCGTTGCCGCAACCAATATCTGCTCATACACACCGGTGATGCTAGCCGTCACTTCCTGCACACGCTTGTCTGCAGCACGCGCGACCTTGTCTACCCGATGCAATAGCGCGATCTTCTCTTCCCGCGGCAGGCTTTGCAGTGGATCGAGCAAAGGATACAGCGCCTGATAGCCGATCTCGCCCAGCGTATGGACTTTGCCATTGCCGCTGTCACGCACAATGCTGCGAGCAGCCTGAGCGCTTTGGTTCAGGGCATTCAGGGTGATTTGGTCTGCATAGGCAAAGCCGGTCTTTTCACCGCTGACCGCGCGTACACCAACGCCCTGATCGATATTGTACGAGCCATCTTTAATGATACCGTCCTCAATCACCCAGGCTTCGTGGTAGCTGGACTGAAAATAGAGGTCGGCGTAATCGAGGCGGCGTTCGGCCAGTCGACCCAATACGGAAAACAGGTCTTGATGACTCAGCTTATTCACAGCGAGTAACTGCTCACTGACAAACGACAGGCTCATAATTTTTTTCACTCTTTATTGGAGGAGTTTTCAACCGGCGCAATCAGCGTCGGCTGGAATCGGTTGTGCTGCATCACCGGCATCTGTTTGCGGATGGTATGCAACTTGCCGGTATCCACGCGCACTTTCAGCGCGGAGACCGCGTCGGGGTTTTCTGCCCGCACATTACCCCAGCTGTCTACCACCATGGAATGTCCCCAGGTGCGGCGGGTGGCTCCGTGGCGGCCCACCTGCGCGGGAGCCAGGATCACACACTGGTTCTCGATAGCGCGGGCGCGCAGCAAAATCTCCCAGTGTGCCTCACCGGTCACGCGGGTAAATGCGGCGGGCACCGAGATCAGTTCCGCACCTTGCGCGCGCAGCGCCTGATACAGGCCAGGGAAACGCAGGTCGTAGCATATCGTCATACCCAGGCGGCCCACCGGCGTATCGACCACCGTCAATTGTTGGCCATGCTGATAAGTATCCGACTCGCGATAATGGGCGTGTATATCATTGATATCCACGTCGAACATGTGCAGTTTATCGTAACGGCCACGGATTTCGCCCTGGTCGTCAAACAGCAGGCTACTGGTGGTGATGCGTGCCGGATCTTCGCGGCTGATCAATGGCATAGAACCCACCAGCAACCATACCCCATAACGGCGAGCCATATCGCGCACCGCCTGCTGCAACGGCCCGTGACCTTCCGTTTCCGCATGTTCACGGTAGGCGGCCGAGTTGGCAAACAGTAAGGCGTTCTCCGGAGTCATCACCAGTTTTATCCCTGGATTGAGCTGCTTGATCTGCTGTTCAATCTGGGCCAGGTTGTCCCGTACCTGCTCACCGCTACACAGCTGTAATAACGCAACGTTAGCATTTTTCATGGCGACTTATCCTCTTTTGGCTTACGCAACACCTCATGAATACTTGGGTGGTCCAGGCTACCGGTAATGTTGTAGCGGATCAGCGAGATCTTGTTCCACAACGGAGCCAGTGCCTTGGAGGCCGCAAACACCGCCGCCCCCACAATCGGGTTGATCACAAACGCGGTCGCTACTCCCACCGTCGCCGAGATCTCTGGCGCGATTACGGCCTGCATATCAATCTGGCGCTTCACCAGGTCAATCTGGCCGCTCATGGCGATATCGGCCGCCAGCCCATCCACCAGCAAGTTATCTGTATGCATTATGCCATCTTTCGCCCAGATAGTGCCGCGTATGGAGTCAAAGTAAAATCCGTTGCCGAAGGTATCACGGAAGTCGAACTGCAATTTGCGCAGCAGGGCATCGAAGCTGACCAGGCGTAACAGCTGTCCGGCCCGGCCACCGCCGACGTTATCGATCTCACCTTTACCCAGATCGACCTTCATGGTGCCATTGAGCGTGCTGATCTGCGGTTTCCATGGCTGCCCGTGCCAGTGCAGATCAAAATCGATATCGTAAGGTGCATCTTTTAATGGAATGATCATGCCGAAGAAACTGGCGGTGCGATCGATTTTGCTGCCCAGCAGCTTGCCCTTTAACCCACTACGCTCTTCCTGAGCGTTCTGTTTCCACAGGCCGGTGGCGCTCATGCGGCCATAGCCGGTATCCACCAGGCCATGGCTTAGCACCAGCGAGTCACCTTCGCGTTTGAGATCAGCCTCTACCGTGCCAAGGTTCTGCCCCATCATCCAGCAGGATTTACAGCGCAACATCAGTGAAGGCCAATCCTGGAACGAGATCCGCTCCGCCGAGTCCAGCGGGTTGGTACCGCCTGTACTGCCGTCGCCGCTGGTAAACTGCGGGTTGTAGTAAAGATAGCCGAGATCCGCGCGCCACACGCCGTTATCCGGCATCGACAGGCTGCCATCAATCTCTTTGCCCTTGGCGGTCACCTTCGTTCCTGCCAGCTGCTGTTCTACCGCAAGCTGCAGGTTATGCCACGCCTGCCCGCCCAGCGTCAGCTGTGGGGTTTCGAGCGTTACGCTGGTTGGGAACACAAAGTTGCCCACTTTGCCTGCGCCGTTGCCTTGTTTCATCGCCGGAGCCACTAACCCCAGCCATTGTTCGCCATCCAACGCGGGCAGATTGAGCACCAGGGATTTGTTTTTGGGTAGCGGTGGAGTTGCCGAGCCGCCTGTTTGCCAAGCGGCACGTGCCAGCGTCACCTGCTGTTTGGCCAACAGCCATTCGCTGTTGAAGTGGTTTTGCTTGCCCGCGCTGCCATTGAGCATAAATCCTTGCAGGCCGCCGTTCACTTTTACGCTAACCGGTAACGCTTCCCCCGCGGATTTGTTAAGAGGAGAAGGTAAGTGACTGCTTACTTTTTTCAGATCGGCATTGACACCAATCTCATAGCTCGGCTTGCCTTTATGCGGCAGATTGATCGCCACTTTACCTTGCCAGGCGGCGCTGCCAGCCAACAGTTTGGCAAACTCGGGCGGCAGACCGTCAACCTTGGCTGGTTGCCAATCGCCTTTCAACCCAACGTTAACCTTATAATCCTGTTTACCTTCCAGCGTATCGAAGTTGACCGCCAGCGGCTGCCCAAACCAGTTGGCCGTCAGGGTATCGCTTTGCAGGTTGCCGTTGTTGAAGCGGAACTTGCCGCTCACTCTCTCAAGCTGACTTTCCAGCGGCTTGACCAGCAGCGAGTTGTTGTTCAGCGTGACTTCACCGCTGGCGTTAACCAGTTCGCCATCCAATGGGATATTTAGATGTAAGCGCCCACTTACATTGCCCCCTACCTGCAACTCATCTAGCGCTGCCCCGACCGAATCATCCAGTGGGGTCTGCATGAAATAGTCGTGAATAGCTTGCCCGGTGCCCGCAACATCGGCATCAATCAACAGGCGTTCTTTGCGATAGTCCGGAATGACGGCGGTAATGTTTCTGCCCGTCGCGTTGCCCAGTTTGGTTTGCGGCGCATTCATCCACAGGCCGCTGTTGGCAAAATCGAGATCGATCGCCAGATCGTTCAGCGCTGGCCACTCCGGCTGGAACTGGAAGGTAGCGTGGCGTAGTGGGACAAACACCTCAAACTGTCCTTCGTTCTTCTCATACGGGAAGTGCTGCGGATTGCCCGCATAGATCAGAGTAGCATTATCAACCTGCCCGCCCTGGATTGCCCCGCTGAGATAATCCACCAGATGTTTACCCATCAGCGGTTCAGGGAAATAACGCCAGGCATCGGCACCATCATACAAACGGATGCCAGCCAGAATATCCAGCCAAGGCTCGCCGTTAGCCGGTTGCTGATAGCGGAAATCGCCGTTAACCCACAGGGATTTGGCTTGTACGTCCAGACTTTGACTTGCCAATTGCCAGCCTTGATCGTTGTTTTGCCAGGTCAATGCCCCGCTCGCACGGCCGATCTCCAACGGTGCCCGGAACATATCGCCATAAGGCAGCGTGCTGTTGTTCAGCCCCAGCGTCAGACGGCCATTTTCTACGCTCCCGGTTAACGCGCCGGAAAAGTGATCGACACCCGGCAACAGTTTCCAGTGTTGCCAGCTCAGATCCTGCCACCACGCCTGAAAACGAGTTTTTTCCGGCTGTTGCAGCGGGATATCCAGCGCCAGCGCCCTGAGCATGCCGCGAGGTTGTAAGTCTTTCCAGCGCTCCAATACTTCCGGGCTGAGGAACGAGAAGGTGGGTAGCAACGCTTCCAGCCGTTCCAACTGGATGCCGGTGGCACGGATACGCAGTTCTTCACTCTGGTTTGGCCCGATAAATTGGGTATTTTCCGGCAACCACAGCGCGGTGAGGGTTCCTGGAGCCCAGGTTTGGCCATCGGTTTTCAGGTTCAGCGCAGGCACATGCACCTGCCAGCCGTTACCCTGACGGCTCAGTGCCAGCGCCAGATTATCGACGTCCAACCGGTGTTGATCGCCCCCCGCCGACCAATTGGCGGTGCCTTTATTGAGCAGGGCATTACCACTGTAGATTTCGCCATTTTTGATATTGAGCCAGGCCGCCAGGCTGAAATCGGCGCTTTCGAGGCCGGTATTGGTTTGCAGCCAGCGGCTGAACCAGGGCTTCATGTCGATCTCATCGGCCTGCATATAGATGGTGCCAGTGTTGAGCAACCCCTGCTCATCCCGCAGATCCAGACGTAGCTGTACCGCACCGTGCTGGCCATTCAGACTGGTCAGGCTGATTTGACCCTCGGCGCGATGGCGGTTATGGCTGTTGAGCCAGGTCATTTGCGGAATGTGGAATTCAGCACGCGAGCCTGATGGGGTCAGGAACGAGAGGCGGCTGTTACGCAGATCAAAGCGATCCAGCTGATACAGGAACAGATCGCTGACCCCGTTCGGGGTAAGGCCATTGCCATTGCTGCCTTCACCCCCGAGCGTCGCGTTAAGATCGAGCTGCAGTTGATAGAAGGTGAGATCGCGGAACTGCCAGCGCCAATGCAACAGGGATTGCCACACGTCCAGCGCCAGCGTGACCCGCTCAATCTGGATGGTGCTTTTTGGCAGGGTTAAACGGATGTTGCGAGCTTCCAGCGTTGGGCCAAACGTTTCCCAACTGCCCTGGACAAAGTCGGCCTCGACGGGCACCCCGGCGATCGCCTGCACCTTCTCCAGCAATAGCGGACGATAGTGGTTAAGCTCAGGCAGCACCAGACGCAACCCGCTGATCAGCAACGCCACAACAACAATCAAACTGGCGCCTGTGGCTAACAGGATCCCGGGCAGTCGCCTCACGCATTTCTCCTTATGACCAAAAATATAACCTAACCTTGTTCCCCTCACCCTAACCCTCTCCCAAAGGGAGAGAGGACCGATCGAGTTAGGCTGAAAGTATTGTGATCCTTCATGAGCACCGGCTGATCCACCTTGGATGAGGGGACGATCACGGTTGCCTAGATGACTTCTTTACCTCCAAAAGAGCAGGAACTAACAGCTCCCTCTCCCCGTGGGAGAGGGTTGGGGTGAGGGTATTACATCATCACGACGTCAAACTGTTCCTGGCTGTATAAAGGTTCGATCTGCACCTTGACCTGTTTGCCAACGAAGATTTCCACTTCCGCCAGCGCGTGTGACTCTTCGCCTTTCAGCGCTTCACCCACGGCCGCAGATGCGTAGACCAGGAAACGATCGGAATCGTAAGCATGATGCACACGTACGATCTCACGCATAATCTCATAGCAGACGGTTTCCACCGTTTTTACCGTGCCACGGCCCTGGCAGGTCGGGCAGTCGTTACACAGCACATGCTCAATACTTTCACGCGTGCGTTTACGCGTCATCTCCACTAATCCTAGTTGAGAGAAACCATTGATTGTGGTTTTTACCCGATCTTTACTCAGCGCCAGTTCCAACGAGTGCAACACCCGGCGACGGTGTTCATCATTATTCATATCGATGAAATCAATGATGATGATGCCGCCCAGATTGCGCAGCCGCAGCTGCCGGGCGATGGCTTGTGTCGCTTCGATGTTGGTATTGAAGATGGTTTCGTCAAGATTGCGGTGGCCGACAAAGGCCCCGGTGTTGATATCCACGGTGGTCATGGCTTCGGTTTGATCGATGATGAGGTAACCACCGGACTTCAATTCAACCTTGCGCTCCAGCGCACGCTGGATCTCGTTCTCAACGTCGTACAGATCGAAGATCGGCTGGCTACCGGTATACAGTTCCAGCTTATTGGTGATATCCGGGATGTACTCGCCGGTAAATTCCACCAGTTGATCGTGCGTCAGGCGTGAATCGACGCGGATACGATCCAGCGCCGCGCCGGCAAAGTCGCGCAGGATACGGTGCGCCAACGCCAGTTCGCCATACAGTTTGTACTTGGTCTGGTTACGCTTTTTGCGCTCCATGACCTTGGTCCACAAGCGCTTGAGGAAGGCAGCATCCTGCGCCAGCTCTTCTTCGCCGATCCCTTCCGCTGCGGTGCGGATGATAAAGCCACCCAGATCGTCGCAATATCCCGCCACGGCACGCTTAAGGCGCTCGCGTTCGGCTTCGCTTTCAATGCGTTGGGAAACCCCCACGTGCGCAGCACCCGGCATAAAGACCAGGTAGCGCGAAGGTAGAGTAATGTCGGTAGTGAGGCGCGCGCCCTTGGTGCCAAGCGGATCTTTCACCACCTGAACCATCAGATCCTGCCCCTGACGCACCAGTTCGGCAATATCACGCACGGAGAAATTCTTTTGTTCATCACCGGCAACACATTCGGTGTGCGGCATGATATCGGAAGCGTGCAGGAAGGCCGCTTTATCCAGGCCAATATCGACAAAGGCCGCCTGCATGCCGGGTAACACGCGGCTGACGCGCCCTTTGTAGATATTGCCCACGATGCCACGTTTGGCTTCGCGCTCGATATGGATCTCTTGCAGAATGCCGCCGTCAATATAGGCAACCCGCGTTTCCGACGGCGTGATATTTACCAGTAGCTCAGCTGTCATGCTTTCTCCTCAGAGCCGGTGTAACGCCCGCCCCTTATCTTTCCCGTGCTCACGCTATAGCGGCGACGGGAAATCTAGTGGTGACATCAACCGGTTCTTACCTCTCGTAATGCGACAAAATGACTGAGCAGCTCATGTGTTTCGACCAGCGGCAACCCCATCACCGCATGATAACTTCCGGTTATCGATCTGACGAAACAACCACCCTTGCCTTGAATTCCGTAAGCGCCCGCTTTATCCATCGGTTCGCCCGTGGCGATATAGTCGCAGATATCCTGTGGTGACAGGTTGCGAAACGTCACGTCGGTGACCACCAACTGGCATAAAACGCCCTGTTTATCGGCGATCGCCACGGCGGTCATTACCTGATGCTGTTTTCCGGACAAGGCTGCCAGCATCTGCGCCGCATGCTCTTCATCCCGCGGTTTTTCCAACACCTGGCCGTTCAACACCACGATAGTATCTGCGCCCAGCACGGGCCTATCATATTGCGCCAGGGTAACACCCGCCCTGGCTTTATCCTGCGCCAGACGGCGAACGTAATTTTCCGCTGCTTCCCCTTCCTGACGTTGCTCTTCAGTATGCGTCAGAATGACTTCAAACGGTACGCCGAGCAAAGTCAGCAGTTCATGACGACGGGGAGAACCGGAAGCAAGATAGAGCGAAAACATTGTTATAACCTCATTGTACGGCAAACTGGCGGCGGATCTTACGCATCAGCAGGAATAACCACGGCCAAAGCACGCCGTTGACCACACTACTCCAGAACACCTCGGGGCGGAAAGAGACGTTGATTACCAAAAACTCCGCCCAGAACACCACCACATCCATAGCCAATGATAGCAGCACGACGATCAACGCTTGCTGCCACAGTGCCATATTGCGGAATAATTGGAATTTGAACGCGACGAGATAGGCGATGATGCCCATGGCCAGAGCACGCACGCCAAGCGTGGAGCCCAGGATCAGATCCATGATCAGCCCTAGGATAAACCCGGTACCGACGTTAACCCGATGGGGCAACGCCATTACCCAGTAAGTGAGGATCAGCAGCAGCCAGGATGGCCGGAACATGTAGATTTGCTCCGGCCACGGCATGATTTGCAGCACTAATGCTACCAGGAATGACAGCCAGATAATCCAGCGCCCGTTGCTGCGATAACGATTCATCGGGTTGCCCCCACCGGTGGCGGCTGAACGGTACCGGTAGCCGGGGCTGGCAGTGGAGCCGGTGGGCCCATGGCATCCGCCGGTGGCAATACCTGCGGCATCATCTGCATCAGGCGTTCATTGGCAACGCGGTGAACTTCTTCCGGCGGCAGCGGCATAGTGCCGTTACGATCGGCGCCCCACAGTAACAACAGATAGCGCAGGCGTTGCAGACCAGCGGTTGGCCGCGCCTGGATCACAGTATAGGCGCGTTGGTTATCCACTTTTACCGAGGACACCACGGCTACCGGATACCCTTCCGGGAAGCGCCCACCCAAACCAGAGGTGACCAGCACATCCCCGACGCGAATATCAGTATTGCCCGGCAGATGTTCCAGCTGCAGGTCATCCGTGCAGCCACTGCCTGCGGCAATCACCCGGATGTCATTGCGCAATACCTGGATCGGCAACGCATGGGAAGCATCACAGATCAGCAGGACGCGGCTGGTCATTTTAGCCACCGCCACCACCTGCCCGACCACGCCTTTATCACTGATAACCGGCTGGCCTTCATAAACCCCGTTGTCCGACCCTTTATCAATCACCACCTGATCGCTATAGGGGTCAGAACCGGTAGAGATCACCTGAGTGACCATTTTGTGTTCATCCTGGCGCAACGGCGAGCCTAGCAGCTCACGCAAACGGGCATTTTCCTGTTTGAATTGGCCAAGAAGAAGAATATCGCTGTTTTTGAGTAACAGTTCCTGCCGCAGAGCTCGGTTTTCCAGCTCTAGCTGTTGGCGGGTAGCCAGCGTTTCCGATACGCTGTCCAAAACTTTACGCGGCCCATTAGCCAAGAAATAAAAAGGGCTGACGGCGGTATCCATGTAGTTTCGTATTTTAACGAACGTACCGAGCCGGCTGTCGGCAACGATCAGCGCAATCGCCACGATCACTGCCAGGAAAAGTCGTAGTTGCAGGGAAGGCCCCCTGCTAAAAATCGGCTTCATAAATTATGCACGTTCCTCGACAACAGAAAGGGGAACGCACCAGATGCCCGGTTAATGCCGTCATCCGCTACGATCCCTCCATTCTGGGGCTGCTCACTATTCTTCGCTGAACAAATCGCCGCCATGCATGTCGATCATTTCCAACGCCTTGCCACCACCGCGAGCCACGCAGGTGAGAGGATCTTCTGCCACTACCACCGGGATACCGGTCTCTTCCATCAGCAGGCGATCCAGGTTACGCAGCAATGCACCACCACCGGTCAGCACCATACCGCGTTCGGAGATGTCGGAAGCCAGTTCCGGCGGGCACTGTTCCAACGCAACCATGACCGCGCTGACGATACCGGTCAGAGGTTCCTGCAAAGCTTCGAGAATTTCATTGGAGTTCATGGTGAACCCACGCGGCACACCTTCAGCCAGGTTACGGCCACGCACTTCAATTTCACGCACTTCGTCATCCGGATAGGCCGAGCCGATACCGTGCTTGATACGTTCTGCGGTAGCTTCACCGATCAGTGAACCGTAGTTACGGCGCACGTAATTAATGATGGCTTCGTCAAAGCGGTCGCCGCCGATACGTACGGAAGAGGAGTACACCACGCCGTTAAGCGAGATCACCGCCACTTCAGTGGTACCACCACCGATATCAACCACCATGGAACCGGTGGCTTCCGATACTGGCAGACCTGCACCGATCGCCGCAGCCATAGGCTCTTCAATCAGGAAGACTTCACGCGCACCAGCACCCTGAGCGGACTCACGGATCGCACGGCGTTCAACCTGGGTGGCACCAACAGGTACACAAACCAGTACGCGCGGGCTTGGGCGCATAAAGCTGTTGCTGTGAACCTGCTTGATGAAGTGCTGCAGCATTTTTTCGGTGACAAAGAAGTCGGCGATCACGCCGTCTTTCATTGGGCGAATAGCCGCGATATTGCCAGGCGTACGCCCCAGCATCTGCTTGGCGTCATGACCGACGGCCGCTACGCTCTTGGGTGAGCCGGCACGATCCTGGCGAATGGCAACCACCGACGGTTCATTCAGTACAATGCCTTGTCCTTTAACATAAATCAGGGTATTGGCGGTACCCAAGTCGATGGACAAGTCATTAGAAAACATGCCACGAAATTTCTTAAACATAACGAAAGGATAATCCTGCAAGCTGGGGGCGGAAAATAAAATCCGCCTACTTTACCAACCACACGAAGCAGCGACAAGGCGCAAAAACGTCCTACTTCGGTGAAAAATAGTCTGCGTTATTTGCGACCGAATGCACGGAAGGCGAATGGGGCCTGATATCCCTCAACAAAGGCTCAGCTAGCCACCAAATCAACGTACCAAACGGCAGTAACACAGCTCATAAAATCTAACATTTTTCCTGATTGTCACCGGTGGTAAGCACCTACTGACGCCCACAGGAAAAGACGGGCCATTCTACGTTAATTTTTGCCCGGTCATCAGGTTAAACACGATATCGACGCGAATATTTTTTGCGAGCTATATCGATCGGCTCTGGCGAGGCGAAAAAGTCCCCCTGCCCACCTAGGATCCCGCGCTCTTTCAGCGTCTGCCATTCGTTGCGCGTACGCACGCTGGCGGCAAAAACCTTCGCCTGAGTACCTTCACAGGCACCGGTCAGGCTTTGAACAAACAGCTGATTCTCATCCCGCCGGTCAATACTCCGCACCAACCCTGGGTGAAGCTTGACGATCTCCACCGGTAACGACTTGATATAAGAGGTACTCACCACCGTCAACCCGGCCTGAGAAACCGCCAGACGACAGCCCACTCCGGTCAGCAATCGCAGCACCGGACGCAAACGGTCGATATGTTGACACACATCTGCCTCTGCAAGTTCAATCAGAATTCGCCGACGGTGACTTTTTTCACACTGTAACAGGGTATCACGCAGCCAACGTTGGAAACTGCGCTGCAATAATGAATCAACGCATAGCGGAAACGCCAGCGTCTCTTCCGGCCACAGCGCCAATAAAGGAATAATCCGATTCATCAGCTGGCGGTCATAGCTTTCCGCCAACCCAAGCTGATTGACCAGCGGCATATACTCGGCAGGCAACAGTTCCTGCGCACCATCATAAATCCGGCTCATGATTTCACGGTGATGCACATCGCCATCCACCGTCACCGCCGGTTTTTGATATAAACGCGGGCCGCCACGTGCCAGCACCTGTTCGAGCAGCGTACGCCATTTAACACTGCCGCGCCCTTTCTCTGGCACGTCACTATCATAGACGTACCAGCCGTTTTCGCCCTGCAGCACGGCATGGCGGGTCGCCTGTTCGGCGTAATCGATGATCTCTTCCGTGGTCTGCCCGCTGCGGTAGGCAACAATACCGATATGCAAGAACGCCTCACGTTCAATCAGCGCCGTTGAGGGCAAGGAGTCGATCGCGTTGACCAGCTGCGCCGCGATGCCGTCCGCTTCTTTCAACGTGCGGTGTGGCAGCAGAACGGTAAAGTCACTGTGGAAATAACGGGCCAGTAAGGCGGCCGGGTAGCGCATGACAAAGGTGGACAACAGGTTGACCAACGAATACATCAACTCCTGTACCGCCGCGTTGCCGTGGATTTCACGCAGGGTATCGAAATCCGGCAGGCGCACCATCATGACGATGCCGTGTGACCCGACATCTTCCAACTGAGTAGTGAGCTGGTTATCAAAGAACAGCCGGTTGTTGAGGCCGGTTTTCGCATCCTGAGCGGCAAAAGCGCGGATCAAGGTATCCACCCGGCTGCGCTCCTCACGCGCTTCGGCCAGATCGGCCAGCAGGCGATCCAACGCACCGCTGACGCTGGCGGGCCATTCACGAACGTCTCCCTTCAGCACCTGTTCACGTTCGCCGTTGAGAATGCGCCGCGCTCGGCGTTCCAGGCGATCTTCCCCTACCGCCTGTTCGCGCAACCAGCGTAAGCTGAACAGCAGGATCACCACCATGATGACGATCGACAGCGTGACCGCCGCCGTGGACTGCAAAGAGCGCACGTCGCTGGCGAATGGATCGAGGTAAGTGACATTTACCCGGGTGCCGGGGTGATGCATCATGGTTAACGAGGTTTGGCGGTAGCCGGTCAGCGATGCCCAGGGGGCTTTGATGGTAGGCAGGCTGTAGGAGAAAATGTTGCTGGTTTCGGTATCGACATGAATGGCAACGATGCCTAGCGGCCGCATCACCAAGGGCAGCCAGTTATCCTGAGCCTGCAGAGGTTGGAGCAGCATTGCCTGATCGATGGAGGTGGCCAGGGCTTCAAAACGGCGCTCGAGGCGCTCCTGAGTCACGTAAAAGAAACTGTATGAACACCCCATCAGCATCAAGAACATAGCCAATGCGACGAGCAGGGTGATTAGAGCAGAGAGTTTGGTTGTAAATCTCATCCCTGTGCCTTCTGCGCGATGATAAAATGAAGAGTCACCTTTTGATGTGGCAAGGCCCCGTTCCTGCTCGATTGAAAACAACGCAATACCCTGATATTAAAAATCATGAAGCAACTTCAATTTCTTTGCCAAGCATCAGGTTAGCTCTACAAAGCTATCAAGCCTAGCCGACGAAGAAAACCATTAAGCACTATTTTTTTGTCCTTTATCAGGACAGGCTTTTTTATTATGCATATAGTCAGACATTACTGAACCATACATTCATATAATATATGAAAAAGCGGGGAACAATGACATGCGTGTATTATTGTTGGAACAAGTTGGCGAAAAAACCCTGGCCCAAGTCAAGGATATTGACAGCGATCGGCTGCCAGAAGGAGATGTGACGGTCGACGTCAACTGGTCCAGTCTCAACTATAAGGATGCCCTGGCGATCACCGGCACGGGGAAAATCATCCGTCACTTCCCAATGGTTCCTGGCATCGATTTTGCTGGCCAGGTACACAACAGCAAAGATCCGCGTTTTAAACCAGGCCAGAGCGTAGTGCTCACCGGCTGGGGCGTTGGCGAAAATCACTGGGGCGGGTTGGGCGAGCAGGCCCGAGTTAGCGGCGAATGGCTGGTCCCCCTGCCAAAAGGGTTGTGTGAACGCAAAGCGATGATCCTCGGCACCGCCGGTTTTACCGCCATGCTGTGCGTGATGGCACTGGAAGAAGGCGGAGTGAAACCGGAGGACGGCGACGTTCTGGTCACCGGAGCTAGCGGCGGCGTGGGTAGCACCGCGGTAGCCCTACTGTCCGCACTGGGCTATAGCGTTACCGCCATCAGCGGGCGCGACAGCAATACCGATTATCTGAAATCTCTGGGTGCCAAAACTGTCCTGCCCCGTAGCGAGTATATTGAAACACCGCGCCCGCTGGAGAAACAGCTGTGGGCCGGCGCTATCGACACCGTCGGCGACAAATTACTGGCTCGCGTGCTGGCACAGATGAATTACAACGGCACCGTTGCCGCCTGCGGCCTGGCGGGAGGCTACCAGTTGCCGACTACCGTGATGCCGTTCATTTTGCGTAACGTGCGTCTGCAAGGCGTTGATTCGGTGCTGACGCCGCTGCATCGTCGCCAAACCGCCTGGGAACGGCTGGCCGGAATTCTGCCAGAAAGCTTCTATGAGCAAGCCACACAGGAAATTCAGCTGGAAGACGTGCCTGCTGCGGCCACCGCGCTGATGAACAATCAGATCACTGGCCGCACCCTGGTAAAAATCCGTTCATAATCTGTTGGGGCGCCGCATGCGGCGCCTGCTTATTTGCCACAAGAAATCACCTCCCGTTTACCTCTCTTTACATCCACCCTCTCGCAGAAAATTGGCTTTCACGCCATGCTTACGTCATCACTTGCGGAGAAGAAAAAATGAAACAACAGCGAAAACTGACTGAGGCCGATGTCACGCCAGAGAGCGTGTTCTATCAGCGGCGCAAGGTACTCCAGGCGCTAGGGATCACGGCAGCCTCGCTGGCTTTGCCCATCCAGGCACAGGCCGACTTGCTGTCCTGGTTCAAAGGTAACGATCGGCCCCCCGCTCCAGCAGGCAAACCGCTAGACTTCAGCAAACCCGAAGCCTGGCAAGCCAAGCTGGAGCTGACGCCGGAAGAAAAAGTCATGGGGTACAATAATTTCTACGAATTTGGCCTGGATAAGGCCGATCCCGCCGCCAACGCTGGCTCCCTGAAAACGGCGGACTGGAAAGTGAAGATCGACGGCGAAGTCGGCAAGCCAATGACGCTGGATATCGACGATTTGCTCAAGCGATTCCCGCTTGAGCAACGCATTTATCGCATGCGCTGCGTCGAAGCCTGGTCGATGGTGGTGCCGTGGATCGGCTTTGAGCTGGGCAAACTGCTTAAGCTGGCCGAGCCCAACAGCAACGCACGCTACGTGGCTTTCCAAACGCTGTACGATCCAGAGCAGATGCCCGGCCAGAAAGATCGCTTTATCGGCGGCGGCCTCCAGTATCCCTATGTCGAAGGTTTGCGCCTTGATGAAGCCATGCATCCGCTGGCGCTGTTAACCGTGGGCGTATACGGCAAGATGCTGCCACCACAAAACGGTGCCCCGCTACGCCTGATCACTCCATGGAAGTACGGCTTCAAAGGCATCAAGTCCATCGTGCAGATCACCCTGACCCGTGAACAACCGCCAACCACCTGGAATCTGTCTGCTCCCAACGAATATGGCTTTTACGCCAACGTGAATCCCCATGTCGATCATCCGCGCTGGTCGCAGGCTAGCGAACGCTTCATCGGTTCCGGCGGCATTCTGGATGTGAAACGTCAGCCGACGCTGCTGTTCAACGGCTATGCCGAGCAGGTGGCTTCGCTATATCGCGGCCTCGATTTACGGGAGAACTTCTAAGTGCGTTTAACCCCCAAGCAGATCACCTGGCTAAAAGTAGCCATCTACCTGGCGGCATTCCTACCCTTTTTGTGGCTGGTATTGTCCGTCGATCAGGGCTGGTTCAGCGCCGATCCGGCCAAGGATATCCAGCATTTTACCGGCAGGATGACGCTAAAATTGCTGCTGGCCACCCTGCTCGTCACTCCATTGGCCCGCTACGCGCGCCAGCCGCTGCTGATCCGTTGCCGACGCCTGCTGGGTTTGTGGTGTTTTGTCTGGGGAACCCTGCATCTGGTAAGCTACTCGACGCTGGAACTGGGGCTAAACAACATTGGCCTGCTGGGGCGCGAGCTGGTTACCCGCCCCTATCTGACGCTAGGTATTCTCTGCTGGTTGATCTTGCTGGCTCTGGCGGCTACCTCAACGCTATGGGCGCAGCGCAAATTGGGGGCCAACTGGCAGAAGCTGCATAACTTCGTCTATCTGGTGGCGATCCTGGCACCGATCCACTATCTGTGGTCGGTAAAAACCTTGTCACCGCAGCCTTTTATTTACGCGTCGTTGGCACTGCTGTTGTTAGCTCTGCGTTACAAGAAATTACGCTCATGGTGGCGTAAACCGCACTAAAACCGGCAAGATTGACGGTAAAAATCCTCTGCAGGGGGGTGGAACTTTTCTGTGTTCTACCCCTCATAATCCAATAGCGGCACTTGGTGTTTGCCGATTTAGGGTTGAATATCTTCGCTGATAAGACCAGTATTTAGCTGCGAATTGCCACGATATCGTTATAATGCCCGACCTTGTACCTGTCGCAGCTGTAAAATCTGCGCGTAACAGGTGACAAATCGGTGACATCGGGTTATTTTCTACGATGATGGTTTTATTGCCGGAGATACCAGCACAATGGCGGATAAGTTTCACATTTTGCTTCTGAACGGCCCCAATCTGAATCTGCTGGGGACGCGTGAGCCGGAAAAGTACGGCAGCGCTACGCTGGCAGAGATTGTTAACGGATTGGAAAACCAGGCACTCGCGCTAGATATTACCCTGAGCCATCTGCAGTCCAACGCCGAGCATGCGCTCATTGATCGCATTCATCAGGCACGCGGCAATACGGATTTTATCCTGATTAACGCTGCCGCGTTCACGCACACCAGCGTGGCGTTGCGCGATGCACTGTTGGCAGTGCAGATCCCGTTTATCGAGATCCACCTGTCCAACGTGTACGCTCGTGAGCCTTTCCGTCATCACTCCTACCTGTCTGATATTGCGGTAGGCGTGATCTGTGGCCTCGGCGCGGATGGCTACACATTTGCTTTACAGGCAGCGGTTCGCCGTTTGTCAAAAACCCACTAATTGCTACACAAAAAGAGTACGGAATCACACTCATGGATATTCGTAAAATCAAGAAACTGATCGAACTGGTTGAAGAATCAGGCATTTCTGAACTGGAAATCTCTGAAGGCGAAGAGTCGGTTCGCATCAGCCGTGCCGCACCGGTGCAGGCTTACCCAATGATGCAACAGTACGCAATGCCAGCCCAGCAGCAACCTGCTCTGGCCGCCGCCGTTGCCCCTGCTGCCGCAGAAACCCCAGCAGCACCAGCGGCCATGAGTGGCCATATCGTTCGTTCACCAATGGTAGGGACTTTCTACCGCACGCCAAGCCCGGACGCGAAATCCTTCGTGGAAGTGGGCCAGAAAGTGAACGCCGGTGATACTCTGTGCATCGTTGAAGCTATGAAAATGATGAACCAGATTGAAGCGGACAAATCCGGTGTGGTTAAAGCGATCCTGGTAGAAAACGGCCAACCGGTTGAATTTGACGAGCCACTGGTCGTCATCGAATAACGAGGCGCCCCATGCTAGATAAAATTGTTATCGCCAACCGTGGCGAGATCGCGCTACGTATCCTGCGCGCTTGTAAAGAACTGGGCATCAAAACCGTTGCCGTTCACTCAAGTGCCGACCGCGATCTGAAACACGTTCTGCTGGCGGA
>NZ_JBKJYW010000349.1:0-9985 GCF_046715635.1 Serratia sp. (in: enterobacteria)
ACTCAGTTGAATATGCTCCGGTCGGATACCCAACGTCAACTCCTGTCCGCCCCACTGTGGCCGAGGCTCTGGCAGATCCAGCGCCATACCACCGGCCAGTTGCAGTTGTTTGCCATCCGCACTCAACGTGCCAGGTAGCAGGTTCATTGCCGGGGAGCCGATAAAGCTGGCGACAAACAGCGTCGCCGGGCGTTGATAAACCTCACTTGGCGTACCAATCTGCTCCGCCACGCCTTTATTCATCACGATCACCCGCTGCGCCAGCGTCATCGCCTCAACCTGATCGTGGGTGACATACAGGCTGGTGGTTTTCAGACGGCGATGCAGTTGCTGCAATTCCAGGCGCATCTGGACACGCAATTTGGCGTCCAGGTTGGAGAGCGGTTCATCAAACAGGAACACCGCCGGTTCGCGCACAATCGCGCGCCCCATAGCCACCCGCTGGCGCTGGCCACCGGAAAGCTCACGCGGTTTGCGTTGCAACAGCGGTTCTAACTCCAGAATACGCGCGGCCTCCTCCACTCGCTGGCGGATGTGCTGCTTGCCAAAGCCACGGATTTTCAGGCCATAAGCCATGTTGTCGTACACGCTCATATGCGGATACAGCGCGTAGTTCTGGAACACCATGGCGATGCCGCGATCCTTCGGTTCCAGATCGGTCACGCGCTGGCTATCGATATAAATATCGCCGCTGGTGGTGCGTTCCAGCCCGGCCACCATGCGCAAAAGCGTCGATTTGCCACAGCCGGAGGGGCCAACCATCACAATAAATTCGCCGTCAGCCACGTCGAGATCGATCTGCTTGATCACCGGCGTTTTGCCGTCGTAAGACTTGGTGACCGCCTGTAGTTTTAAACCTGCCATATTCGTTACTTCTCGCTATCAACCAGGCCGCGCACAAACCAGCGCTGCATCAGAAGAACCACCGCCAACGGCGGGATCAAAGTCAAAATCATTGCCGCCATCACCTGATTCCACCGGGTCGGTGCGCCGGAGGTGGAAATCATGCTGCGGATCCCTGCCACCGCCGTACTCATTGAGGCGTCACTGGTGACCAGGATCGGCCACAGGTACTGGTTCCAGCCGTAGATAAAGGTGATGACAAACAGCGCCGCCAGATTGGTTTTCGACAGCGGCAGCACGATGTCCCAAAAGAAGCGCATTGGCCCGGCACCGTCGATGCGTGCAGCTTCCAACAGCTCATCCGGCAGGGTCATAAAGAACTGACGCAGCAGGAAGGTGGCCGTGGCCGATGCCATCAGCGGCAGCGTGAGTCCGGTGTAGCTATCCAGCAGATTGAGGTTGGAGATCACTTCCACCGTCGGGAAGATACGCACCTCGACCGGCAGCATCAGCGTCATGAAGATCAGCCAGAAGAACAGGCTGCGCAGTGGAAAACGGAAATAGACGATGGCATAGGCGGACAGCACCGAGACCACGATCTTGCCGCAGGTGATCGCCAGCGCCATGATCACGCTGTTAAGCAGCAGCATCGAGAAC
Source organism: Serratia sp. (in: enterobacteria) (assembly GCF_046715635.1). Taxonomy (GTDB): domain Bacteria; phylum Pseudomonadota; class Gammaproteobacteria; order Enterobacterales; family Enterobacteriaceae; genus Chania. Next base: position 1,501 of record NZ_JBKJYW010000349.1, read on the forward strand.
GGCACCTTGAGGGTGCCTACCCCGCCCTGCCAGATATGGCGGATGTTGTCCCACAGGTGCCCTCCGGGGACCAGCGTCATAGGTACCTGGAACACCTGCCGATCGTCCAGCGTGGCGGCCACAAAGGCCACATACAGCGGAAACAGCACCACCAGCACGCCAACAATCAGCATCGTATGGCTGAAGATATCCAGCCCGCGTCGGTTCTCAATCATTGGTAACGCACCTTACGTTCGACAAAGCGGAACTGGATCACCGTCAGGCCAATCACCAGCAGCATCAACACCACCGACTGCGCCGCCGAGCTGGACAGATCCAGACCGGCAAAGCCTTCACGATAGATTTTGTACACCAGCGTGGTGGTCGACTGCACCGGCCCACCGCCGGTAGCGGCGTCGATCACCGGGAAGGTGTCGAAGAAGGCATACACCAGGTTGACCACCAGCAGGAAGAAGCTCACCGGCGTGATCAGCGGCAGCACCAGGTTGAAGAAACGCCGCACCGGGCCAGCCCCATCGATCGCCGCCGCTTCCACCAGAGAACGCGGGATGGATTGCAATGCGGCCAGGAAAAACAGGAAGTTATAGCTGATCTGCTGCCACACCGACGCCAACACCACCAGGAACATCGCCTGGCCGCTGTTTTGCGCATGGTTCCAGTCATAGCCGAAACCGGCGAGCATATGGGTGATCAGGCCCATGCCGGGGCTGAACAGGAAGATCCACAGCACCGCCGCTACCGCAGGGGCAACCGCATAGGGCAGGATCATCAAGGTCTGATAGAAACGGCTACCGCGCAGCACGTAGTCCACTAATGCAGCAAAGAACAGCGATACCAGCAGGCCAACACCGGCCACCAAGAAGCTGAACAGTAACGTGGTATAGAAAGAGTCCAGGTAATACGGGTCCTGGAACAGCTGTGTAAAGTTGTCCAGTCCGACAAACTGGCTGGAAAGGCCGAACGGATCGACGCTTTGTACCGAGTACCACAGCGCCTGACCGGCAGGCCACAGGAAGAAAACGACGGTGATCAGCAGTTGTGGCAGCACCAACACATAGGGCAGCCAGCTACAGCCGAAGCCGGGACGGGATGATGACATAGGGTTAACCGTTAAATGGGGATGAGGGACGGTATAAGCCCCTCACCCCAACCCTCGCCCAAAGGGAGAGGGAGTGGATCGATGTCGTTTGGCCGAATATGGCCCAATCTGACGCTTACTTGGTGGAGGCCTCGAAGCGGCGCAGCAACACGTCACCGCGCTGTACCGCAGCATCCAGCGCCTGCTGCGGGGTTTTCTTGTCGGTCCACACGCTTTCCAGCTCTTCATCCACCACGGTACGGATCTGCGGCATATTGCCCAGACGCAGCCCTTTGGTGAACGCCAACGGTGGCTTGTTCAGCATCTGGCGGGTGGCCACATCGGCCCCGGGGTTTTTGTCGTAGAAGCCCTGTTGTTTAGTTATTTCATAAGCGGCAGTGGTGATCGGCAGGTAGCCGGTCTTTTGATGCCATTCGGCGGCAATCTCAGGCTGGGCCAGATATTGCAGGAATTCCGCCACGCCTTTGTAGGTCGCCGCGTCTTTGCCGTTCATCACCCACAGGCTGGCCCCACCGATAATGGCGTTCTGCGGTGCATTTTTTGCGTCAGCATCAAAAGGCATCATGCCCACGCCGAAATCGAACTTGGCGTATTTGCGGATGCTGGCCAGTGAACCAGAAGAAGCGGTCGCCATGGCGCAGTCGCCGTTGTAGAACTTCTCGGTAGGTTCGTCCTTGCGGCCAAAGTAGGTGAAGTCGCCCTTCTTGTTCATGTCTTGCAGGAACTGAATATGCTTCACCTGCAGCGGCTGGTTGAACTCCAGTTTGGCATTGGTGCCGCCAAAGCCGTTGTTTTCACTGGCGAACGGCACGCCATGCCAGGCGCTGAAGTTCTCCAGTTGGATCCAACCCAGCCAACCGCTGGTGTAGCCGCACTTCATGCCAGCCGCACGCAGTTTGGCAGCATCGGCCGCCAGTTCCTGCCAAGTTTTCGGTGGTTGATCCGGGTTCAGGCCTGCTTTCTTGAAGGCATCTTTGTTGTAATACAGCACCGGGGTGGAGCTGTTGAAAGGCTGGGACAGCAGATGGCCGCTCTTGTTATCGGTGTAGTAACCGGCCACGGTCGGCACGAACACCGATTCATCGAACTTGACGCCCGACTCCTGGAATACCTGATACACCGGTTTGATCGCCTTGCTCTCCATCATGGTGGCGGTGCCCACTTCGTACACTTGCAGGATCGCCGGTGCCTTGCCGGAACGGTAAGCGGCAATGCCCGCCGCCAGGCTCTGTTCGTAGTTGCCTTTATAAACCGGGACGATCTTCACATCACTGTGAGTTTGGTTGAAACGGTCCGCCAGAGAATCCACTTCGGTGCCCAGCTCCCCTTCCATCGAATGCCAGAAGGGGATCTCGGTGGCAGCGATTGCATGGCCGCTGACCGCCAGAGCCAAGGTAACGCACAACGTGGTTTTTTTAATCGCGTGAGCAAACATGCCTAACTCCTGAAAAAGCGGGTGTGATCAAAACGCGTGAGCGAAAAGAAGTCTTTATACTCGGATGTATTCCCCTATAGCTTTCAAGCTGCAGCTAGGCGGCAAGCTGGTGCATCCCCTGGAACTTAGTTAACTAAGTGACTGGGGTGTGCCAGTGCAGCCAACAACGCTGCGGCTTGAAAGATGACGGGGATAACATGCCATGCGCGGATGACAGAATCATAACTTTGGCGTGACAGCTAGATGACAGCGAGGTGAAGTGCAGATGGCGGTTTGATGTCGGCGGTAGGGATTACCCCACCGCCGCAGAGAGATTACAGCGAGCGACGCAGGCGGGCGACGGCCTCTTGCATCTGTTGTTCGGTTGCCGTGGCAAACGACAGGCGGAAGGTAGAGCGATCCGGTTTGTCAGAGAAGAAGTATTCTCCCGGCACAAACACCACGCCCTGCTTCAGGGTGGTGTTCAGCCACTCGGTAGCATCGAATTGCTGACGGAAACGCGCCCACAGGAACATGCCGCCTTTCGGCATATCAAAGCTGATCACATCACCCAGCTCTTTTTCCACCAGCCCGGCCAGGATCTCGCCTTTATGCTTGTAGGCCGCACGGATCTTTTCGATCTGCGCCGGTAGACGATCCAGCCCCAGATAGCATTCAACGATGCTTTGAGACAGCGCACTGGCATGCAGATCCGCCGCCTGCTTGATGATCGCTACTTTATGCAACAAGAACGGCGGCAGGATGGCCCAACCCAGGCGCAGGCCCGGAGCCAGGATCTTGGAGAAGGTGGAGGTATAGATAATGTTTTCGGTATGGCCCAGCACCTGCTGCGAAACCTGATACAGCGTAGCATTACGCTCTTCGGTGAAGCGCAGCTCGCCGTACGGGTCATCCTCGATAATCAGGAAGTTATGCTCCACCGCCAGTTTCACCAACTGCTCACGGCGTGCGGCGCTCAGGGTCAGGCCGCTTGGGTTGCCGAAGTTCGGCACCACGTACACCCCTTTGATCTTCTGGGTTTTCAGCAGTTCGGCCAGCTCATCAACCACCATGCCATCGCTGTCGGAAGAGACGGACATGACGTTGGCTTCCGCCAGTTCCAGCGTTTGCAGCGCCGCCAGATAGGTCGGGCGCTCTACCACAAACACATCACCAGGGTTAATCACCGCACGCATCACCAGATCTAACGCCTGTTGGGAGCCTGCGGTCACCACGATATCTTCCGGCTTGGCATTAACGCCACGCTGTGCGCATAGGGTACAGATGCCTTCACGCAGCAGTTCGCTGCCTTCGGTCAGCCCATATTGGAAAGCGCTTTTCGGTTGTTCGGTAATAGCCTGCTGGGTAGCAATGCTCAATCCTTCGAAGTCAAACAGCGCATCAGAGGGAATGCCACCCGCCAGCGAAATGACGTTTTCCATTTTGCTGTGCTTGAGCAATTCGCGGATTGCCGAGCTTTTGACCTTTACGATGCGCTGCGCGAGTAGTCCTTCTGTCTTCATTGCTTGTTCTCGTAATCGTTAAAATATGGGCGCGATACCATCTCTATGCCCTCTTATTCGGTAAATACCACCTAATACCCTATGGATTTCGAGTTACAGCTAGGCACCAAGCTATCTCCTCCCCAGGAGCTTACATTTAGTAAGTGACTGGGGTGAGATAGTGCAGGTAACAACGCTGTAGCTTGAAAGACGACGGGTATTTTAACCACCGAGGTACGCTGACCGTACTGCTTCGTTTGCTAATAATGCGGTACCCGTATCTTCCAACACCACGCGGCCGTTTTCCAGCACATAACCACGATCCGCCAGTTTTAGTGCCTGATTGGCGTTTTGTTCCACCAGGAAGATGGTCATCCCCTCTTCGCGCAGCTGTTGAATGATGTCGAAAATCTGCTGGATGATGATGGGTGCCAGCCCGAGTGAAGGCTCGTCAAGCAAGAGTAACTTTGGCTGGCTCATCAGCGCACGGCCAATCGCCAGCATCTGCTGTTCGCCACCGGACATGGTGCCGGAGCGCTGGCTGCGGCGCTCCAGCAGGCGTGGAAACAGGGTAAATACCCGCTCGATACGTTGATGATACTGCTCGCGATCGGCAAAGAAACCGCCCATCGCCAGGTTCTCTTCCACCGTCATGCGTGAGAACACCCGCCGCCCTTCCGGTACGATTGCCACGGCCTCGCGCATGATGCGCGCTGTCTGCCACTGGGTGATGTCCTGATCCATCAAGGTGATGGACCCTTCGCTGGCCCTGGGATCGCCGCATAGCGTGCCGAGCAGGGTGGTTTTACCGGCACCGTTGGCGCCGATCAGGGTGACAATCTCCCCCTGTTGAATGTTCAGGCTGACCTGGTGCAGCGCCTGAATTTTGCCGTAATGGGCGGAAACCTGATTAAATGACAACATATACTTATTCGCCCAGATAGGCCCGGATCACGTCCGGGTTATTGCGGATTTCTGCCGGTGTGCCTTGCGCCAACGGCGTTCCCTGATTCACCACGTAGATACGATCGGAAATCCCCATCACCAGTTTCATATCGTGCTCAATCAACAGCACCGACACCTGGTGCTGGTCACGCAGCTCGACGATCAGGTGATCCAGCTCATCGGTTTCTTTCGGGTTCAGGCCCGCCGCCGGTTCATCCAGCATCAATAGTTCCGGGCGCGTTACCATGCAACGGGCGATCTCCAGCCGACGCTGCTGGCCATAGGCCAGATTACCCGCCGAACGGTTAGCCATGTCCAACAGGCCCACACGCTCCAGCCACACCGCCGCACGCTCCAGCGCATCGGCCTCTGCACGGCGGAACGCCGGGGTTTTCAGCAAACCGGCAAACACGCCGCTTTTCAGATGCTGATGTTGGGCCACCAGCAGGTTTTCAATCACCGTCATTTCGCGGAACAGCCGCACGTGCTGGAAGGTACGCACCACGCCCATGCGGGCGATAGTCTGGCCGGAAAGCCCTTCCAGATGGCGATCGCGCAGTTTGATAGTGCCGCTGGTCGGGCGATAGAACCCGGTCAGGCAGTTAAACACCGTGGTCTTGCCTGCGCCGTTCGGGCCAATCAACGAGACAATCTCGCCTTGATGCAGTTCCAGCGCGACGTTGTTTACCGCCAGCAAACCGCCAAAGCGCATCGAAAGCCCGGCTACCGCCAATAAAGGTTGAGTACTCATGCCTGCTCCCCCTTCACGGCTTTGATATCAGCCACTTTCAGCTTCAACTGTGGGCGTTTCATTGGCAGCAGCCCCTGCGGCCGCCAAATCATCATCAATACCATCAGCGCCCCCAGCAACAACATGCTGTATTCATTCAGATCGCGCATCATCTCACGGGACACCACCAGCAAGATTGCCGCCAGGATCACCGCAAACTGTGAGCCCATGCCGCCCAACACCACGATCGCCAACACAAAGGCCGACTCCACAAAGGTGAAGGATTCCGGGCTGACAAACCCCTGACGTGCGGCAAACAGCGTACCGGCGAAACCGGCAAAGGCGGCACTGATGGTGAAGGCGGTCAGTTTGATTTTGGTCGGGCTCAAGCCCAGTGAACGGCAGGCGATTTCATCTTCACGCAACGCTTCCCAGGCACGGCCCAGCGGCATGCGTAGCAGGCGGTTAATCACAAACAGCGTCAATATCACCAGCAGCAGCGCTACCAGATAGAGGAACACGATGCGGTCGCTGGGATCGTATTTCAGGCCAAAGAAGTTATGGAAGGTATCCCAACCGCCGTCGCGGGCGCTGCGGTTAAACTCCAGACCAAAGAAGGTCGGTTTCGGGATCTGGCTGATGCCGTTCGGCCCACCGGTAATTTCAGTGTTGTTCAGTAGCAGGATGCGAACGATTTCACCAAAGCCGAGCGTGACGATTGCCAAATAGTCTCCCCGCAGGCGTAGCACCGGGAAACCAAGCAGGAAGCCGAAGATGGCGGTGACAATCCCCGCCAGCGGCAGGCTTTGCCAGAATCCCAGGCCGTAGTAATGGTTCAGCAATGCGTAGGTATAGGCACCAATAGCGTAAAAGCCAGCGTAACCCAGCACCAACAGGCCGGAAAGGCCGACCACCACGTTCAACCCCAGCCCCAGCATCACGTAAATCAGCGTCAGGGTGGCGATATCCACCGTGCCGCGCGACACCAGGAACGGCCAGACGACGGCGGCAATGATGATCGCCGCTGCCAGCACCTTCTGGCGCATTGTGGAGCCGTCAAAGCTGGGTAAGACGAACGCCGGGCCGGAGATTTTCTTCATCCCATGCTGCATCAGCGGACGCAGCAGTTGGAAGAAAAACACCACCACACAACCGATACCAATCCACATCCAGCGCACTTCGGCAGCGCCGTGCACCACCAGCTTGGTACCGTCGAGGCTCAGTTGCATCCCCATCAGGAAGGAGGCCATGACAAACAGCACGACCGTGGCAATACAGGCGTTAAGCAGACCGAGTTTCATACTTTCTCAACCTCCGGACGCCCAAGGATGCCGGTTGGCATCACCAGCAACACCACAATCAGCAAGGCGAAGGACACCGCGTCTTTGTATTCGGTGCTCAAATAGGCTGAGGTGAGCGCTTCAGCCACGCCCAGCACCAGCCCGCCGATCATCGCCCCAGGAATGCTGCCGATCCCGCCCAGTACCGCCGCGGTGAAGGCTTTCATCCCGGCCATAAAGCCGATGTAAGGGTTGATCACGCCGTAGAACTGGCCGAGCAGCACGCCCGCCACCGCCGCCATCACCGCCCCGATCACGAAGGTGAGCGAAATCACCCGGTCGGTATTGATGCCCAGCAGGCTGGCCATCTTCAAATCTTCCGCACAGGCACGGCAGGCGCGGCCCATACGCGAATAACGGATAAACATCGTCAGTGCCAGCATCGCCAGGAAGGTGACGACCCAGATGATGAGCTGCATGGTGCTGATGGTCGCGGCGAAGCCGTTACTTTCGCCCAAAACCCATTGGCCTGTGACCAGGCTGGGTAGCGCCACATCGCGTGAACCCTGCGTCAGGCTGACGTAGTTTTGCAGGAATATCGACATCCCGATGGCGGAAATCAGCGCAATCAGGCGTTTGGAGTTGCGCACCGGTTTGTAGGCCACCCGCTCGATGCTCCAGCCATAGGCGCTGGCAATCACGATCGACACCAGGAACGCTGCGCCGATCAGCAGCCAACCCACGTCGATGCCGATCATCATCAGGGCGGCGATGACGATAAAGGAGACATAGCTGCCGATCATATACACCTCGCCGTGGGCGAAGTTGATCATGCCGATAATGCCGTAGACCATGGTGTAACCGATGGCGATCAATGCATAGGTGCTGCCCAGCGTCACGCCGTTGAACATCTGCTGCAGAAAATAGAGAAACTGCTCTGACATACTCTGACCCTTGGCCACGTTTTTATATTGCAGCTTGGAATAAAAAATCAGGAACGATATACCCTATGAATTTCACGTTGCAGCTAGGCGGCAAACGGGTAAATCCCCAGGAGCTTAGTTAACTAAGTGACTGGGGTGCACCCGTGCAGCCAACAACGCTGCAACGTGAAAGGCGACGGGTATATTATTTAATCGGCGTTGATGAGCCGTCGGCATGCCACTCAAACACCCCGAACTCGAAGCCTTTCAGATCGCCTTTGTCATCCCAGCTCAGTGGGCCCATGACGGTTTCCACCGGCTTGCCGGTTTTCAGATCTTTGACGATATCGGCGGGTTCCTGGCTTGCGCTGCGCTCCATCCCGGTGACCAGCGATTGCAGTGCCGCATAGGTGGTCCAGACAAATGGCCCTGTCGGATCCAGCTTCTTGGCTTTTAATGCATCAACCACCGGCTGGTTGGCTGGCACCTGATCGTAACGTTTCGGCAGCGTCACCAGCATGCCTTCAGACGCGGCACCGGCGATGTTGGACAGCGAGGAGTTACCCACACCTTCTGGCCCCATGAAGCGAGT
>NZ_JBKJYW010000350.1:0-8413 GCF_046715635.1 Serratia sp. (in: enterobacteria)
CAAGCGCAGTCAACAACGCTGTAGTTTGAAAGACGACGGGTAAATAATCAGGAACGCTGGTGATCAAGGGCATCATACTTTCCGTCGTCGCTTCCCTGCTGTTCGGCGTGATGTATTACTACACCTCAATGCTTACCCCACTCGACGGCGAGGAAATCTATGGCTGGCGCACCCTGCTGACGCTGCCGTTTTTGACGCTGTTTATGCTGTTTTCCGGCGACTGGGCGCGGGTGAAGGAGATACTGCACTGGCTACGGCAGCGCCCGCAACGGGTGCTGCTATTGCTCCTGACCACCTCAATATTGGGTGTGCAGCTGTGGCTATTCCTCTGGGCACCGCTGCACGGCATGGCGCTGGATGTCTCACTCGGTTATTTCCTGCTGCCGCTGACCATGGTGTTGGCAGGGCGAGTATTTTTTCGCGATCGCCTCTCTGTGCTGCAAAAGATGGCAGCCCTATGCGCATTGGTTGGCGTGGGCAATGAGCTGATCCAGGTGGGCGGGGTTTCCTGGTCCACGTTGGTAGTCGCGTTAGGCTATCCCGTTTACTTTATTCTGCGCCGCCGCTTGGGCACCGATCATCTGGGTGGGTTGTGGTGCGAGCTGACGCTGATGCTGCCAGTCGCTGCGCTGTTTGCGCTCGGTGGATCAGAACCGCTGGCAGCGCTGACGGCCAAACCGCTGCTGTATTTGCAGATCCCGCTGTTGGGTATTATCAGCGCGCTGGCGCTGGTGTGCTATATCCTGGCCAGCCGCCTGCTCCCCTTCAGCCTGTTTGGTTTGCTGAGCTATGTAGAACCGGTGTTGCTGGTGATTGTCGCATTGCTATTGGGTGAAACCATTAACGCCAACCAATGGCTGACCTATATCCCGATCTGGCTGGCGGTCATGTTGCTGATGCTGGAAGGTGCGCGCCATCTGTTACGGCACCGCAGGATTTAATCCCCTGATTGGGGAAGTTGGAAGGTACGTTTGCAGAACTGACAACGGTAACGCTGACGCCCTCCTTTGCCACAACCGTGTTTCTTCACAGGGCGTGTCTGTTAGCAAAACGGGTGCTTTACATCAACTTTAGCCAGGCTGTTCCCACAACGAAAAGTGGAGCCTCTACAACTTGATAAATACATTGAATACTTGACCAGATTGAGCTATTCTTTTTGGCGCTTATTTATTTCAAATCATACGGTTGGAAATCAAGGAGGATAGAGACTGAATGAAACGACCATTATGCATTTTGATAGTCATTATCATACTGGCATGGTTTATTTTAAGTTGCTTGTTCCCGTTAATGTTTTGGACCGCTTTCAGCTTTCATCTATTAACATCACCTCAACACCCTGATGTCATGATCTTTTTCTATCTTGGCTATTTGTTGCGGGGGGGTATTTTTGTGCTGGCCATCTGGGCATTAATCGCCATTATCAAGCCTCGAAAACATGCCCGTCTGCTAGGAGCAATGGCATTGTTGGGCGTCTTTGTAATGACTGTAATCAGTCAATCACTTCCTATCACTAATGGTGTGGTGGTTGCTCCGGTGGAATACAGTAATGACGCGCAACGTGGTGGGGCTTTGATCGCACAAATGATCTTAATTCTTTGGTACTGGATAATAGGTCTGCGATTTATATTCTCAAAACGTGCCAAAAATTGGTTTGCGCAGCATAAGTGATCAATTTCCCATTCGTTTTCTCTTAAAAACCAGGATTTTCAAATTAACAGGGAAGTATTAATGAGGGAGAATACCATGAAAAACAGAATAATTTTGATTATATCGATTGTGTCATTCGTATTACTTTTAGGTATCAGTGGAATGATTTATTCTACTTCTAATAGTTATTACCATGCAATGCATTCACAATTGGCATTCAGTCTTAAAGATAACCCCTCCTTATTGTCAATAATTATTTGCCATTATAACAAAGACTCAATTTACTGCGGGGGAGGAAAGCTAACTCAAAACAGAGAAAAAACGCCAATTAATTCGACAGCATATATTAAAGAAAATGGCCTATCAACACCGCGTCCAGAATATCCACGCAGGGCCTATGCTCTTCAGGTGGAGGGTACCCTAAAAATCATGTTTGATGTGGATGACTCGGGCATGACTTATAATATAAAAGTCGTCGAAGAGCAACCCATAAATATGTTTAAAAAAGAAGCTATTGCAGCGGTATCCGCCTGGAAATTTAAACCGAATACTCCGATCAGTGAAGTGTCAATCAGTTTTGACTTTAAGATAGATGGCCAAAAATGATGAATCAATCTTGATTCCCATAATCTGTATTTATGGCTTAATTGGAAAAAAACACAAGTAAAAATATTAACCCAGGGCTTAATGAAAGGTTTGATTTTATATTGAAGTAATATAGTTAAAAACGGATTGTATATATTGCAATCCGTAGGTTTTAATAAACAACCTGCCATTCTAATTTTAAAAACAAATAAACGTCGTAACGGCATCACCTTGCAGCCAGAAACGCCCGCTAAAGCGGCGGCCTGAGTGGCAAAGTGGCGTCAGCGTCTTTTGCAATTCCAGCTCAAAGGTCTGCGCCTGCATATCCAGCTTGATCACCCGCGCATCCATAAAATCAAAGTAGCAGAGCACCTGCGGGTAAAGCGCCTTAAACAGGCTTTCTTTGGCGGAAAATACCAGCGTCAACAGCAGATTAAAAGGTTGTGGCCGTTGGCGTAGCCACTGGCATTCGTCCTCACTGACGATACCGCTCCACAGCTCTTCTGCTCGCACTGGCGGGATCTGCGTTTCCACATCAATGCCCACCCCACCTGCCCCACTCTCTTGCTGAGCGGCACACAGCGCCGTATCGCTATTGTGACTGATCGCCCCGGCAATCCCGGCAGGCCAGAGCGGTTCACGTTTCTCCCCGCGCAATAAGGTGAAATCCTGATGCCCCAACTCTGCCAGCACCCAGCGCGCCAGATAGCGCCCGGCCAGATATTCTGCCTTACGTTTGGCGACCGCGGGTGCAACGTGCGCAGGGAAATCGATACCGGCAGCCGCAAACAGATCGTCGTGATAATCCGCGACAGAGAAATGACATTGTGCGATCAGGCCGGCAAAGCCTTCAACCGACAGTAATTCAGCGTTGAGAATAAAAGAAGAGAGCACGTTTCATCCGTGATAAAGGGTCCGTTGAGACAGTATATACCGCACGGCAGGCCAGGGCGAAAAGGTTCGCCCCGGCAGCACGGTTATTGCAAGACGTCCTTCATGGTTTTTTCAAAGTCGCTCCAGGCACAGAACCCGTCTTTATCCACCGGGCAGCCTTCCAGCGCCAGGGTGACGCGCTGCGGTGGGGTGCTCAACGTCAGCGGTTCGGCATTACGCAACTGTTCGGTCGATTGGTAGACATATTCAATCTTCAACAGATCGCGATCGCCTTTGCCATCATGCCAGCGTTGGAACACCAGCTTGCCGCCAATCGGGGTTTTCTCATACTGCTTCGGCAACTCATACGGCTTGAATTTCATCGCAGACAGCAACGAGGCGATGTTGGAATCATGCCCCACCAGCACGGTCAGCTTCGGTGAGTCCGCCTTGCGATCGCTAATCAGCGCCGAATTGATGTAGGTCAGCAGCGGTTTGGCCACGTTCTGGGCGACAACCGACGAGGTGAACAGCGAATCCTGATAGCCATCTTTCAGCTTGGCCAACTGCTGCCACTGGTACGGCGTCACAATCTTACCCCAGGCCACGTCTTTCATCGGGAAGCCTTCGTAATATTGCAACATAAAGGCATCCACCAGCGAGTTACCCACTTTCAGCGGGCCAGAAACACCAGGCTCTTTCCCCGGCACCGCGCTCATTTTGCTCGGTTCAGCAGCCAGATTGCACTGTTGGTCGGTCTTGCAGGTGGTGGAGTCCTTGTAGTCGATGATCTGCTCTAGCTGTTTGTAGGAGGCGTCCAGCTTCAGCGATGCCAGCTCGGCATTCATGGCGCTCAACGCCTGCTGGTTAAAGGCTTCGCTGTTGTCGGTGATAATCGGGTTGAAGGTGGGATCCATCTCCCCCATTTTCTCCTGATGATGCACGCTGATATCACAGCCAGGGAACGCGCCGTTGGTAAAGAACTGCGCGGTGGCTACCGTGCGTTGCAGGCTGTTGGCATACACGTAAACGCTGTCAGCGGCCGGACAACCTTCCTGCGGCAAAATGCCCGCCTGCTTGAGCCACGCGTTGAAATAGTGACCCATATACACTTCCAGCACGCCGCCCTTGGTGGTCAGCAATCCTCCTGGCGTATCCCACTGCGGCCAGGCTTTTGGCGTGGACTGGGCCAGCACGCTGCCGTTGTTCGCCAGCGGTGCGCGCAGGTTGTGGCGGCTCATCACCAGCACCTGTTCCAGTTGATAACCGTCGTTCTCGGCAAAGGCGGTGCCGCTGAACAGTAAAGGCAGGCAAAGGAGTAACGTTTTTTTTCTCATCCGCAGAGGTTCCCTAAATATGATTTTACCCTATGGATTTCAAGTTGCAGCTAGGCGACAAGCTATCTCATCCCCAGGAACTTACGTTTAGTAAGTGACTGGGGTGTGATAGTGCAGGTAACAACGCTGCAGCTTGAAAGACGACGGGTATGTTTTGAATGGGTTAACGTTGGGTTGGTATAATGGCGGCGTTCGACATGAAAGTGTGTGACGGGCGTCACGGGGGAAGGGATTGCAACAGCGGCCATCCGTGGATGGCCGCCGGTTAACTTAATACCACAGGCTAAGAATTGGCCAGCCGATCAGCAGCAGCGCCGCGATATAGACCACGCCGAGGATGCCACCAAGACGCCAGTAGTCTTTCGACTTCACGTAGCCGCAGCCATAGATGATCACTCCTGGTCCAGTGGCATACGGGGTCAACACCCCCATGATACCGATAGACAACACCAGCAGGATAGAAAGGTGCTCCATCGGCACGCCCGGCAAGCCTTTACCTACCGCCAGGATCATCGGCAGCATGGTCGCGGTATGGGCCGACAGGCTGGCAAACAGATAGTGCGCGTAGTAGAACACCAGCACCAGCAGAACGACCGTCATCTTCGGTGAGAAACCGTCCAGATGGGTGCTCATGGTGGTGGCGAACCAGTCGATAAAGCCGGAGCGGCTCAGGCCGCTGGCCATCACTACCAAGGTTGCCAGGTTAACCAGGGTATTCCAGGCGCTGGAGTATTTGGTAATGTCTTTCCAACTCACTACGTGCAGGGCCAGCATCAGCGATACCGCCAGCAAGCACACCGTCGTCGCATCCACGATTTTACCGCCGAACACCCACAGGCACAGGCTGAATAGTACCAGGCCGATCAAGGTATATTCTTTGCGGGTCAGTTTCCCCATCTCCCCCAGAGCCGTATTGGCCCAGCCAGCGACTTCATTACTGTGGGTAACGCCTGGCTTATACAGGTAGTAAGAAATCAACGGTGCAACGATCAGCAGCAGCAGCCCAACCGGCAGGAAGGCCAGGAACCATTGCATCCAGGTGATATTGATCCCGGCAATCTTGTGGACGAACTCAATACCCAACACGTTAGGTGCCGCGCCGGTCACAAACATGGAGGAACTGATGCTGGTCCCCACCACCATCATCCACATCAGGTAACCACCGATGCGGCGTGAGGAAGGATCGTTCGGGAAGGAGTCAAACAGCGGCGGCAGGTTTTTCACCACCGGGAACACGGTGCCCCCGGTACGCGCGGTGTTGGACGGGGTAAACGGCGCCAACAGGATATCGATGATCACCACCGCATAGCCCAACGTCAGGGTACGTTTGCCCATGAACTTCACCAGGAACAGCGCGATGCGGCGCCCTAACCCGGTGGCCTCATAGCCCAGCGCGAAGATAAAAGCCCCAAACACCAGCCAGACGGTGGTACTGGAGAACCCGGCCAGCCCCCATTTGAGCGCCTCTTTACCGGCTTTAAAGCTGGGATTGGCCAGCTCTTCGGCACCAAACAGCACCCAGTTGGAACTGAGTACGCTGACGGTCACGGCAATAAAACTGATCGCCGTGGCCGGGATCGGTTCCAGGATCATACCGACGATCATCGCCACAAAGATGGCAAAGTAACGCCAGGCTTGCGGTGGCATGCCCTCCGGCGTGGGTATCATTAACAGGACAGCAAGCACCACCAACGGGGCGATCGCTTTCCAGATTTTCTCTTTGGTTTCGGACATGGACACTTCTCCTGAAGGCTTCGTTATTTTTTTAAGCCCCCGCCTGCGGCAACTGCGCCAACAGCCAGGTGACTATCAATAAATCGGCACTGCCGCCGGGGCTAAGATTACGGGCGATGCACGCGACGTCGAATTGCCGCAAACGGGCAATTCCATGCGCCGTGCCTGCCCCTCCCTGTGCCAATAACTGGCTGGCATAGTGTTGTAACCAGCGCAGCCCTTTAATGCCGCCCCGCGAGGCGACGTTGGTATCATCGTTATGCGCCATCAGCCACAGCAGGCTGTCCAGCAGCGCGACCTGTTCGCCACAACCACCGGCGATCCTCTGGCGATACAGCGGCAACGCACCGCCGATCACCCGCTGAAAGCCGGATTCGGCCTCACCACGGGCACCACTCAGGCTAAACTCGGCAAATAGCCGTTGCCCGGCAGTCTGGCCCGTGTTGTTGCGTTTCAGCTCCCGGCTGACCAACCCACGGCACATCAGGGCCACTTCGCCACACAGGCTTTGGGCGTCAATCTGCCGTTGTTGTTGCTGTAAGCGGCCAAAGGCGCAGCACAACAGCCCCAGCGAGAACACGCTGCCTTTATGGGTGTTGATGCCACCGGTGGCGCGGAACATCTGTGCTTCACAGGCCATGCCCAATGGGCGCAGGCGTGCAAGCTGCTGCTCGGCGGGCAAACCGGCATCGGCCATACCCTGGCGGATAAAATAGGGTAGCCACCGGCCAATCGCCCTTGAGCTGTGGTAGAAATGGCCAATATCCATGTCGCGATGCGCGCCGTTGTTGTGGCGATCAACCAACCCCGGTTTCGGCGTCAGGTTGACCTCCACCAACAGCGCCCGATAGGCGTCGCGAGCAAAGCGCTGGCTGTGCGAAAGATCGGTAACCGTCGGCTGCCAATCAGGCTGGGAGTGCATCATTGAGCATCCTTTCCATTGCATTGAGCAGTTGTTCGGTGCTGTGACTCTGTTGGCGGGCGCAAATCTTGGCTGGCTGATTGCACAGCAGACAGTTGCGTTCAGGCAGCCCAAGTTCCCGCCGCGACAGGATCTGCCCTTGCGGGGTCAGCACATCGATATCCCACAGGCGGCCAATCGGCTGCTGGATTTCCAGTTGGATGGTGGCCTCTTTCACCGCGCGGGCATCGGCTTGCAGCGCCAAATAGCCTTCGCAGCCAGTGGGCAGCGCCAAGGTCTTCTGCTGCAAACAAAGCCAACCTTGCTGGCGATACATCTGTTGCAGGGCTTGCCTTCCCAGATTGAACACGCGCCGCGTCATGGGGCTGTCTTTCACCGCCCCCGGCACCACCAGAGTAAGCACCACCAGCGTGGCGGTAGGATGGCGCGCCAGCCAAGCCTGTTGCCGTGCCTGCCGGCATTCACGGCTGGAAAGCAGTTCGGGCAAACTTACGGCGCGGCTGGCGGCCAATTCGGGGGAGATGTAAGCCATGGCGTTACTCCGCGACCTGATGTACGACGTCAATCACCGAACCGTCGCGATAGCGCACCACGGCCACCACGTTGTCGGTAAAGGCGATCGGTTTCGGTTCACCGGTCAGTACCAGCGCACGCTCACGCAGCCATTCGATGGTGACCACCTGCAACCCGGCATCGCGTAACCTCTGCGCCAGCTCTGGGCGGGCCGGGTTAACGGCAATACCGTGGTCGGTCACCAGAATGTCGATGCTGGAACCCGGCGTAACGCAGGTAGTCACCTGCTCAACCAGCGTAGGAATGCGGCCACGCACCAACGGCGCGACAATAATCGCCAACCGCGCCGCCGCTGCGGTATCACAGTGACCACCGGAAGCACCACGGATCACCCCGTCGGAGCCGGTCAGCACGTTAACGTTAAAGCCGGTGTCAATTTCCAGCGCGCTCAGCACCACCACGTCCAGACGATCAACCGACGCGCCCTTGGAGCTGAAGTTGGCGTACTGATTAGCGCTGATCTCGATATGATTTGGGTTGCGAGCCAATGACATGGCCGCCGCACGGTCAAAACTCTGCACGTCCAGCAATTTGCCGATCAGGCCTTTTTCATGCAGATCCACCATGGTGGAGGTGATGCCACCCAGCGCGAAACCGGCACGAACGCCACGGGCACGCATCTTGTCTTCCAGGAAGCGGGTGACGGCCAGCGAAGCGCCACCGGTGCCGGTCTGGAGGGAGAAGCCTTCGGTAAAATAGCCAGAATCGACGATCACCTCGGCAGCACGGCGGGCAATCAGCA
>NZ_JBKJYW010000351.1:0-5628 GCF_046715635.1 Serratia sp. (in: enterobacteria)
GATTAACAGGGTTTCGGTGGTGGCCATATTGCCTTTGCGGGTGATGCCCTCCAGCAGATCGCCCTTGGAGATCCCGGTTGCGGCAAAGATCACATTATCGTTGCGCGCCATTTCATCCAGCACCAACACCTTGCCAGCTTCGATGCCCATTTCTTTACAGCGGGCCAGCTCCTGCTCGCCAATACGGCGATTTTCTTCGTTATCCCCTTTGACCTGATGACGAGCCAACAGACGGGCTTGCATATCGCCATCCAGCGCCCGGATCACCGCAGCGGAGATCACGCCTTCCGGTGCGCCGCCGATGCCGTACATCACATCCACTTCGCTTTCCGGCATACAGGTCAGGATCGACGCGGCGACATCACCGTCGGGAATAGCGAAAACCTTCACCCCGAGCTGCTGCATTTCTGCGATCACTGCGTCGTGGCGCGGTTTAGCCAAAGTGATCACTGTTAGCTCAGTCAGTGGCTTGCCTAGGCAGGCAGCGATGTTGTTCAGGTTGGTGGCTAGCGGTAAGTTGAGATCGATCACCCCACGTGCCTGCGGGCCGACGACCAGCTTTTCCATATACATATCAGGAGCGTGCAGGAAGGTGCCGCGATCGCCTACCGCCAGGACCGCCAGCGCATTGGATTGCCCCATTGCGGTCATGCGCGTACCTTCGATGGGATCGACGGCGATATCCACCGCATCGCCCAGCCCGGTACCGACGTTTTCGCCGATATACAGCATCGGAGCTTCATCAATTTCACCTTCACCGATCACGATCCGGCCATCGATATCTACCCGGTTGAGCATAATGCGCATGGCATTGACGGCGGCACCGTCGGCGGCGTTCTTGTCGCCGCGCCCCAGCCATTTATAACCCGCAAGTGCGGCGGCTTCGGTAACGCGGGAAAATTCGATGGCTAATTCACGTTTCATGGCAAACCTGTCAGTGAGTAAAGGGAAGAAAATATCGGCAAAGTTTACCACAGGGGGAAGGCGGCAGAGGGAGGCAAAAAAAAACGCTGCCCGAAGGCAGCGCGAGATTGTAGATATCCCCTCATCGGGCTCACAGTTTAGGGACGCTGCATGCTGCGCCCGTTTGAATAACGCGAGTTAGTCGTGATCTTCCCAGGCTTGTGCACGAGCCACGGCCTTTTTCCAGCCGCTGTAACGGAAGTTACGCTCGGTAGTTTCGATACCCGGACGGAATTCACGCTCGATAGTGGCTTTACTCTTCACCTCATCCAGATCGTTCCAGTAACCAATCGCCAGCCCGGCCAGGAAGGCTGCGCCCAACGCCGTCACTTCACGCACCTCAGGGCGCTCGACACGAGTACCGAGGATATCGGACTGGAACTGCATCAGGAAGTTGTTGGATACCGCACCACCGTCCACACGCAGCGCTTGCAGACGGGTATTGGCATCGGCCTGCATGGCATCCAGCACGTCGCGGGTCTGGTAGGCGATAGACTCCAGCGTGGCGCGGATGATGTGGTTGCTGTTGACGCCACGGGTCAGGCCGAAGATGGCGCCACGGGCATACGGGTCCCAGTAGGGGGCACCCAGACCGGTAAAGGCGGGCACCACGTAGACGCCATTGCTGTCTTTGACCTTAGTGGCGAAGTATTCGGAGTCGGCGGCATCGCTGATCAGTTTCAGTTCGTCGCGCAGCCATTGGATAGAGGCACCACCAATAAATACCGCACCTTCCAGCGCATAGTTCACTTCACCGCGTGGGCCGCAGGCGATGGTGGTCAGCAGGCCGTGGCTGGAGCGCACGGCCTCTTTGCCGGTATTCATCAACAGGAAGCAGCCGGTGCCGTAGGTGTTTTTCGCCATACCCGGCTGGACGCAGAGTTGGCCATACAGCGCCGCCTGCTGGTCACCGGCGATCCCGGCGATAGGAATACGTGTACCGCCTTTACCCCCGATGTTGGTCTGGCCATACACTTCGGAAGAAGGGCGGACTTTTGGCAGCATGGCGCGCGGGATATCCAGCGCTTGCAGCATACGCTCGTCCCAGTCCAGTTCATGGATGTTGAACATCATGGTGCGCGAGGCGTTGGTGTAGTCGGTTACGTGAACCCGCCCTTGGGTCATCTTCCACACCAGCCAGGTATCGACGGTACCGAACAGCAGTTCACCGCGCTTGGCACGTTCGCGAGCGCCTTCGACGTGATCGAGGATCCATTTGACCTTGGTGCCCGAGAAGTATGGGTCAACCACCAGGCCGGTATTGTGGCGGATATACTCTTCCAGGCCATCACGCTTGAGCTTTTCACAGATGTCGGCGGTACGACGGCACTGCCAGACGATAGCGTTATAAATCGGCTTACCGGTCTCTTTTTCCCAGACGATGGTGGTTTCACGCTGGTTGGTAATGCCGATCCCGGCGATCTGGTCAGAACTGATATCGGCCTTGGCCAGCACTTCGACCAAGGTGGAACTCTGTGAGGACCAGATTTCCATCGGGTCATGTTCTACCCAGCCAGCTTTCGGGTAGATCTGGGTGAATTCACGCTGTGAAACCGCAACAATATTGGCATCGTGATCGAGTACTACGGCACGTGAACTGGTGGTTCCCTGGTCGAGGGCGACAATATATTTTTTTTCGGTTGTCATAATTTTTAGTCCTACTGTGGTTAACCGTTTAAAGCTGTGCCAATCACGCTTTACGTTGTTCTGATTTAGGTGCGGGTTGCTCTTGCTCAACGCAAACGTCACAAGGCAGATGGCGGCCGATCAGCGCGCGATAACCAAAGGCTCCCAAACCGGCGCCGACGATAGGGCCGAAGATAGGCACCAGGAAGTAAGGGATGTCGCGAGCGCCGGTGAAGGCCACGTTGCCCCAGCCCGCCAGGTAGGCGAACAGTTTCGGGCCGAAGTCACGCGCCGGGTTCAGTGCAAAGCCGGTTAATGGTCCCATAGAGGCACCGATGACGGCAATCAGAATACCGATCAACAGCGGTGCCAGCGGGCCGCGTGGAATGCCGTTACCGTCGTCGGTCAGCGCCAGGATCAGGCACATCAGGATGGCGGTGATCACGGTTTCTACCAGGAAGGCCTGGCCAACGGAGATATGTGCGTTGGGATAGGTTGAGAAGATACCGGCCAACTCGAGGCTTTCGTTGCTGCCACGTACCATCTGGTGGGCGGCTTCAAAATCGAAGAACAGACTGTAATACAGCCCGTAGACCAGTGCTGCCGCGCAGAAGGCACCTGCAATCTGCGCAACGATGTAAGGGAGTACTTTGCGTCCATCAAAGCAGGCGAACAGCCACAGCGCGAGCGTGACAGCCGGGTTCAGGTGAGCACCGGAAATGGCGGCGGTCAGATAGATGGCCATCGCCACCCCCAGGCCCCAAATGATGCTGATTTCCCACTGGCCGAAGCTGGCACCGGCCAGTTTCAGCGCTGCAACACAGCCTACGCCAAAGAAAATCAACAGACCGGTGCCGAGGAATTCAGCGATGCACTGGCCTTTTAAGGTCGGACTGATGGTTTGGCTCATAATGTTATTGTCCTGCAGACGACGGTTATAGGTTATCTAGGCTTGGCGCGTTGGCGTTTTGGCCTTGAGCTACAGAGTTTTTCTTCACGTCCTCTTATCGGTTGAGGTTGTGATGTAAATTTATCGTTAACGAGCATAAACGAGAAATAGCGAAATCAAAATGTGTGTACTTCGTCATAAAATTGAGCGAATTCGCGTTGTTTGGTGTTCTTTCTGCGCCATAAAACGGTGATCTGACCAGTTATTTTGTCTCTATTTGTTAACAACCCAGACGTTCGGCAGCGGTGACTTTCAGTTTTGACCGATAGCCACAGTAGGAAAATTGCAACAGAGTGCGCGTTGGGTCGGTATGTTGCTAGACACTGGGGGGCTGGCTACTTACAATCGTTTTTATTGCGGGAAAGTTTTTATCGAGACAGGCGCTGGGCCTGTTGGTTACGCGAGCATATTCGCAGTCGCTGCAGCTAAGGTTGCGGCGCTACTTATGGATGTACGCCTTGCTATCATGAGGGGACTGAAGAATGTCATTTGAAGTATTTGAAAAACTGGAAGCAAAAGTTCAGCAGGCGATCGATACCATCACGCTGTTGCAGATGGAAATTGAAGAGCTGAAAGAGAAGAATAATTCCCTGTCTCAGGAAGTTCAGAGCGCTGCGGGTAACCACGAGTCACTGGTGCGTGAAAACCAGCAGCTGAAAGAAGAGCAGCACGTGTGGCAAGATCGCCTGCGCGCATTGCTGGGTAAAATGGAAGAAGTCTGATCCATTAGCACCAACGAAAAGGGCGCCTCAGGCGCCCTTTGTCATTTTCTGCGGTTACTCGATATCGAGCGGGTCTTCAGAAAGGATGATGCCGGTGTTGTCGGCATACAGATGATCGCCAGAGAAGAAGGTCACACCGCCGAAATTAACGCGGATATCACTTTCGCCTATCGCTTCGCTGGTGGCTCCTACCGGGATCGCGGCCATCGCCTGAATGCCGATGTCCAGTTCTTCCAGATCGTCCACCTGGCGCACCGCACCGTAAACCACGATGCCTTCCCATTCGTTCTGAGCCGCCAGACGGGCCAGCTCCGCGTCGATCAGGGCACGGCGTACCGAGCCGCCGCCGTCGATCACTAATACGCGGCCACGGCCGTTTTCTTCGAGCAGTTCAAACAGCAGGCCGTTATCCTCGAAGCATTTCACCGTAGTGATTTGCCCGCCAAATGAAGTACGCCCGCCAAAGTTGGAGAACAGAGGCTCAACTACGTTGACCTCTTCCTGATAGATATCGCAAAGTTCGGAAGTATCGTATTTCATAGGATTTTACGTCTGTTTGCCGCTGGAATAACCAGTATATCTCTTTATTCGCTCCGTTGGCAAAATCATCAGTGCCAGGATGCGTTCTGGTACGCAAGTCTCAACTAACTGAGCACCACGCCGATCGCAAACAGCACGTTGGCGAGCAAGGCGGCCTTGACCATATGTTCCAGCATCGGACGCATACCGACGGCCGTAGGGTCACGTAAGACACGCATACCGTGGCGATACAGAAACGGGATGGCCAGCACAAACAGCCAGCCCCATAGGCTGTGCAGGTTAAGCAGGGTAAACAGGGCAAAGCACACCACGGCGGCGATCAGCAGCGTTGCGTGGTAATAGCGCGCATTCTGTGGGCCAAGGCGGACGGCCAGGGTATTTTTGCCGTTAGCGCGGTCACTTTCGATATCGCGCAGATTATTGATGTTCAACACCGCCGTCGCGAGCAGGCCACAGGCGGTGGCTGGCAACATCACGACGCTATCGAAGGTGTGGGTCTGTAGATAGTAAGTGCCTGCCACGCTGAGCCAGCCGAAAAACACCAATACCGAAATATCCCCCAGCCCCAGATAACCGTAAGGTTTGGTGCCCACGGTGTATGTAATGGCTGCGATAATCGCTAGCCCGCCCAGCACCAGGAAGCCCACCACATCGCTGGGTTTTTCACAGGCGACGGCGATTAGCCAGCAACCGGAAATGGCGATCAGCACCACCGTCAGCATCAAAGCCCGTTTCATCTGGCTTTGGGTGATCATGCCTTTTTGCATGCCACGCAACGGGCCAATACGGTCTTCTTTATCGCTACCTTTTACCGCATCGCCGTAATCG
>NZ_JBKJYW010000352.1:0-5594 GCF_046715635.1 Serratia sp. (in: enterobacteria)
CCAACAGCCAGTCGCCGCGCGTTAGCTGATCTTTGCTGACGTCACCGCTGATATTCAGCGCAATGCGCTGCCCGGCAACCGCCTGTTCTGCCGCCTGATTCTGCGCATGCAGGCCGCGCACCCGTACCGGCACATCCGCACCGGTCAGCCATAGCGTATCGCCTACCGCGACGCTGCCGCCCAGCGCCGTCCCTGTCACCACCAGCCCGGCCCCCTTGACGCTGAAGGCGCGATCCACCGCCAGGCGAAAACGGCGTGATAGTAAGTGCTCACCGGGTTGCAGCGCCAACAGATGCTGGCGCAGCTCATCAATACCTTCTCCCAGGGCCGCCGCCGTAACAAATACCGGGGCATCATGCCAGCCCTGCTGCGCCAATTCGGCCAACACCTGGGTTTGCACTTCGGCGACTCGAGCTGGGTCCACACGGTCGGCTTTGGTTAGCGCCACCGTCAACTGCGCTCTGCCGCTCAGGCGTAGGATTGCCAGGTGCTCGCGAGTTTGTGCCATTACGCCATCGTCGCAGGCCACCACCAGCAGCGCATGGTCAATGCCGCCAATGCCCGCCAGCATATTAGCGAGGAATTTTTCATGGCCGGGAACGTCGATAAACCCCAGCACGCGGCCATCTGGCTGCGGCCAATAGGCATAACCAAGATCGATGGTCATGCCACGGCGTTGCTCCTCCGGCAGACGATCGGCATTGATGCCGGTGATCGCCTGTAGCAGGGTGGTTTTACCGTGGTCAACATGGCCAGCGGTGGCGATAATCATGCGCTCAGCGCCTCAACCAGTGCGCCCTCCTGTTCCAGGCAACGCAGATCGAGCCACAGCTTGCCGTCGTTGATGCGGCCAATGACCGGCTGCGGCAAGCTACGCCACTGCTGGGCCAAACCTTCTAGAGTTGCGCCCCGGCCATCGAATGGGGCAAAGGTCAACGCGAAGCTCGGCAGGCGATCTATCGGCAGCGAACCGCTGCCAATCTGTGACCAACACGGCTCGCTACGCAGCTCGAAACGGCCAGCAAACAGCGGGGCCAACTGGCTCTGCAAACGTTCGGCTATTTCCTGCATCTGTTGCTGTGGACGGGTCAGTAAGCGCAAGGTAGGTAGATGTTCTGCCAGTAACTCAGGCTGTTGATATAACCGCAGCGTGGCTTCCAGCGCCGCCAAGGTGATTTTGCCGACGCGCAGGGCGCGCTTGAGTGGGTGCTGTTGCAAACGGGCGATCAGATCTTTTTTACCGACGATAATCCCAGCCTGCGGACCGCCAAGCAATTTATCACCGGAGAAGGTCACTAGATCGACACCTGCGGCGATCAGGCGCTGCGGCATCGGTTCGGCGGGCAAACCGTAATGCGCCATGTCGATCAGCGAGCCACTGCCCAAATCGGTCGCCACAGGGATCCCCTGCTCGTGGCCCAACACCGCCAGTTCGCTTTCATCGACCGCGGCGGTAAACCCTTGAATGCTGTAATTACTGGTGTGCACCTTCATCAACAGGCCGGTTTGCTCGTTGATGGCGGCACGATAATCTTTCAGATGTGTGCGGTTGGTGGTGCCGACCTCCACCAGTTGGCAGCCCGCCTGGCGCATAACGTCCGGGATGCGGAACGCGCCGCCAATCTCCACCAGTTCACCGCGCGACACTACCACCTGCTGGCCCGGAGCCACCGCCGCCAGCATCAACAACACCGCCGCCGCATTATTGTTGACGATGCAGGCATCTTCCGCCCCGGTAAGCTGGCAGAGTAGATCCGCGATGGCCCGATCGCGATGCCCACGGCCTGCGCCATCCAAATCGTATTCCAAGGTCACGGCACTGCTCATGGCACTGACCACCGCATCCACTGCCGGTTGCGCCAACAGCGCTCGCCCCAGGTTAGTGTGCAACACGGTGCCGCTGAGGTTAAATACCGGTTGCAACGCCGGGCGCTGCTGTTGCTCCAGGCGTGCATGTAGCGCCTGCGGCCAGTCCTGACACCAGGCGGGCAGTTGTTGCTGCGTCTTGATGGCTTCACGCGCCTGCGCCTGCATCTGGCGCAGCAGTTCGCTGATGAGCGTCTGGCCATGTTGGGCGACGGCGGGTTCAACGGCAGGATCGCGCAGCAGGCGGTCGATGGCAGGTAACTGGCTGTAAAGTTGCTGGGATTCAGTGCTCATGGTCACTCGGTTTTCAATGTCCGGTTATCGGCAAACTGGCTTATTGGCGTGCTGAGATAAACCAGTCCGGCTATTTCATCTGCATGGTATCAATAATCCGCTGTACCAGGTCATGATGTAGATCCGGTGTTTTCGCCGGCGTTAACATCTGCAACGTCACCACCCGTTTATTGAACACCGTCAACACGATGGTGGAAACCAGTTTTTGCCCGTTGACCGTCTGCTCGGTATCCAGACGATGGAACTTCTGCTGGCCGACGGTGAAATTCTCTTCTTTAGTTTTCTTGATGTTCTGATAGCGGTCAGACAGCTCGGTAATGATGCTTTGCGTCAGCTCTTTGAGCATCGCATCGCTGGTATTGATCTTCATGTCTGCTGGCGGGATCACTTCCGAAGCAACGGTGCGCTGGCGCGATTTGCTGTCGAGGAACAGCTGAATGGTCGACTTGTCGTCGTTGATGATGCCGCTCAGCTTGGTCTGATCGCTGAAGCCCGGCGGCAGTTCAAAAGTGATTTGGCCTTTTTGCAGCGAGACGTTCAGGCCAGGGGCGAGTTTGGGTTCTTCAACCGGCGGCGCTGGCGTTACGGGTTGTTTTACAACCGGTTTTGGCGCAGGTGCGGGGACTTCCGGCTTTTTGCTGTCCTGGTTATCGCAGGCTACCAGCCCGGCAAGCAGCACGGCCAGCGCCGTACCTTTGGCAAGGGTCTTCAACATCATGTCTTCCTTTCGCGTTACGCGTCTTGGCGTAACGGTAGCAACTCGCTTGCCGGTTTGCCAGATGTCTAATCCGAAAGTCGCTGCTGCCCCCTCACCCCAACCCTCTCCCACAGGGAGAGGGAGCTGCAAAAGTGATGGAGTTGAATTGGGCAATTACAGTGGCAAGGGTCGAACGAATAAGCCCAACTGTCATTACTCGCCAGGGAACAGGAACGGGTTGATGCTGCTGCGCGCGAAGCCTTCCTCTTCCATCTTGGCATCGAGGATAAGCGAAGCCAGATCGTCGGCCACCGCCTCGACCTTCGGGTCCTTCTCCTGATAGAGGATCTTCAGGTAGGTGCCACAGTCGCCACAGCTTTCCGCTTTCACCGCGGCCTGCTCACTTTCCAGTGACCAGTAGTTGAGATCGCCGGTTTGCTCACAGTTGCTGCATTTCACCCGCACCACGTGCCATTCACTCTCGCACAGGTTGCAGTGCAGATAGCGCAGGCCGTTCACGGTACCAAGATGTACTACGCTGGAAACCGGGATACTGCCGCAAACCGGGCAGAACTGGCGATGCTCGCCGTACTCGGCCCGTGCCTTGCCAGGGATCTGGCTGGCCATCTGCGTCCAGTACAGCGACAGCGCCGCCCAAAGGAACGGGGCTTTGTCGCTGCCTACTTTGGCAAACTCGCCTTTCAGCAGGGCGCTGGCCAGCAGTTCCAGCTCATGGGACGAGGATTTCTCCAGGTTATCCAACACCGCCAGCACGTGTTCCGGTGCCTGCGGGCGCAGCTCTGCGATCAGCGAGGCCAGCAGCTTGTGCCAGTGTTCGCTGCGTGGATAGACGCTGATGTCCAACGGTGGCTTGCCGCTGGCAGCGCTCTGGGTCAGCGTTTCGCCGAGATCCAGCTCCAGCGGATTATCGTGGCAGGCGTTGTTCTGCGCTTGCGCAATGCTGGCGGCAAAGTTGAGGTAGTCACCCAGCGGATGGTCTGCGGCCAGTTGCTGCAGACGTTCGGCTCGGCGGGTATAAAGGCTCTTCAAGTTGGCGAAAAGTAACGGCGGAATAGTTTCCGCCGTTGAAGACTTTTCACGCTGTGCCCCTAACTGCTCTTTAGGAACGATGCGGATACTCATCTGGGTTTGTCTTCCTGTTGTTTCTCGCGGACCTCACGGTACCAGCGCGGGTGATGCTTCTTGGCCCAGGCAGCCGGCACCCAACCTTCCACCATCGCGGTAATCGTGCCTTTTACCCACAGAGCGGCGTAAATGTGCACCATAATCACGATGATCAAGCCCACCGCAGCCACCGAATGCACGACCAGTGCAATGCGGATCAGCGGGATGGGGAAGGCTGGGGCAAAGTATGGCCGCCAGATAACGATACCACTGGCCAGCAACAGCACCAGACTGATGATCGCCGCCCAGAATACGCACTTCTGACCGAAATTATAACGCCCAGTGTCACCCACTTCCTCATTCATGGCGATTTTGTGGATGTTTTTTGCCCAGACGATATCTTCCCGGTTGATCAGGTTGTGCTTCCAGTAGCGCAGGAACATCAGCAGGAACGCGACGAACATCAACACCCCGGTGAAGGGGTGAAGGATACGTGCCAGCTGCGGCGTACCAAAGATATTCATCAGCCAGTTAAAGGACGGGAACAGGAATCCCAGCCCGCTGATGGCGGCAAAAATAAAGCAGAACGCCACAATCCAGTGGTTAATCCGCTCCGGCGCACTGTAGCGCTGAATTGGCTTTTCCTTCCTCATTTGCGCGTCTCCTCATCATGATGCTCGTCCTGCGGATCCTGCTCTTCCTCTTCTTCAACGCGGTTTGGCCCCACGCCGACGTAGTGGAAGATGCTGGCCGCGAAGGTGGCAGCAAACCCGATAGCGGCCAACGGTTTCCAGACCCCTTTCCAGAAGGTCACCGCCGGGCTGATGGTCGGGTTATCCGGTAAACCGTGATACAGCTGCGGTTTATCGGCGTGATGCAGTACGTACATCACGTGGGTGCCGCCCACGCCAGCCGGATCGTACAGACCGGCATTCTGGTAGCCACGGGTTTTCAGTTCATCAACACGTTCCGCCGCAACATTTTTCATCGCTTCTTTGGTGCCAAAGTGGATCGCCCCAGTCGGACAGGTTTTCACACAGGCCGGTTCCTGGCCAACGCCAACGCGGTCGACGCACAGGGTACACTTGTATACCCGGTTATCTTCCGCGTTCATGCGTGGCACGTCGAACGGGCACCCGGCGATGCAGTAACCACAGCCGATACAATGTTCGGACTGGAAATCGACGATGCCGTTGGCGTACTGGATAATGGCCCCTTCCGCCGGGCAAGCCTTCAGGCAGCCCGGATCGGCACAGTGCATGCAGCCATCCTTGCGGATCAGCCACTCCAGCTTGCCGTGCTCCTCAACTTCCGAGAAGCGCATCACCGTCCACGATTTGGCGGTCAGATCGGCGGGGTTATCGTAAACCCCGACGTTGTGCCCCACTTCGTCGCGGATATCGTTCCATTCAGAACAGGCTACCTGGCAGGCTTTGCAGCCGATACAGGTAGTGACATCGATCAGCTTGGCCACTTCTTCCTGGTGATCGCGCGCGCGCGGTGCCGGGGTGAAGCCATTGGTGGCGGATTTACGAATGATGTCTTGAGATTGCATTGCCATAATTCGTCTCCGTTACACCTTTTCCACGTTAACCAGGAACGCCTTGAACTC
>NZ_JBKJYW010000353.1:0-10525 GCF_046715635.1 Serratia sp. (in: enterobacteria)
GATCGACGCGGGCATACATCGGGCAGACAATATCCGTGGCTGCCGAATTGGCACCACCGCCTTCATACTGTACCGGGCGGGTAGGATCCTGGCTTTTCACCCAACGGTACAGCGCATCATGGTTGCAACCGTGGCCAGACTCGTTGCCCAAGGACCAGATGATGACGCAAGCATGGTTGCGATCGCGTTGTACCATGCGCGTAACGCGCTCGCTCATGGCGGGCAGCCAAAGCGGATCGTTCGAAAGCCGATTCATCGGCTGCATGCCGTGGGTTTCAATATTGGCTTCGTCGACCACGTACAGGCCGTAGCGATCGCACAGCTTGTACCACAGCGGATGGTTCGGGTAATGGGAACAGCGCACCGCGTTGAAGTTATGCTGCTTCATCAGCAGGATGTCCTGGCGCAGGGTGGCTTCATCCATCACCTGGCCATGTTCTGGATGGTGCTCGTGGCGGTTGGTGCCCCGGATCAGCAAGGGTTGGCCGTTGAGCGTCAGCAACCCGTTGCTGATGGCTACCTGGCGGAACCCGACGTCATAGGCTTCCGCCTCTATCAGTTCCCCGGTGGGGGAAAGTAACAGGATCACCGCGCGGTACAGCTCCGGCGTTTCCGCGCTCCAGAGCGCTGGCTGTTCCACGGGCAAACGCAGAGTAGTGCGGTCGTCATAAGCGCCGCGCTCATCAATAATCTCACTGCCAAAGGCTTGAGTCTGCTCGGCAACCAGGGTCTCCTTGCGCCACAGTTGCACCTGAATCCGATGTTGCTGGGGCTGATTTGTTTGTACCTCCACCACCAATTCCCCACGGCGGAAGCTGTCGCTCAGTGGCGTGCTGGTATGGATATCGCTCAGGTGAGCGGCGGGTTTGTGCAGTAGGCTGACGTCGCGAAAAATCCCGCTCATCCGCCACATGTCCTGATCTTCCAGATAGCTGCCGTCGCACCAGCGTAGCACCATCACCGCCAGCCGGTTTTCCCCGGGTTGCAGTACCGCGCTGAGGTCAAATTCGGCAGGCAGGCGGCTGTCTTGCGAATAGCCGACCCAGTGCCCGTTGCACCACAGATAAAACGCCGAGTTGACGCCGTCGAAACTAATGCGGGTTTGCCCACCGGCCAACCACTCGGCATCAACGTTAAAGCTGCGGGAGTAGCAGCCGGTCGGATTCTCTTCGGGTACCAGCGGCGGATTCACTGGGATTGGATATTTGACGTTGGTGTAAATCGGCGCGTCATAACCCGCTAGCTGCCAGTTAGCAGGGACAGCTAACGTATCGGCATCCGGCAGATCTTGTTCCAGCCAGCTTTCAGGTACCGCCTGTGGGCGTGCGAAATAGCTGAACTGCCACTCGCCGTTGAGCAGTAGCTGGCTCGGGCTGGCGGCATCTGCCTGGGCCGCAGTGGCATCACGCCAACTGGCAAACGGAGGATGCGCCGGTAGACGTTGGTAATGGGTGCAGGCAGGGTTTTGCCAATCTCGGCGGGCGAGGATTTCCGCCAGGGTAAAACGGGAGTTAGCATGCATGTGGGCGTTTCCTGAGCCGATTTGAGCCAAAAGGTTAAGCGTTTACATGGCTGACAGCATTACCTGGCGGCGCGCGTTTGCAAAGCGACAGAAGAGAAGAAACCGAGCGAGATCACATCAGTGCCGTAAATGCGGTGATATTGAGATGGGAGTAGGGAATGGACATCGAAAAATCCCCGCCCGGAACCACGAGCGGGGATTAAATTCAGGCTTACTCGTCGGCGAGGACAAACATGCCGAACGGATGGATTTGCAGGAAATAGCTGTCGCCCGGTTCGGGCTGCAACTGCGTAGCGTTTACCTGCAGCAGCAGCGATTGATCGTGCCAGTTCACCAGCACCTCATACTGCGGCCCCATGTAAGCCACCTTACTGATGGTGCAACGCTGGCTAGGTTCCCCATGTTGGCTGAGGGTAATCGCTTCCGGGCGCACGCCCACGGTACATTGTTGCAAACCTGGGGCAAACCCTTGTGGGCGCGGCACCGGGTAGCCAAAGATCTCTACGCCGCTGCTGGTTACTTTGGCCGGGAAGATGTTGGCATCGCCCATAAATCCGGCCATAAAGCGCGAGGCCGGGTAGCGGTACAGCGTTTGCGGTGCGCCAATCTGCATGATTTCCCCTTTGTTCATCACCAGTACGGTGTCGGAAACCGCAAAGGCTTCGCTCTGATCGTGGGTGACATAGAGTGAGGTGATGTTGAACTGCTGCTGCAACTCGCGGATCTTCTCACGCATGCTGCGGCGCAGGTTGGCATCCAGGTTACTCAGTGGTTCATCGAACAGCAGCACCTTGGGTTTGAGGATCAGCGCACGCGCCAGAGCGACACGTTGCTGCTGGCCGCCGGAGATCTGATCGACATAGCGCTCCTCAAAACCTTCCAGATCGACCAGCATCAGGGCTTCACGGACCCGATCGCGGATCTCCGCCTTGGGCCTTCCCAACATTTTCAGGCCATAGCCGATGTTATCCCCCAGCGACATATGGGGGAACAGCGCGTAGGACTGGAACACCATACAGATGTCCCGCTGCTGAATGGAGCGATCGGTTACGTCCTCGCCGTCGATAAATATCTGCCCGCCACTGGGTTTTTCCAGCCCGGCGACCAGGCGCAGGACCGTGGTTTTACCGCAGCCGGAAGGGCCAAGCAGCGTCACCATATCCCCACGGGGGATCGCTAGGCTCAGGTTTTCAATCACGGTGTTGTTGCCAAACCGCTTGGCGACGTTTTTCAGTTCAACAAAGTGCTTTTTATCTTGAATGTCAGACATGTTGTTCATCCTTCTCCGCCGGGTATCAGGCCGCATTCCGGGCTTTGGAACGCGCGACCCGCGCTTCGCCAACCAGGGCATCAAACAGGAAAATAATCGCCAGCATCACTACGATCAGGATCGATCCGTAGGCGATGGCCACGCCATACTCGCCGTCCTCGACCCGGTTAAGGATGTAGGACGTCGCGACGCGCGTATCTGGCGTAACCAGGAAAACAATGGCGCTCACGGTGGTCATGGCACGGACAAAGCTGTAGACCAACGCCGAGAGGATCGCCGGGCGCAGCAAGGGCAGCAGGATATACACTATGGTGCGTAGCGAACCGGCACGCAGGCTGAGGGAGGCCTCATCCAGCGACTTGTCCAACTGCCCCAAACCGGCGATACCCGCGCGGATCCCCACTGGCACGTTGCGCATCACCATTGAAATGATCACGATGGCCGCCGTCCCGGTCAGGTAAACCGGTGCACTGTTAAACGCCAGAATGTAGGAAACACCGGCGACGGTTCCTGGCACCGCGAAGCACAGCATGGTGCTGAACTCGATCACTTTTTTACCCTGGAACTGCTGGCGTACCACGATGTAGGCAATCAGCAGGCCGAAGATGGCGGTGATCGGTGCGGCAATCCCGGCATACAGCAAGGTATCGATCAGGGAAGGCCATGCGCCGTCGCTGAAGCCTTGGCCGAACAGTTTGCTGAAGTTGTCCAGCGTCAGCGTGTAGTCCACGCCCCAGTTAACGGTGAAGCTGCCGTAGAAAATGCTGCCGTACAGCAAGATGTTGAAGGCGATCCAGACATACAGCATCAACGAGACGCCCCACACCAGCGTCACCGGCAGCGGTTGAACGTCGCCGTGGTTGGACTTGCCGGAAATGGTCACGTAGGAACGCTTGCCGATCCACATGTACTGCACGCAGAACACCAGCAGCGAGAACATCAGCAGCACCACGCCCAGCGTACTGGCTGCCTGATAATCAAGCTGCGCACCGGTAATGTAGAAGTAGATCTGCGTGGCCAATACGTCGAAGTTACCGCCGAGAACCAAGGGGTTACTGAAGTCCGCCAACGACTGAACAATGACGATCAGGAACGAGTTGGCCAATGCCGGTTTCAGCAGCGGCATAAACACCTGGGTAAAGGTCTGGAAGCGGTTGGCGCGCAACGTGTAGGACGCCTCTTCCAGCGACGGATGGATGGTCTTGATCGCCCCATCGAGGATCATGAATGACATGGGCGTAAAGGCCAGCACCTGGGCCAACCAGATCCCGGTAAAGCCGTAGAGCCAGTTGGTGTTGGTCAGGCCAAACCAGGTCACCATCAGCTCGGTGATGTAGCCGGAACGGCCCATCATCAGGGTGACGCCCAAGCCAACCACAAACGGCGGTGTGACGATCGGCAGGATCGAGAAGATACGGCCAATCACCGCCGAACGGCGGGCGATACGCGTGGTATAAATCGCCAGCACCATGCCAAAGAAGGTACAGCCAATCCCGACGGCCACGGACAGCAGGAAGGAGTTCCTGATCACCTGCAGAATATGCGCCTGCCCGAGCGTTTGCATAAACGCCAGCGGGGCGAAGGCACCGGCCTCATCGGTGAACATCGGGATAAAGATGGCGATGCTGGGGTAAATGATAAACAGCACGATCAGGGCGATCACCGCCACCAGCGAACCGAGTACGAAGCGATCGCCACCCAGCCATTCCAGCCTTGAGAGCGCAAGGGTGATCACTGCGCCCATTGCCACCAGCAGCGGCAAGGTTGCGAACCCCATCCCGGTCCCGGTCGCGGCGGCGCTGATAAACACCAATAGCCCACAGGCCAGGGCATAACCGGCATCAAACAGGTGGCGGTTGCGTTGCTCGCGGCCGGTGGCAATCTGCGGGTGCACAACCAGCAGCAGCGGGGCGGCAAACCACAGCATGGCCAAGCCTGCATGTGACCATCCGTAGGCCGCCAGCAGTTCTTCGCTGGTCGCCTCCAGCAGCCCGTAGTCCAGGCTGTAGGAAGGCAGTAGGGCGAAACCTGCCAGCGCCAGCAGCAACCAGTAGAAAATGGGATCCCGCCCCTGCGCCGTGCGCAAGGTGATGGTTTCAGACATGATATTCCCCGGAATAAACGAAAATAAAGCGGGCGTAGAGCCTACGCCCGATAGATGCTGGATGGGATCAGTGGCCCATCTTCACGTCGTTAACCCATTTGGTGATCAGCTTTTTACGCATGTCGGAAGCACCGTAGGTATCCATGTCGTAATCGATCAGTTTCAGTTGATCCAGCTTCAGCGAGTTAGGGGAAGTCTCTGCCGTGGTGTTGGTCAGGATCTGGTAAGACTGACCCTTCTTCCAGGAAAGCTCCTGAGCCTCTTTAGACAGCGCCCAGTCCACGAACAGCTTGGCGTTTTCCATATTGCGGGCGTTCTTGAGGATGCTGATGCCACCGATTTCATAGCCAGAACCTTCGCATGGGGAAACCAGCGTCAGAGGTGCACCTTTCTCTTTTTCCAGCGAATAATCGTGTAGGAAACCAATGCCGATCGTGGTTTCACCGCGCGCGGCGTTGCGGGCCGGGGCGATGCCGGACTTGGTGTACTGCGAGATATTGCCGTTGAGCTGCTTCAGGTAATCAAAGGCGGCTTCTTCGCCCCACAGCTGCGCAAAGGTGGCCAGTGCGGTGTAGGCCGTGCCGGAGCTTTGCGGATCGGCAATTTGGATCTCCCCTTTGTAGATCGGGTTGGTCAAATCCTTCCAGCACTTGGGTTCAGGCAGGTTTTTTTCTTTCAGACGGTCGGTGTTGACGCCAAAACCGAGAATGCCGATATACACCGCAGAGGAGTAGTTGCCTTTACGTTTGGCCGGATCGCGGAACTGCGGCATGATTTGCGCCAGGTTCGACGAGGCGTAAGGCTCCAACAGGTCCATCTCACCGGCCTGTGATTGCGGATCCAGCGTGCCGCCGTACCAAACGTCGGCCTGCGGGTTTTTCTTCTCCGCGTCGACCTTGGCCAGGGTGCTGCCAGAGCCGTTGCGGATAAAGCTGGTCTTGACGTCGTATTTCTCCCCGAAGACTTTGGCTTCTTCCTCGCACATGGCGTTGGTGGCGCTGCAATAGATCACCAGACGGCCTTTGGCCTGCACGGTTCCGGCCAGGGCAGTCAGCGCCAGCGTGGTGGCCAGCAGGGTATTGAGAGGTGTCAATTTCATGGTGTTGTCCTTTTTGTTGTTGTCTTTGTAGGGTAAAGCAAACCAATTTCCCCCTCACCCCAACCCTCTCCCACAGGGAGAGGGAGCTGATTCGGTGTTGCTATTGGGTGCGGGGGCCAATCTGTAGCACTTTTAATCCTCTGCTCCAGTCCCTCTGATCTGACGTTAGACGCAGAAGATAATATGTTGCACATTCGGTCCCCTCACCCCAACCCTCACCCACAGGGAGAGGGAGCTGATCTGGTGTTGCTATTGGGTGCGAGGATCAATCTGTGACATTTTAATCTTCTGGTTCCAGCCCCTCAGATCTGAAGTCAGACGCAGAAGATAATATGTTGCACATTCGGTCCCCTCTCCCTGTGGGAGAGGGTTAGGGTGAGGGGGATTGCACCGGGTCAAAATCCTCATCACCGTATAAAAATTACGTCTATTGCTGTCTTATCTGCCCGGCCATCAGCAACGGCATCAACAGCAGGCCGACGCAGGTGGCCGCCAGCGCCAGCAGGGCAAAGAACCCATACCAGCCGTAGTGCTGTAACACCTGCGCCAGCGGCCAACCGGCCAGCGCGGCCCCCAGGTAGGCGAACAGGCCAAGAAACCCGGTCACGGTCCCGGCCGCATCCTTGTGGCAGTGCTCCGTGGCGGCCAGCCCGATCAGCATCTGCGGCCCAAACACAAAAAAGCCGAGGCCGAAAAAGCAGGCCGAAAGCAGCCCGTAATGGTGCAACGGAGCCAGCCACAGGGCGGTCGTCGTCACAAACAGCCCGATGGAGAACAGCAGGATCATCGGTGCTCGCAGGCCGCGAAACAGCAGATCCGATCCCCACCCGGCAAACAGCGCGCCAAACAGCCCACCCAGTTCAAACAGTGACAACGTGGCGTTGGCCTTCATCAGATTGGCGCCGTGGCTTTCCGCCAGCCAGATGTTGCCCCAATCGTTCAGCGCAATGCGTATCAGGTACACCAGGATGTAGGACATACCCAGCAGCCAGATGGTCGGATTGCGCAAAATGGTGTCAAACAGCATCCGCCGCATCGGCATCGCGGGGCTTTGCTGCTCTTGCCACAGCTCCAGCGGATCGCGCCGCCAGCGGCCCACGGTAGGTAATCCTTGCTGCTGCGGTTTGCCGCACAGTTGCCAACACAGCCACAGCCCGATCAGCATCCCGATGGCTCCCGGCAGCAACAGCGCAGCCTGCCAACCGTAGTGCGAAGCCATAAACCCGGACAGCAACGGCACGGCTGCACCGCCCAGGCTGATTGAGGTATTCCAGGTGCCCCACCAGAAGCCTCGCTCGTTGCGCGAATACCAACTGGTGAGCATCTTGGCGCAGGGCGGCCAGCCCCAGCCCTGAAAGAAACCGTTTAACGTCCAGACCACCAGCAACGCCGTCAGCGAATGGCAAAAGGCAAACACGATGTTCAGCACGCCGGTGATAAACAGCCCGACGCCCATAAACCAGCGTGCCTGACTGCGATCGCTGACAATACCGGAGACAAACTTCGAGCCGCCGTAGGCCAGGTAAAACAGCGTACCCAGCAGGCCGATATCTCCTTTGTCCAACCCCAGTTCAAGCTGCATCACCGGCATTGCATAGCTGACGCTTTTACGTGTCAGATAAAATGCGCCGTAGCCGACGATCATCGAAAACATCAGGCGTGGTCGCCAGTAGCGGTAGCGAGCGCTGATTTGCTCTGCGGTTAACGTGGCCGATGCCATGGGGTCCTCCAGACAATGAGAGCAGTGTAGGATGTTGAAAATCGGAATGGATGAGACAAGGTTTTAGGCGCCTAAGACTAAGTCTTAGTTACACGGGGTTTTTGTTCAGTTTTGTGGGCAGGTTAACAATTATGCGTGTACCGTTACGCCGGTGGAGCCGCCAATCACCCCCCAATGCGCGCACCCGCTCTTCAATACCGCGCAGGCCAAAGCCACTGGTGGGTTGCAACGGTATGCCCTGGCCGTCGTCACGGACTTCCAGGGTGATCGTCTGGTGGGTTTGCGTCAGGCTTAAATGCACATGGCTGGCGCAGGCGTGTTTGCTGATGTTATTGAGCAGCTCCTGCGCCACGCGGTAGAGGGTAAATACCAGGGTTTCATCATCTGGCGTGGCTGGCAGGCGGTAATCCAGCTGGAAGCCAATCCCCTGTTCGGCAAAGGAAAACTCATCGGCCAGGTGGTACAGGGCTTTCTCCAGCTCCATCTCTTCCAACACCGGTGGGCGCAATTGCCGTAGCAGGGTGCGGGTGGTGTGGTGGATACGCTGCGACAACGAATCAATCTGCTCGGCGGCCAGGCGGGTGGCCGGGGCGGTGGCGCTGCGGTTCACCAGCATCGCCTGGATCTGAATGGCGGTAATATTCTGGCCGATTTCATCATGTAACTCGCGTGCGATGGACTTGCGCACTTCTTCTTCGGTCCCTATCAGCCGCTCCATCAGCTGTCGTTTGGCCGCTAATTCCTGTTCCAACTGCTGGCGATAGCGTTCTAGCTTTTGCGCCAGTTGCTGCTGGCGGCTGATGGCAATCCCCAACCCAATCCCCAACAGCGCCTGGGTAGAAAGGAATAGCTCCAACTCTTGCAGATCCTGAAACGCGCCACCGGCCTGGCGGGTGAGGGTGATCATCACGCTGCCAAACAGCGCCGCTAACACTCCCCCTTGCCAGCCAAAGCGATAAGCCATAAATACGTTGGGCAGAAAGATAAAGATCAGCAGCAGCCGCTCCATCTCCGGGGCGATCGCCAACTGTACGCAAATCCCCATGGTGAGAAACAGCGAACACCACAGCAGTAGCGAGGTACGTAACTGTGGCGTCGAGGGGCGGGGTACGGGCATCGACGTCACCAGTTGCTGGCGCAGGTAGGTATAAATCAGATAGACAAAAGGGACCAGCAGCACGCCGCCGGTAAAGCTGGTCAGCAAGGTTTGACTGATACTGGATGGCAGCCAGAACCCCGCCAGTAATCCACACAGCAGTGCATTGGCCGCGATGGCCGCCAGCAATAGCGACAACCGTTGCCAATACAGGTGATAGCGATACCACAGCCGCTGAGTGCCCCAGGCCGGTAGCAGGCTTAACAACGGTAGCAATAGCACCGAGCGATCGCTCAGCAATTGCTGGTCATACAGCCATAGCAGCGTAGCGGGTTCCGCCAGTAATAGCGTGGGCCAGTAACGCCGGGGTAGCAGGATCAGCAGCGCTAGCCGCAGCCCTTGGGGAAACAGCAGCACGGCCTGTTGACCGTCATGGCTCAGGTGCAGGCTAATGGTCCATAGGGCCAGCCAACTGAGGGTAAAAAACAGCGCCAGAAACAGCGAAAGCGCCAGGCGGCGCATCATTGGCGGCACCGGCTAACTCCCGGCAAGCAGCTGATGTTGCAGCGCGAAATGCACCAGTTCAACGGTGGTGTCGCAATGCAGTTTGCCGAGGATATTGGCGCGGTGCACCTGCACGGTCTTATGGCTTAAGGTTAACTGTTGGGCGATGGTTTTGACACTCAGGCCGTTGACCAGCAGATCGAAAATCTCTTTTTCACGCGGGGTGAGTACCTGCAATTCTTGCGGTGGCTGCGGAGTATGGCGCAGTGCGCGCAAGGCATCCGCGCACAGGTAAAGCCCACCGCTGCTGACGGCGCGCACCGCCTGCACCAGTTCATGGGGGCCACAGCGTTTGGTAAGGTAACCGCCGGCCCCGGCATCAATCGCGCTTTGCACGAAGGCATTGGTGTCATAGATGCTGAGAATGATGGCGCGAAAGGTGGGGCGCTGTTGGCGTAGACGCTGGAGCAGGCTGAGGCCGCTTTCGTTCGGCATGGCGATATCCAGCACCGCCACGTCGATCGGATCGCGCAGCAAGTGTGGCCATGCCTGTGCCGCCGAGTCGAACTGGCCGACGATACGGATATCCTCTTCCAACGACAGTAACTGGGCAAACCCGGAACGAACCACCACGTGGTCGTCTATCAGCGCAACGTTAATCATAAGCCTGTAACAAAGTGTGAGATTTTCCGCATCATGCGCAGGAAAACTCTCACTGGCAACTGTTGCGCTGCAAAATGGAAGGGAGTTAACAGATTGGCATTAAAGATGGCGAGCGGCGGGGCCATTGCCGCTAGTCATTGCTTGCAGAACGATAGATCCGCTGGGGTCTGCCCACCTTACCGTAAATAATCTCCGCCACTAATCGATCGTTGGCGCTGAAAAACTCCAGATAGCGCCGGGCGGTGGTACGGCTCAGCCCGATTTGCTGCGCTACGCTTTCCGCCGTATGACGCACTTGCGGATCTTCGAACAGGGCGCGGATCTTCATCAGCGTCAGTTCATCGATGCCGGTGGGCAACGCGGCCTGATCGCCACCGCGGGCGTAGGTGTTGAACATTTCATCGATACGGCGTTGGTTGACCCGCGCCTTGTCTTTCAGCGCTTCGCGCCGTTGGCTAAAGCGTTGCAGGGTTTGCGCCAGACGGTCATAGGCCAGGGGTTTGATCAGGTAATCGAACACGCCATAGCGCAGCGCTTCGGCCACGGT
>NZ_JBKJYW010000354.1:0-7087 GCF_046715635.1 Serratia sp. (in: enterobacteria)
GTACCGCCTCGTCTGCCGCCAGCACCACCCGTAAGCTGTTCAATGCATCCTGAAGATGCTGATTGAGATCCAGGCCCTCACGAATAGCCTGTAAAAAGTACCGCTGTTCACTCAGGCACAGCGCTAAATGGTCCGGCTCATCCTGGCAATCGATCCAGCGATCCGGCCGCTTAAAGCGATTCTCATCGTCTAAATCGGCGTAATGCACCCGCAATGATTCGGTTTTGGTATGCCCCCCGACATCGTCGGAAGCCCTTTCATGATGACGGGCCACGATCGAAACCGCGCCTCTTGGCCCAATGACATCTTTCACAAAGTAGGCCGTTTCACTGATCATCGGCCCCCAACCCGCTTCGTACCAACCGATCGACCCATCGGCAAAACGCACCTGTAGTTGGCCGTAGTTATACATCCCCTGCGGCAGGTCATCCGTCAGGCGGGCGCCGATAGCGCTCACGCTGATCGGTTCGGCCTGGGCCATCTGGCACATCACGTCCAGATAATGTACGCCGCAATCGACAATCGGCGACAATGACTGCATCAGATTGCGATGCACATTCCACATCTGCCCGTGGCTTTGCTGGTTGAGGTTCATCCGCATCACCAGAGGCTTACCCAACCCCCGCGCGAGTTCCACAAACTGTTGCCAAGAGGGGTGATGGCGCAGGATATAGCCCACCACCACCTGCCGCTGTGCCTGTCTGGCAGCAGCAATCACCCTTTCGGCCCCGGCCACCGTGGTGGCTAGCGGTTTTTCGATGAACAAATGGCACCCCGCAGCCAACGCCGCCAAGGCGTAGGCTTCATGGGTGTCTGGATAAGTGGTCAGGCACACGGCATCAGGCCGGGTTTGCGCCAGCGCCAACTCAAACTCGCTAAAAGTGGGATAACTGCCCCCCAAACGTTGATTGAGCAACTCACGCGACTCACCCCGTGCCACCAGCCCGCAGATTGTCACCCCTTCCATAGCGTGGTAGGCCTCGGCATGGGAAGCCCCCATATTGCCGCAGCCCACCACCAGCACCCGCAAATCAGCCATCCCGTTTCTCCCCTGCTGGAATATCCCGGTAGTTGAAGGTGAAGAAGAACAGCGCAGCGATCGCCAATGCGCCGAAGGCCGGGTACCACCAGAAGTGCTGCCATTGCGGCAACGCCGCAGCTCCGTCCGCCGTTACCATATGGTTAAACAGCGCACCGCTGATCTGCGAACCAATCAACATGCCGATACCGTAGGTGAACAGTACCAGCAGGCTTTGTGCCTGGCCTTTCACTTTGTCGCCCGCCACTTTATCGGTATAGATAAAGCCGATGACGAAGAAGAAGTCATAACACATGCCATGCAGGATGATGCCGAGGTAGATCATCCAGCGCATTTCTTCGGTTATGCCCAGCGCAAACATCACATAGCGCAGGAACCAGGAAAGCATGCCGATCATCAGCATGTACTTGATCCCCAACCGGGCAAACAGGAACGGGATCAGCAGCATGAAGAACAGCTCGGACATTTGCCCTAGCGA
Organism: Serratia sp. (in: enterobacteria); assembly: GCF_046715635.1. Lineage (GTDB taxonomy): Bacteria > Pseudomonadota > Gammaproteobacteria > Enterobacterales > Enterobacteriaceae > Chania. The sequence goes on from NZ_JBKJYW010000354.1 coordinate 1,518, forward strand.
CATCACGCCCCCCACGTTGGTGAAACCGGTCGCGGCCACGAAAGGCGCGGCATAGGCGTAATAAGCCGCCAGTGGGATCGAGATCAGCGTGGCACAGATGATAAACACCAGGAAATGACGTTGCTTGAGCATTGCAAAGGCATCAGCACACAGTAGATCGCGCATTTTTACTGGCTTGCCACGTTCTGGGGCCGGAGTATGCGGCAGCGTAAAGCTGTAAATCGCCAATACCAGCGAGGCCACGGCTGCCAGCGAGAAGATATCGGTACTGTCCGACAGGCCGCTGGTGCCGACGATCAGCCCAGCGACAATCCAGCCAAAGGTGCCAAACGCCCGCACTACCGGGAAGGCTTTCTCGCTATTACTCAGGCTGTAAAACGCCACGTTATTGCTCAGGGCAATAGTGGGCATGTAGCACAGCATATAGCCGAAGATGATCCACAGCAGCCCGCTGCCCTGCCCCTCGGCAAAGAACCCTGGCATCATCCACAGCAGGCCAGCCCCAATCAGGTGCAGCACAGCCAACACTTTTTGCGAGGCAAAGAAGCGATCGACCACCATGCCCAGCACAAAAGGCGACAGGATTGAGGCGATTGGCCCGGTGGAATAGGCATCGCCTATGATCGCGGCCAGACCATATTTGCCCATCACCACGCCGAGCGTGACGTACCAGGCTCCCCAGACAAAAAACTGCAGGAACATCATCAGTGCCAATCGTGGCACCACCCATTTGAACGTGGCGCTTTTGGCTGCCTGGCCCAGGCTATCTGTTTGCATAACTCCCCCATCGATGTTGGTTGGTTAATACAGTAACGACGCCGGTGCTAACCGCTTTCCGGCAAAAAAGACGGCATCACCACGCCGCCGGGTTGTTGCGCCTGGCCTTTCACCTGCGCGACATGTAATTCACAAATTCGTCCGCCCCAGCGCAGCAAAACCTGGCTAAGCGCGGAGCGCTCTGCGGGCACCAACACCACCGGTGTCGTACCACGATGATGGCGATCCAACATCCAGCCGAGTAACTCAAGGGCGATCTCTTCGTTATGGCAACAGCCTGGCCCCAGCATGCGGGACGCAGGGTGTGCCACCGAGGCCAGATAGCCACCGATGCGATCGTCCAATTCCCAGACAGCAATCCGCCATAGTCCACTGGTATCACTAAGGAAATAATCGATATCTCGCTGGCGTTCGATGCCCAGTATTTCGCGCTCCAGCTCCAGGATGGCTGGCAGGTCATCGAGCCGTGCTGCCCGCACCTGGCCACGAGTCAGGTGTGGATAAGCCAATCCCTGGCTCGGCACCGGGATCGCCATATCCTGATAGAGGGCATACGGGGTAAATCCCCCACGCTGGTAGAGCGAATAGGAATCCAGGTTCAGCGCGCTGGACAGCAAACGGACCGGTAAGCCCCCCGCCAGTTCGTCGGCCTTGGCTAACAAACGGCTGGCAATCCTGCGGCCAAAATAATCGGGATGAACATTCATGATGCCCAACCCCAAATGGGTTTCACGCGGGTGAAAAAAGCAGGAGCCGCAGATCGCCCCTTGTTGATCGCGCGCAATCCAATGGTGGCCCTCATCCAACTGCTGGTAAACATCAACAAACAGGCCACAACTTTCCGGCCCCGCAGAGAAGATGTCGCCCAGTCCGTGGCGCTGATACCAGGCATTGGTTGAGCAATGGATCAGAGCGGCAATCTCGCTACGATCCTGCGCTTGCGCTAGCTGAAGCTGTATCTCCATCTGCCATCTCCTATTGCGTCGTTCTTTGGGGAATTCGGTACAAAAACCTGTATGAAATCGATTACATTTAGCTAATGAATAAAATGTAATCGATCTCTTTTTTTCGGCAACCCGATTAAGCTAGATAAAAGCGTCGAGAAGAGAGATCTGCAATCGAGGTCACAAATTCCACGTAGGGATCAGATTGATGCCAAATTGGCAATGAGGCTAAATGTGTCGAGGTCGAATATATACGACCGTAGGGGCGCCGCGTGCTGCGCCCGTTTAACAGCAACACAGCCTCTACATAGTGTGCATTGCCATATAGTAGGCAGAAGGAAAAGCAAACCATGTCGATAGCAAAGGTGGCAAAAATCGCTGGTGTCTCAGCGGCTACCGTCTCAAGGGTGTTGAACGGCCAACAGATCGTCAAACCGGCGACTCGCGATAAGGTCCTGGCGGCGATCCGCGCCTGTGACTATCAACCCAACCTACTGGCACGCCAGTTGCGCACTGCTCGTAGCGGGATGCTGCTGGTGCTGGTGTCCAATATCACCAACCCCTTTTGCTCACTGGTAGTGCGCGGTATCGAAGAAGAAGCCGAACGCCACGGTTACCATATTCTGTTGTGCAACTCGGAATCCAACCCGACTCGTGAATCCGCCTACCTCAGCCTGCTGAGTGGCAAAGTGGTTGACGGGGTGATCACCATGGATGCCATCAGCTGTTTGCCGGGTCTGACCGCGATGATCGGTGATTTCCCCTGGGTACAATGCGGCGAAGGGGATACCCAATTCCGTGCCTCCTCCGTCACCATCGATAACCACCAGGCCGCCATGGCCGGTGTGCAGCACTTGGCCGCCAAAGGCCGCCAACGGATCGCGTTGCTCAATGGTGATATGCGTTACCTGTTTTCACAACAGCGGGAACAGGGCTACCGGCAGGCGTTGGCCGAGTTGGGGCTGGACTATTGCCGGGTAGAATACGTCGAAGGGCTGGATTACTCCGCTGGAGCCAAGGCGATGAGTGATTTGCTGGCAGACGGGCAGCGGCCAGATGCGGTATTTGCCATTTCGGATGTGATTGCCGGGGGCGCGATGAGTACCTTGCACCAGCAGGGCTTACGCATTCCAGAAGATATCGCTGTGATGGGATTTGACGGTGTGCCATTTGGCAGTATCACCACCCCACCGCTGACCACCATCGTGCAGCCAATGCATCTGTTCGGCGTGCGCAGCGTGCAACTGCTGCTGGAGAAAATTCAGGGCCAGCAGTTGCCCCCTTGCCACGACGTGCTGGATTGGCAACTGCTGGAACGGAGTTCAACCTGAAAGAGAACCACGCAAGAAGATGCGCGCGTAGCCGCCGAGCAACGTGCGTTCTTCTTGTTGCTCGCAGAACAGCTCACCGCCGCGTGATGACAGCTGTTTTGCATGTAACTCCTGGCGGCCAAGACGTGCCGTCCAGTAAGGCAGCAGTATGCAGTGGGCGGAGCCAGTTACCGGATCTTCGCTGCGATCCATTGAGAAATAGCGCGAGACAAAATCCACCTCATCACCCGGAGCCGTGACGATCACGCCGCAGCCGAGATGGTCGATCAGCTCGGCGATCACAGGCTGTGCAGCTCTGACCTGAGCCTCATCGGCCAATACCGCCATCAACGACTGGGCTCGCCACACTTCCTGCGGTTGCACACCGAGCAAAGCGGCCAACTGCGCCGGTTCGTCAATCTTCTGTGCTGGGCGAGAAGGGAAATCCAGGACCAGCCGTTCACCGTCCGCCGCATCGCGTTTGACATACAGCTCACCGCTGGCGGAACGGAAACGGATATCGCTTAACCCCGGGTTCACCACGTTTAACAGCACGTGTGCCGTGGCCAAAGTGGCATGTCCGCACAGATCCACCTCCCGCGTCGGCGTGAACCAGCGGATCGCATACATATCACTATCCTGCCAGACAAAGCTGGTTTCCGGCAGATTCAACTCATTGGCGATGGCCTGCATCTGCGCCGTCTCCAGCGGTTGTTGTAGCAGGCAGACACCGGCCGGGTTACCCCGCATTCCTTCGCCAATGAAGGCATCAACATGGAAATAGTTTTCGGCCATTACGGTTCCTTAATGCCAAATCAGTAATACACAGGCCGCGGTTAACAGCCCCATCGACACGTTAAAGATAATCCAGGCCTGCTTGCTGCGCAGCAGACGGCCAATCACCGTACCGAATCCCAACCAAACGATCCCAGCCACGATATTGACGGCAAAAATGCCGAAGGCGATGGCCAGAATGGAGTGGTTGTATTTATCCCCTGCCAGGCTAAAGCTCGCCACCGCCCCCAGTGCCATCAGCCAGGCCTTGGGGTTGAGGAATTGCAACAGCCACCCTTGGTACAGACGCACAGGCTTCGGTGGCGGCGCGTCAGTTTCCAGCTTTTCATAGGCCGCCGTAGCCACTTTCCATGCCAGCCACAACAGATAGAGGCTGCCAAGAATTTTCAGGATCAGGTGCAAAGAAGGATAAATCAGGATCAATCCGCCAACACCAAATGCCACCAGCACCAGAATACTCTGCATGCCAAGCATAATGCCGATCATCAGCCACAATGAACGCATAAAGCCGAAATTGGCACCGGAAGTGGTGAGCAACATGTTGTTGGGGCCAGGAGTGATCGCAGCCACCCACAGGAAGCCTAGCATCGAAAGAAATAAACTCAGTTCCATGAAGCGGGTGCTCCTCACCCAAATGATTTTTTTGCAGTATGATTGCTAATACATGTGTTTGAAGCTAACAGTGCGGTACGGATCACACAATAGCCGCCAACAAGAATTTTATTCATTATGTATGAATCCTTTCGCCCCCTGACCGGGGCCAGTAATCCACACCTGCAAACCCTGCTGCCACGGCTGGTACGCCGCCGCGTGCTGCTACAACCCCATTGGCAGCGGCTGGAGTTGCCGGACGGCGATTTCGTCGATCTGGCATGGAGTGAAGACCCACAGCTAGCACGCGATAAACCCCGCGTGGTGCTGTTCCATGGGTTAGAGGGCAATTTCTACAGCCCTTACGCCCATGGGCTGCTCAATGCCTGGCGCGAGCAAGGCTGGTTGGGCGTGGTGATGCATTTCCGTGGTTGCAGCGGCGTACCCAACCGTAAGCAACGGATCTACCATTCCGGCGAAACGGAAGATGCCCGCTTCTTCCTGCGCTGGCTGCGTGACAACTTTGGCGAAGTGCCAACGGCGGCAGTCGGGATTTCCCTTGGCGGCAATATGCTGGCCTATTATCTGGCCCAACAAGGCAATGACAGTCTGCTACAAGCGGCGGTGGTGGTTTCCGCCCCGCTGATGTTGGAGCCTTGCTCGATTCGCATGGAACAGGGATTCTCACGCGTCTATCAGCGCTACCTGCTGGGCCAACTCAAGCAGAATGCCACGCGTAAGCTGCTGCACTACCCAGGCACTTTGCCGTTGGATCTGTCGCAACTGAACAAGCTGCGGCGCATTCGCGAGTTTGATGATGTGATCACCTCGCGCATTCACGGCTTCAGCGATGCGGTCGATTACTATCGCCGTTGCAGCGCCCTGCCGCTGTTGCCGCAGATCGCCACGCCGTTGTTGATCATTCACGCCAAAGACGATCCGTTTATGACCGATGCGGTGATCCCCGATCTCGCCGGCCTGCCGCCTAATATCGAATATCAGCTGACAGAGTGCGGTGGCCACGTCGGCTTTGTCGGCGGCACCTTGAAAAAACCGCAAATGTGGCTGGAGCAGCGTATCCCAGCCTGGCTTTCTCCTTTTTTGGAACCCACCAAGTGATTATTCCCTGGCAAGAAATTGAACAAGAGACCCT
>NZ_JBKJYW010000355.1:0-6673 GCF_046715635.1 Serratia sp. (in: enterobacteria)
TAATAAACAGCAACGGCGGGAGAGCGCTAGAAAGCGCTGGAGCATGCGGTTGCTCTTGACCAGGGTATGGCCAGAAATCACACGTCTCCAGTGGATACTCATGCAACGGTAAGTAGTTGGGAAATGAGGCGGCGGTATTGATTTGCTGGCGCTGCCGACGCAACAACTGCTGATCAGCATCAGGTTTTGCCATATCTGCACAGGTGATCACCGTTCGCGCATCATCAGCATCGGGGGTATAGCTTTCATCGATAAGGTCGGTCACCCCACCATCGGCTTTGCCAGCATCGATTTTACCCAAGGCCTTGGCCAGCTTGGGCCAACGTTCCCGCTTGGGCAGAAGGTTACGCGTCAAGATGATCGCATCATCGGCAGCAATTTCATAACCCGACGGGGTAATGAAAGGAGTATCGTGCAACTTGCGCAGCATCGTGTGGAACAGCTGGATCGCCCTGTTCGGCTCGCTAGTCAACGGGCATGAGCCGCTTTTCTCACAGTAATCGGCAAAACGCAGGAAGCTTTGCTGAAAACCTCGCTCCTGATTGATGCGTTGGCTAAAGTCGTCGTCCTTTAGGTTTACCACGCCATCTAGCACCAATGCGCGGATTTTCTTTGGGAAACGCTCTGCATACAAAGCCGCGACCTTGGTACCGTAAGAGTAAGCCACCGCGGTCAACGCGGGCTCACCTAACGCCCGGCGAATAGCATCCAAATCGTTAACGGCTTCGCGGGTGCCCATATGTTGCACCACATCGGCTCCTGTCTGCTTGATGCATGCCGCCACCATATCCCGCGCCTGTTGCTCTGCACCGGGGATATCGTTTTCATCGGGTGAGGGTGTTTCCTCACTGGCTGTCAGTTGGCATGAAATTTTGGGTGTCGATTGCCCCACACCGCGCGGATCATAACCAATGATGTCGTAAGATTTTTGCAACCGCCAGGCGGGTCCCTGCTCGGCGATTTGCGGATTGATCCCTGGCGAGCCTGGTCCATCGGCGATGATCACCACGCTGCCTTTTTTTGAGCTTACCGCAGGTAACCGCGTGAGGGCCAGTCGAACGGTTTGTGCTGCATTCTGGTCACTCAGAGGCGCTTCGACATAGCCACATTGTAACCCGGCGGGAGGCGGCCCATCGCTGAACCAGTGCTGAAAGGCTGGGCTGTTGCAGGGTTGCCATTGAATGGTGCCGGATGGCTTGACCAGCGGCTTGGCGTAGACTGGCAGTTGGACCGCGACGGCCAGCAAAAACAGAACACGCAACGCAGACATGACGAGTCCTTTCAGCAAACGGATTCTCAGGATTTTATCGCCGCTACATTAAACCGCCTGCCAACGGAATGTGGAAGGGGTATTGCGATGTTTTGACAGGGTCCGTAACCAGACAGCAGGCAAGATTCGGTGAAAAAGAAGCCCATTTGAGGTGTGGTAAAACCAGAGCCGACGCAGGGTGGCGGCGGCTCCAGGGTTTCAAGAAGGCTAGCCCATGTTTACCGGCAGGTAATGGCGTAGTGCTGTTCCCTCAAAACCCTTTAAGACATTGCTATCAGAAGCGATAGCCAGCACCAACGGTCCAGGTACCGACTTTAAAATCACCCAGTTTTGCATACTCGTAATGGGCATCAAGAGCAATATTCGGGGTAACGTTAAACTGTAAACCGGCGCCATAAGCAACGCTGGTTTTGCTTTCGTCGGTGTTCGCAGAGTACCCCAGCAGAGAGACATTGGACGTCGCCTTGCCGTGGCCAAAACCGATTAAACCGTAGGCGCTGATATAGTCATTAAAGCGATAGGCTGGGCCGGCAGTCAGGGAGTAATATTTTAAATCACCATCGCCCACTTTGTGACTGCCATAATAGTAATCATACGACTGCGTGGTGTAGGTAAATGAAGTGATAAAGCCTAAATTGTTATCAATTTCATAGCGATACTTGAGGTTAAAGCCCTTAGGGTTCTCATTGAGGCTATTGCCATCAACCTTCACGTGGCTTTGAGCATAACCTAAAGAAATAGTGCTTTCACCCGCAGCCTGAACGCCGAAAGACAATGCCATTGCGCCAGCCAGAAGTACTGATAAATATGTTTTTTGCATGTTAATCTCTTAATCCATGAGTAAATAAAACTCGCTCTGCAATAAAATAATGTGCTATGTGAGCGAATTCGGAATTTAACCATGAAGTTTGAGAAATGTCTCGCTCAAATTCACATAAACATCAATTTCTTTCAGAAAAATCAAGCCCAGACTAGGCAGAGGTGCAGGGTTATCGCACCTTGCCCAGTAACCTGAAAAAACGCCTCGTGGTTAACGAGTGGGTAAAAAACAATCTCAAGCTATCATACTCATATAGGTGTATGCTTATCCTTCATACATCTACTAGGTAAAAGATATGTCTATCTTTGGTTTCCTTAGGATGTTTAGTGACACATCAGTTAAAGTCACATGCCCTAATTGTTCATTTAAGTCTGAGCAAAGTAGCGAGAAGCTACGTAAAAATGTCACCATCATCTGTCATAAGTGTGGTCATTTCTTCTTACCTGAGAGTGACTAGTGGATGTGTTTACCCTGCCACTTCTATTCTCGCTCCCCTACCGTTTGGGTCTCAAATCAGCCAATGAAGAGTCATACAAAATGTCAGACGATGAGTTGAAAATTTTCCTTTTTAATCAAACATGCATCATTCTTTCGGGTGTTTTGGCGGCGAGAGAGGGACAACCTCTAATCATTCAGCAGCGATTCAGCAAAATATATGAACTCTTGAACGAAGAATACGTGAAGCTACATCAGTAACGTCGTTTTCCTTTGTGTATCTTGAGTTACTTCGCACCTCACGGAGGTGCTTTTTTACCAGCTTTTCCACTCAATTATTGCCAACTGTGATCTTATTTCCCCAAGCAGGCGAACCTCTAGGCTTGAATGGAAAACCTTTCCCCCTCCTTTCACGGGCTGTGTAGTTTGCCCATAGGATCCACAAAAAGAAAATGGCGAGGAATTTTCTCGGCAGTGACTTGGCGACAAATCCGCAGAAATGGCCGCTAAGTCTCATGATGAATGGGTGATTATGTAGGTTAATTATGACCTTATAGTGACCTGTCACTTTTAACCCTTTAACTTTTAATGTTGAGTTTTTAAACGACCTATCACAGTCATTGGTTAATAAAGTCCCTACCATCAACTACGATTACACCAAGGCCGTAGGACGTTGTTGTTCTGGGCCTGGTTGATAACCCATTGAGGGATATCATTTTACCCAAACTGTTAAAGCCGTACGCCACAAGGCTAAGAAAGGTTAATTATGGCACGCACTACCCCCATCGAACGCTACCGCAATATCGGCATCTCGGCGCACATTGATGCCGGCAAAACCACGACGACCGAGCGGATTCTGTTTTACACCGGGGTCAGTCACAAGCTGGGCGAAGTCCACGACGGCGCCGCTACCATGGACTGGATGGCGCAGGAGCAGGAGCGCGGGATCACCATTACCTCCGCCGCAACCACCTGCTTCTGGAACGGCATGGAGCATAATTTTCCTCAGCACCGGATCAATATCATCGATACCCCCGGGCACGTCGATTTCACCATTGAGGTGGAACGTTCGATGCGCGTACTGGACGGTGCCGTGATGGTGTATGACTCGGTCGGCGGCGTGCAACCGCAGTCTGAAACCGTGTGGCGTCAGGCTAATAAGTACAAGGTGCCGCAGCTGGCCTTCGTCAATAAAATGGACCGCACCGGCGCGGACTTTTTCCGCGTGCGCAATATGATGATCGAACGCCTGAAAGCCAATCCGGTGCCGGTGGTGATCCCCATCGGCGCAGAAGACCATTTTGCTGGCGTAGTGGACCTGATCCGCATGCAGGCTATCTTCTGGGATGAAGCTACCCAGGGAATGACCTACCGCTTTGAGGCGATACCGACTGAAATGCTCGCCTCTGCCCAAGAGTGGCGTGACAAGATGATTGAAGCCGCAGCGGAAGGCTCCGAAGCGCTGATGGACAAATACCTCAATCAGGTTGAATTAACCAATGAGGAGATCGTCCAGGGGTTGCGTGCCCGCACCGTTGCCGGTGAGATCCAGCCGATGCTGTGCGGTTCGGCATTCCGCAACAAAGGTATCCAGCGCATGCTGGATGCGGTGATCGAACTGATGCCCTCTCCGCTGGATGTGCCACCGATGGAAGGCCATGACGAGCGCGATGACATTATCACCCGCAAGGCCGATGATAATGAAAAGTTCTCGGCGCTGGCATTCAAGCTGATGACCGACCCGTTTGTTGGCCAGTTGACCTTCGTGCGCGTCTATTCCGGCATCGTATCCAAAGGCGATAGCGTCTATAACCCGGTAAAAGGCAAGAAAGAGCGTATTGGCCGTATCGTGCAGATGCACGCCAACGATCGCAAAGAGGTCGATGAGCTGCACGCCGGGGATATTGCCGCCTGCGTGGGCCTGAAGGATGTGACCACCGGCGATACGCTATGCGATCCTAACGCTATCATCACTCTGGAACGCATGGTGTTCCCGGAGCCGGTGATTGCGCAGGCCATCGAGCCAAAAACCAAGGCCGACCAGGAGAAAATGGGGATTGCGTTGCAACGCCTGACTTCGGAAGATCCTTCGCTGCGTGTTCGCACCGATGAAGACTCCGGCCAGACCATTATCTACGGTATGGGTGAATTGCACCTGGAGATCATTGTCGACCGTATGCGGCGCGAGTTTGGTGTCGCAACCAACACCGGTAAACCCCAGGTCTCTTACCGCGAAACCCTCCGCCAGAAAGTGACCGACGTGGAAGGGAAATTTGTGCGTCAGTCCGGCGGGAAAGGCCAATATGGCCACGTGGTGTTGACGGTGGAACCCAATGAACCCGGTAAAGGCTTTGAGTTCTTTGATGAAATCAAAGGCGGCGTGATCCCCGGGGAATACATTCCGGCGGTGAAAAAAGGCATCCTGGAAGCGCTAAATAATGGCGTGTTGGCGGGCTATCAGATGGTCGATGTCAAAGTGCATCTGACCTTTGGTTCCTATCACGACGTGGATTCCTCCGAGCAGGCGTTCCGTATGGCGGCCATCTTTGGTTTTAAAGAGGCCTGTCGCCTGGCCAGCCCGGTGATCCTGGAGCCGATCATGGCGGTAGAAGTGGAAACACCGGAGGATTACGCCGGTAACGTGATGGGCGATCTTTCGTCACGGCGCGGTATGGTGCAAGGGATGGAGGATATCCCCGGTGGCGGAGGCAAAGAGATCCATGCCAAGGTTCCGCTGTCTGAGATGTTCGGTTATTCCACCACCTTGCGTTCCATGTCGCAAGGCCGTGCTACCTACACCATGGAATTCAGCCACTACGCAGAAGCTCCACGCAATGTGGCCGAAGATATTATCCAGTACAGTAAACGTTAATTGATGACGGCTACGGGGAAACCCGTAGCCTCATATTTTGACGGGCGTAACGTGCGGTGCCCCTGTGTTGGCAGGCTCGGTATTTTTAACGCTGCTCTTCCAATGAAATAACCACCGGCTCCAGCTTGATACGCATGGCGTAAATCACCCCAATCATCAAACAGGCGATGCCACATAGCGTCATCAACGGCGGCCAGCTATGGCGCAGCATAAAGGTATAGGCCAATCCTGCCAGGATCTCGAACACGATCAGCGGCCCTAGCAGCACCGTCGGTAATCGTTGGCTCGCCTCATTCCAACACAACGTACCCAGCCAGGAACACAGCACGCCGATGGCGATCATTAATGGGATAAACACCTGCGGCCTGGGGCCAAACGGCAGCGCGAACTGCGGCTGTGTCAGCGCCAATTGCCCACAAACCAGCAAATACCCCACCAACGCCAAAGGTAAGGTCACAATCCCCTGAGCCGTAGCCCAGGTCGCGGGCCGTTTATCTGGGTTATCCCTTAGCCAACGCGCGTTACGTAGTGGGAACCAGGTCCAGCACACCACCGCTAACAGTGCCAATCCTAACCCGCTGGTATAACGCCAGACATCAATAGGCTCGCTATTACCCTGCAGTTCTGCAACGTTGACCAACACCAGCCCGAGGGCAATCACCAGCAAGGCCGGGGTTAATTTACACCAGGAAAGACGGCCGTCGTGGTGGCCATAAAACAGATTGGCGGCAACGGATATTACCACCGGCAGCGTGCCGATAATCATGGTCGATATCGGCGCTCCGGTACGTTGGATCGCACTGGCCAGGCACAGGTAATACAGCAGATTGCCAATCGCGGTCAGTTTTAACGCCTCTAGCCAATCTTTAGCCAGCAGGTGACGCAGGCGGCGGCGATCCAGCCAGGCCAGCGGCAGCACGACAAGCCCAAAAGCCAAATAGCGCCCGGTGGATTGCAACGCGGCTGGATAGTCCGGCACCAATACCGGGCCAATAAATATCAGCCCCCACATCAACCCGGCAATCAGGGCAAACAACACACCGACAAACATAGTGACTCCATCATCAACAGCCATTCTCAAGTGGCTTAAGGATAGAGGGACGTGGGGGCAGAATATTGTACCAGGTTGCTGTTTTTAGAATGATGGCACGCTGCTAACTATGCATAGGGTCGAACATGCTCACCCCCTGGCCACGCTTGCCCGCCCATAATGTCTCCATTCTGAGCAGGCGATTGGAACAAAATCTCAGCTGAAGAAACGCTCAGAAGATTCAGT
>NZ_JBKJYW010000356.1:0-6875 GCF_046715635.1 Serratia sp. (in: enterobacteria)
CATGTAATCGACAAAGGCCTGCGCCAGGCGAGGGTTGGATACGGCGATCACTCGAACCATAGATTTTCCGTCTAAGTAGATGACTTTGGCCACGGGCAAAACCGCCGATGGCATTGGCGGCTGATTATACCGTTGAAATCCTGAGCACAGGGAGTGGATCTGCAAAAAACGGCGGGTGATGGTGATGATTTTTCCTGTTAGCCGATTTTTGTTTCCTTCCGCTTTGCCTCACAGCCTATGATCCCTGTCACTTTTTAACCACATGAGCTCACATACTCTCAAAGGTAAATACTGAGGTGACTATGTTTCTTGAAGAACGGCGTAATAAGATCCTGGGATATCTCGATGAATATGATCGTGTCCGAGTGACACATTTAGCTGCGGTATTTAGGGTAACTAAAGAAACCATCAGGAGTGATTTAAACGAATTGGCACGGCAGGGATTGGTACGTCGTTGTTATGGCGGCGCAATACTGATCCGCCATAGTTTGCAGAGTCAACTTATTACTGACACTGGCCGGAGTTTTGAAGTTTTACTCAAACGTTTGGAAAAAAATAAAAAAGAAACGCCGGAAAAAGATAAAGGAAAAATTATGCAGGGTAATGTGTGTGTTCTCGGGTCATTTAATGTCGATATCGTTGCAAAAGTGACACGGTTCCCGCGGGGAGGTGAGTCGCTGCTGGCACTCGGCAGTACCTTAGGCCCTGGTGGAAAAGGGGCTAACCAGGCTATGGCTGCCAGCCGGGCCGGGGCCAGAGTGCATTTTGTCTCTAAAGTGGGCAAGGACCAATTTAGTCAATTTGCCTTTGATCATCTATCTTCGTCCGAAATATATTCCTTTGATTTATATCAATCGGAAACTGAACCTACGGGTAATGCAATTATTTATGTTTCACAGCAGGACGGTGAGAATATGATTGCAATTTACTCCGGGGCTAACAAAACCATTACCAACGAAGAAGTGGTTGCAATTACTCCGGAACTCTCACAGGCCAATGTATTACTTGTCCAGTTGGAAAATAACTTTGACGCAACGCTGAATGTTATGCGCCTTGCTAATTCGCTGGGGGTTAAGGTTATTTTAAATCCAGCTCCCTATTCCGATGATGCACTGCAATGCATGGCGTTTGTTGATGTGATCACACCTAACGAAACTGAGGCTTCGTTGCTCTCAGGCATTGAGGTGACGGATCTGGATAGTGCCAAAAAGGCGGCACAGCGCATCGCCGCTTTGGGTGCCCGTCAGGTGATTATCACCATGGGCGCGCGGGGGGCATTAATTTTTGATGGCGGGCAGTTCCAGCATATCCCGGCATTTCCGGCACTGAGCGTTGATACCACCGGTGCGGGGGATGCATTTAATGGTGCCTTTGCTGCTGCTACCGCTTCAGGGCAAACGGTTGCTCAGGCCGCTACTTACGCTGCGGCTTTTGCTTCACTGGCCGTGGAACGCGAAGGGGCCGCCAATATGCCTGAGCATGCACAAGTCATTACCCGGTTGGCACAGCGCTAACGCTGTTTCACTTTCAACAAGATAACCATTCACCACCGATGTGGTAACAGGAGTAAAGATGAAAACGATTAATGGTGTTGTCCCAGTAATGTTAACGCCGTTCACTGAGAATAATGAAATAGATTATCCCGGCTTGTCGCGGCTGATTGACTGGTATCTGCAGCGTGGCGTCGACGCACTGTTTGCCGTCTGCCAATCCAGTGAAATGCAATATCTCAGTTTGCAGGAGCGGGTTGAGCTGGCGCATTTTGTGGTGCAGCAGGTGGATGGCCGCGTACCCGTGATCGCTTCTGGCCATATCAGCGATGCACTTGATCAACAGATTGAAGAATTGGCAATGATGGCAGGTACTGGCATTGATGCACTGGTGCTGGTAACCAATCATCTCGATCCGAAAAATCTGGGGAGTGCCACGTTTTTCAGCACCCTGGAAGCCTTATTGGCGGCGCTGCCTGCCAGTATGCCTCTGGGCTTGTACGAGTGCCCGGCCCCTTATCGCCGCCTGCTGACGGATGAGGAACTGGCCTTTTGCGCCAATAGTGGCCGCTTTGTGGTACTCAAAGATGTGAGCTGCGATCTGGCGACCGTGACACGCCGGGTGCAACTGGTAGCCAATACGCCACTTAACATTATCAATGCCAATGCTGCGATTGCCTATCCGGCCATGCTGGCTGGTTCCAAAGGCTTCAGCGGCGTATTCACCAACTTCCATCCGGAGTTATACCACTGGCTTTACCATCAGGGTGCGCAACAACCGGCCTTGGCGGAGGAACTGGCAACCTTCCTGTCATTGGCTGCCGTGAGCGAAACGCTGGGATATCCAAAGAACGCCAAAATTTATCACCAACGACTGGGGACGTTTGGCAGCGAATTTTGCCGGGTCAATAAAGACAACGTGCTGGAGAAATTCTGGGGATTGGGCGTGATCCTGGATCAAATCCACACCGGTACCGAGTTCTACCAGAAAAAGATTGTTGAATAAACCGCTGCAGGGGGGCATCTAGCGCGGCCCCTTGATAAAAATATTCACAATATGGGGTATGGAACACCATGATAATTTGCGATTTAAAAGATTGGGATCAGGAAAAGCATGCCTTTCATCCCATTTTTCACCAGGCTATTACGTTTATCCAACAAACTGACTTTAGCGAGTTGCCCCTTGGCAAACTCGATATTATTCCCGGCAAGATGTTTTGCCTGCTACAGGAAATGAACACGGTACCGGCAGAACAGATGCGAGCGGAATCGCATTTTGATTTTGTCGATATTCAATATTTGTTGCGGGGCGAAGAGACCATCGGCGTTGCACGCCGCCTTGGGAATGAAGACGTGGTAGAACAGCGCTTGCAGCACGATATCGTGTTCTATCAGCAAACGCACAATGAGATCCCTGTGACGCTATTGCCCGGGATGTTCGCGGTGTTTTTCCCCCATGATCTGCATCGCCCATGCTGCCAGAGCCGTGGAGAGGTGTTGATCCGTAAAGCGGTAATCAAAATCCATCTAAGCCTGTTCACGGAGGTAGCATAATGAAAGAGGCCACCTCTGCTTTAAGCTCGGATGCGGTGACTCCCGTTTCTCGTTTGCGTTGGGGAATTATTGTGATCCTGCTGGTTGCCGCCGTGGTGAACTATCTTGACCGTGCCAACCTGAGTATTGCCAATACCACTATTGCCCGAGAGTTTGGTTTTTCTTCAACCCAAATGGGGATGCTGCTTTCCGCATTCTTATGGCCTTATGCGCTGGCTAACCTGCCTGCGGGTTGGTTGGTGGATAAGCTTGGGCCAAAGAAAATGTTCTCCTGGGCGCTGGGCCTGTGGTCTAGCTTTACCGTGATGGCGGCATTTGTGAACGGCTATTCAATGTTCTACGGCCTGCGCATGATGCTTGGCATTTCTGAATCGCCGTTCTTTACCTCAGGGATCAAGATCACCCACCGGTGGTTTTCTGAAAAGGAGCGTGGCTTACCCACGTCCATTATTAATACGGGTTCACAGATTGCCAACGCCGTAGCGCCGCCAATCCTGACCGTTTTACTGCTGACTCTCGGTTGGCGCGGTATGTTTATCGTGATCGGCCTGGCCGGGATCCCACTGTTATTGGCCTGGTTCAAGTTCTACCGTGATCCGACGGCTCGGGAGGAAGCGCTGATCCATGTGGGTCAACGTATGCCTGCCGCTGCAGAAGAAAAGGGAGCAAGCAAAGCCAGTTGGGGTTCGTTGTTCCGCCATAGAACCACCTGGTTCATGATATTGGGCAACTTCTCCATCATGTTTACCATCTGGGTTTACCTGACCTGGTTACCCAGCTATTTGGAGAACTCGTTAGGTTTTAGCCTTAAACAAACCGGTTGGATCGCGTCGATCCCATTCTTTGCCGGGATATTAGGGGTGTTATGCGGCGGGGCGATTTCCGATCGCTTGATCCGCAGGGGCATGAAAACCATCAGCGCGCGCAAGATCCCAATCGTTTGTGGTGCGGCAATGGCGGCCTGCTTTGTTGCGCCAATCCCGTTCGTTAGCAGCACTCCGGTCTGCATCTTATTATTATCGCTGGGTTATTTCTGCTCGCAATTACCTTCAGGCGTGATCTGGACGTTAGCGACGGACATTGCACCGAAAGATCAGGTAGCATCATTAGGAGCTATTCAGAATTTTGGCGGGTTCCTTGGCGCAGCGATGGCACCGATTGTCACTGGTGTGATCCTGGACCTGACAGGACAGTTCACCAATGTGTTCCTGTTGGGCGCGGGGTTGTTGATGCTAGGGGCCTTTAGCTATGGCCTGTTTGTGAAAAAGCCAATAGTTGCAGCGTAGTGGTAACGGAGGGCGCAGTTCATGCGGTTGCGCATGGCGCGCCCTTTCTGGCTACGCGGAGGTCTCAACGTCCTGTGGGAACTGGCGGGCCCAGGCCTCAAAACCGCCATTAATGCTGTAAACCGCATCAAACCCCTGATGCAGCAGATACTGCGCGGCGCTACGGCTGCTGTTGCCGTGATAGCACATGACCATCACCGGGCGATCGAACTCGTTTTGTTGCATAAAGGCGGACAAGGTAGCGTTGGTCAGATGAAAAGCGCCAGGCGTATGCCCAGCCTCAAAGCTTTGTGGATCGCGAATATCGACCAGCACGGCGCTATCTTCTTGCAGGCGTTGGTGTGCCTGCTCTACGTCGATTGTTTCAAATTGTTCCATAACTGCAAAATACCGGGTAATGGGCTAATGCCGTTATTGTATCCAACATTGGCCGGATTTAGACCAGAGCAACAGCAGGGTCTTTATACCCGTCGTCTTTCAAGCTGCAGCGTTGTTACCTGCGTTCACTCACCCCAGCCACTTACGAAAAGTAAGCTCCTGGGGATGAGTGAGCTTGTCGCCTAGCTGCAACTTGAAATCCATAGGGTATACCAGCATTTGAGCCCGAACCGGTCTAGGGGACATAATGGCGAAAAACGTTGTTACCAGCGATAGCTCACACCCAAGGTGCCGCCGTAATCCTGGTAGCTGTTGGCTCCCATGGTGATCCCGCCTTCAAACCACAGCTGCATGTTGTAAGTGCTAGGCGAATGCAGGCCTAACTTCACCTCAAACAGATCATCCAGGGCGTTGGTTTCTACCCGCGTATCATTAAAGTTAACCGTGTTCTTACCACTATTATGCCACCAGTTGGTGGCGAGATAGGCGGTAGTATAATCGTCTTGATCGCTGTACCAGCGAATGCCGACGCGAGAAGTAAAGTTTGGCACATCTGCCTGATGAATATAGACGCCCGCTGGATCCTGATAATTATCGGCATCGAAGCGGTTATAAATAATCTGCAGCTGTGGCTCGATAATCAACTCGAGTGCCGAAAAAGGCTGCAAGGCATAGCCGGTTTCCAGCGAGGCGCTAAAGCCGGTGCTGTCATAATCCTGCTTGCCCTGGGCATAGGTCACGCTGTTGTTAAACCAGGCATATTGCAGCCAGGAATCCACATATGCCCCAGAGTGCTTTTTCTTATCCTGATACCAGGTGCTGTAAGCGCCGATAGAATAGCCGTCGACTTTACCTTCGGATGAGAGGGTGGCGTTGTTAGCGCTGCTCTTGGCATGGCCGTAGCCGGTCATCAGGCCTGCCGTCCACTCTTCTTTGTTGTTATCCAAGGCCAGTAAATCGCCGCCAAGCATAAAGACCTGACGATCCATATCGACGGGCAAGCCGTTATCGCCTGCGCTCAGATCCTTGCTGTGATAACCCGAAACGCGCATCCAGAATTGACTGTCCCCTGGCGCGGTCTTTCTTTGGTGCAGGGTATGAGAAAATAGCGTTGATGCGGCAACCTGGTTACCCAGATAAACCCCGGCGTCGGGCCGAGAACTATAATCGATGAGGGTATCCGTGCTCGCCATGGCCGGAGAGGCAGTGAGATAAATTCCAACCGCAATAAGTGTTTTCCTGTTTATTGGCACAATCCCAACTCCATATGGAAATTTGCCGCAATAGTACCCAGATGAAACGATAAAGTCATGAGAAAACCGGCGGGCTTTAGATTAACCGCCAGTGATATCGCGCGACCTATTTATTTGGTGGATGTATCAGGCTTTATATATTTTCTAAACTATAGGTTGCGTAATAAAAGGAGGATTAATGCTCATCCTGGGAAATCCCCCAGGATGACCGAAATAGATAGCAAGGCAGCGGCGTAAAGGTTAAACCAGCTGGACATCCACCCCTGCGGATTTATGGTCGAACGCAGTTGTCAAAATGTGGCACGTTCGGTCCCCTCTCCCTGTGGGAGAGGGTTAGGGTGAAGGGCGCTACATCGGGATTAACCTATTGATCTGCTTTTAAAACTACGCACCATAACCCATCATTTTCAGCAACTGCTGCGCCTGCTGCACCGCTTCTTGGCGATGGGCGACACCCAGCTTTTGATACAGATTACGGATATGGGTTTTGATGGTGGTGGCCGCTACGGCCAACTCCCCAGCGATCTGATCGTTGCTGTAACCGGAGTAAATCAGGCCCAGCACCTGCCATTCACGCTGTGTCAGCGGGCTGGTGCGGATCAATTCTGGCACTTGCGGGTGAGTTAGCAGCTTATCGACGAAGTTCTCGTCAAAATGGGCGAACTTATGCCGGTGATGCTGGTTGATATCGCGCAGAATGCGCTGGGCGCGATGCTGTTCCATTTCCGGCAGCGTGTTGAGTTGGATCAGTTGACGAAGTTGCTGCGCCATCGCCTCTCCCTCGATCACAAAGTGGCTGATAAACCCGGTACGGTTGGCCAGCGAAAGTGACTCTATCAACGCGCGCTGGGCATCCACTTTGCGGTCCATCTGCCAGTAGAGATGGTTACTGAGCAGCAGGTTACGGTTGAGAT
>NZ_JBKJYW010000357.1:0-4278 GCF_046715635.1 Serratia sp. (in: enterobacteria)
GCACACCGTCTACGATACATCCCAGCGCCACACCGTGAGATTCACCAAATGTGGTGACGCGGAAAAACTGCCCAATACTGTTCCCTGCCATCACGGCTCCTTACCGTTGGTTGTCATCCCGTTCGGCTTGCAAACGGGGTACACAGGCCCGCACTATCGCGGGCCCAGGTTGTTGGTTAGCTGCGGTAGAGGCTGAAACTTTCTTTACAGTCAATCAGCTGCTGTTTGGTCAACATGAATACGCCGTCCCCGCCGTTATCAAACTCCAGCCAGGTGAACGGAATATCCGGATATTGTTCCATCAGATGTACCATGCTGTTGCCCACTTCACAAATCAGCACGCCGTCATCGCTCAGGAAGTCTGGCGCACAGGCCAGAATACGACGCACCAGCTTCAGACCGTCGCTACCTGCGGCCAGGCCCAGCTCCGGCTCAAAGCGGAACTCTTGCGGCAGGTCAGACATATCTTCCGCATCGACATAAGGCGGGTTGGTGACGATCAGATCGTATTGGATCGCGGGCACATCACGGAACAGATCGGAGCGGATCGGGATCACCTGATGTTCCACGCCGTGTGCCTGAATATTGCGCTCGGTCACGGCCAGCACGTCGGTGGAAATATCTACCGCGTCCACTTCCGCTTCTGGGAAAGCATAGCCACAGGCGATGGCGATACAACCGCTGCCGGTACACATATCCAGGATATGGCGTGGCGGATGTGGGATCAGCGCGCTGAAGCGATCGTTGATCAGCTCACCAATCGGTGAACGTGGCACCAGCACGCGCTCATCGACATAGAACTCCATGTCGCAGAACCAGGCTTTGTTGGTCAGGTAGGCAACCGGGATGCGCTCGTTGACACGGCGGATCACGCGCTCAACGATGCGGTGACGCTCACTGGAGGTCAAACGCGCAGTGCGCATGTCTTCAGGAATATCCAACGGCAGGAACAGGCTAGGCAAGACCAATTGCACGGCTTCGTCCCACGGATTATCGGTTCCGTGGCCATAGTAGATATTGGCGGCGTTAAAACGGCTTACGGCCCAGCGCAGCATATCCTGAATGGTGTGCAGCTCATTCACTGCTTCTTCGACGAAAATTTTGTCCAATTTGCCCTCCGGCAGGCGCGATAATTCATGATTTAGCCCCGTAGTTTGCCATGAAGCCTGCGACAAATCAGCAGCTATAGCAGTCAAGAGGCATTCTCGTTAACATTAAGCACCCGTTTTGCGTCGACAGCCGCCTTCGAGCAGGTAAACTAACGCCATAAATGACAGGCGATGAGAGAATAATGAAGAATAAGCACCCTGTGAGCAAAGATGAATTGTTGCTCTTTAGAGAGTCGGTAGCCGGAGCAAAGAAGCTACAGCAGGACACCATCGTCCACCCGAAACCTAAAATGAAAACCAAGCAGATCGCGCCACAGCGTCTGTTGCAAGAACAGGTGGATGCCAGCTTTTACTTTTCCGACGAATTCCAGCCGCAGCTGGATGATGAAGGCCCAACGCGCTATGTGCGCCCCGGCTACAGCCATTATGAGTTGAAGAAACTGCGCCGCGGGGATTACGTGCCGGATCTGTTCCTGGATTTGCATGGTTTGACACAGATGCAGGCCAAGCAAGAGCTGGGGGCGATGATCGCCGCCTGCAAGCGTGAACACGTGCATTGTGCCTGCGTGATGCACGGCCACGGCAAACATATCCTCAAGCAGCAAACGCCGCTGTGGTTAGCGCAACATCCGGACGTGCTGGCGTTTCATCAGGCTCCTAAAGAATGGGGAGGGAGTGCAGCGGTGCTGCTGCTGGTTGAGCTGCCAGAGTAGCGCTAATGGTATATCCATCCAGACTCGGATTTATATGGCGCGCGGCCCCGTTCAGGTCGCGTTGTGCTCAACAAAATAACCAACAGCTATTTTCATTTTTCACTCAGTCATTGATTACCAAGTGAATAAACCCTCACCAACAATCGTTACGCACTCAGAAAAATCATTATTATAACTCTCGTTATTATAGAAAGATCCTGTATTCCCCCAGTCGGGTAGACAAGGGGGGTATTCCCCGTAGAATGCGGCCCTTCGTTTTAAATCATTTATGATTTTCCAAAACTTGTACCGTTGAGTCAAAATAAAAAGCGGCCAATAAGGATATTAAATGCATTTTCGCTTTCCCAATGCTTGGCTATTGCTTATTTTTACCCCACTGGTTCAGGCGGCTGAAAATGGCCAATTTATTGAGCAGCAAATGAGCCATCAGCAGGAACAGGAAAAAGCACGCTACAACCAATTGGAAACCGTAGGTAAAGACGTTCGCTCCTCTGGCAACGGTAGTCTAAGCACCAGCATTGATTTTCCTGAAGAACAACCCTGCTTCACCCTACAACGGGTTGAACTGAACCAGGACGACAAGATCCCCCATTGGATACCATTGCATAAACTGACAGCACAGGCGCAAGGGCGCTGCCTGGGGATCCAGGGGGTGAAAACACTCGCGACCGCTATACAAAATAACCTGATTGGACATGGCTATATCACTACCCGGGTAATGATCCCTCAGCAAAACCTGTCGGAGGGGCTTCTCACGTTGGATATCCAACCCGGCACCATTGGTGACGTCAGGCTAACGGACGACAGTGATAAGTACATCAGCTTGCACACTACCTTCCCAGGCAGCCAAGGGGATCTGCTGGATCTGCGTGCTATTGAGCAGGGGTTGGAAAACATGCAACGCATTCCTGATGTCGTTGCCAATATCTCGCTCCATCCAGGCAGTAAGCCGGGGGAATCCGATCTGGAAATAACCCGTAAGCAACCCTCATTCTGGCGTCTGGGAGGTTGGCTGGATGATTCAGGCAGTAAACAAACCGGGCGTTATCAAAGCGGTCTGGCTTTATATATTGATAACCCGACCTCGATGAACGATCTGTTCTATGTTTCTGCCGGCCGTGATTTGCAGTTCCAATCGACCCGTCATTCTAATAATGGCTCTTTATACTACTCGGTGCCCTACGGCTTCTGGTCATTGGATTTATATGCCAGCCGCAGCGAATATTTACAAAATATCAATGGCTTCTATACCGATTTTTCCTACCGCGGCAAGTATCGCAACCTTAGCTTAAAAGTAAATCGCCTGTTGTATCGCAACGCGAGCCAAAAAAACACGCTCAGCTTTCAAGTCCTCAAGCGTAACTCGCATTTTCATCTGAACGATACGGAACTGCAGTTACAGAAGCGTAATATGACCCACTGGAGCCTTGAGTTCAATCACCGCCACTATGTCGGCCAGTCTGTTGTCGATGCCATGTTGAGTTATCAGCGTGATACCTCCTGGTTTGGGGCCGAAAGACCGGTGGACAGTGCTCCATCAAGCCGCATCGTCAATCTGGATGTCAGTACCTATACGCCTTTTACCGTGAAAGATCTCTCACTGAGTTATCAATCCCGCTTTCGCCAGCAATATAGCCCAGACCGCCTGACCACCCAGGATCAGTTCAGTATCGGTAACCGCTGGACCGTACGTGGTTTTGACGGGGAAGTGAATATGATGGCCAATAAGGGCTACTACCTGCGTAATGACCTGAACCTAAACCTGCCCAAACTGGGGCAGCAATTATACCTGGGTATGGATTATGGCCGGGTGAAGGGTGACGGTAGTAACGACTTCGCCGATGGTCACTTGCTCGGTAGCATTGCTGGTATTCGAGGGAGGGTAAAAGCGGTCGGTTATGATGCCTTCGTCGGAGTGCCTCTGGCCAAGCCCGATAATTTTACCACCAGCCCGGTCAACCTGGGCTTTACGTTACAATGGCAATTTTGATGACTTTAATGACAAAGGGCGATGTTTATCATCGCCCTTTGAGGGTGGGAACAAGTTCAGACCTTGGCCATCACCTGTGACGGGCTGACCTGCCATTCAAACTTGCCAATGCTGCCATCCTCGGACAGATCGACATTAGCGATGGCGGAGGTAGCAAACATGGGTGGGCATTCCCCAGGGCACAGCTCGGCCACCAGATAACCCACCAGCGGTAGATGGGAAACCACCAGCACTGCACCTACGCCCTCTTTCGCCAGCGCCTGCAGATAGCAGCTCACCAGCCCGGCATCACCGCCCGGCGTCAGCTCAGGCAGCACTTCTTCGCCTTCCGGCAGCGTTAACGCTTCGCGCACCGTTTCCAGCGTCTGTTCGGCCCGTAGATAGGGGCTGACCAGCACTCGTTCAATATCCACTGACTTGGTATTCAACCAGGCCGCCATCTGACGCGACTCATCACGGCCACAAA
>NZ_JBKJYW010000358.1:0-4477 GCF_046715635.1 Serratia sp. (in: enterobacteria)
GCCGGGGTATTGGGCATGACACCTGAACAGTTGTGGCCGAGTCGTTATCTCAACAAGGCACCCTCGATTCATGCCAAAAAGGGATAACAATGGCGACCACCATCACATCGGTAACGGAAAGCTTTGAATACTTCTTCCATTCGCTGTACCGGCAGGAGTTTGTCAAAACACTACGGTTGAATGAATGCAACGAAAGAGAACTACTCCCCTTGGTGCGTTGCTACCTATTAGGGTACTTTGCTGATGCGGTATCACCTGAGGTGCAGGGGAAGCTACCGGGGACGATAACAGGGAATGGCTACATTGATTTTGTGATTGACGATGTGGCAGTTGAGTTTGCGGTACGCAAGCCAACCGCAGCGAAATCTACCGTCTCCGCGACCGTCAACAGTACGGAAATGAAGAAGCTAATGAAATATCCCGGCAAGGCGTTGCTGGTGTTGTTCGACTTCTCCGGCACACCCTATACAGAAGACCAGATAGAGGCTTTCCGTGATTGGCCCTCATTGGGGAAAGGCAACCATAAGAAATCGGCTTTCAACGTGGCTTACTTTTATGTGGAGAAACGCAAGCCGCTGACACTGAGGAGATTCGTTAAAAATATCCGTATCAACTGACAAGGAGTTAACAATGAAAAACATGATAATAGCAGTCTTGGCTGGCAGCTTGTTTTGCAATGTAGCAGTAGCCGCCAAAATGGAAGGAAAAATCCTTATCTACCAGAAACCCGATGGTGAAATCAAATTATCGGCAGTACCGGGTAATGGGCAACAGGCAAAATACTCGATTAACACCAATGTGGATATGCACGTTTGTGAAGTGGAAGGGATCGCCACTGCTATTGCTGAGACAGCGGAGCATACTACCTTGCAATGGCGAGATAAAGAACAATGCTTAATCACTCTGACATGGGGCCAGAATAGCGTTAATGTCCAGGCTACTGAGGAATGCAATAGTTATTGTGGCATGAATGCCGGGAACTCACTCTCTGGCATTTATAAGTAAACTCATTTTTCAAAATTGCATTGTGTAATTAATTATACATGCAGACCACCAATTATAAGAGGGAGTATGCCAACTGACTTAAATCAAGAATCATCAGTAGACCCATTTTATGACCAGGCGCTTAATATGCTCATCAGCGGTGAACTAAAAAATAATGTCACCGCTGTTCAACAGCATTTTAGGATTGGTTATAACCGAGCGGCGAATCTGGTTGAGAAAATCAGGCAAGATAACATTTCATTGAATAAGGATAGATAATGTCTTTCATTGATAAGCTTAAAGAAAACCAGAAAACGAATGAAGAGGCAGGCCGTAATGATCTTAATGCGGTCAGACAAAAGCTACTCAGTGGCGGCTATGGTCTGACAAAGACGTTCTGGCTATGGTGGTTTATCCCCGCCGTGTTGTTGTCAGTGATAGAATACTTTTCTGAATCAGCAGGGACAATACTCAGGATAGATGCTGGTATGCTGGTTTGGAGTGGCCTGATGTTCCTTTGCATTATGAGAACAACAGCTAATAAACTGTGGAAAGTGTTGGCGCTGCTGGTTATCGGTGTTGACTGCCTACTTTCTCTATTAGGCGTGGCATCATTCTTCCTGTGAGCGTTCCAATGAAACTGAGACTACTCTACTCATGCATTGCCTTGATTGGCCTGTCTGGCTGTGATTCAGGCACACCAAAGTGCAATAGTGATGAGGCTAAAAATCTGGTGGTTGATATTGCTACCAAGGAAGCGGCCAAAACGTATTACAAACTTGATGGTGTGACAATCTCGGTGGAGAATGTCAGAACCGTAGAGCACCAAAGTAAGCTTGATGTGTACCAGTGCGCTGCCGATTTAAAGTTTGCCAATGCTGAAAAAGCCAACTCAATACCCATCACTTACCGCATTCAAAAGACCGATGATAATAACGGTCAATTCTACATTAACGTATTCGGTTTATAACGTATAGGCGGCTGCCCATTGGACAGCCGTTAATTTTTTCATACCCACCTGCATTACCCCCTCTTATTGTACCGAGAACAACCATATGAAAACCTATTATGTAGAAGATAATGTTTGCTATTTGGATTTTTCAGTACCTCCATTACTAGAGATGCCTGAATTCGATCTTGAAGTGAATATATTTACTTGTAACCCGGAAATAATAGATGAAAGTAAGTTACCCGGTTTCGAAGATGAGGTTTTATATAAAAAGATATCTTCCGCAGAAGAGTATGAATTACCTGATCGCTACGTAGATTTAAATATTATCATCATAGACAGCAAAGAAAGTGAAGAGTTTATTGATATTGCCAGCACACTAAAAGCCATCAATTTTGTTCTGGTGCATCCAGACTATCATTTGACAAGAGACATTCCAGACGCACATTTTATCCCGTGCTGGGATAATCCACCTCGTGTATTGCATCATGTGATTTGTGCTGCATTTTATACCGGTGTGCTTTGTAACGCATTCCAATGCTAATTAAGGTGGTACGTAATGTCCTCAATAAAATTAAAGATAATCATCACAGCTATCATCACGATTATCATTGCTGTTCTTATCTGGTTGTTTACGCCCGAAGAGAGGACACCAGAAACACCATCCAAAGCTAATACCCTTTACGTTCAATCGAGTTTACCGGGTGAATGCCGGGCAATAATTACCCCTGTATTGGATGGTGTAAGATCGCCGTCGAGTGAGATCCCCTGCAAAGTGCAACAGCGATCAAAGAAGTAAACGATCCCGTTTGAAAAGTGAATGCTAACCTGAGTGGTACGGGCTTGTACTTCACCACTCATTTTTTGCCAATACACCATGCGCATACATGCAACCGAGAAGTGCTGATTTGCACTGAGCTGACCAGCAGGTTTGACCTATCAGAACCCAGTCTAACTATAGGTCAGGATCGTCTACCGGGGTGGGGTCAGTCCACTCCGCTTGGTGCGAACTATCCAACTTTATGAGGTCGCCAAGGGTTAACCTCTTAACCACATTTGGAAAATTAAAAAAGTCGAAGCTCATTATTTTTAACACCATATCTTGATTTTTATAACTGTTATGGCACTCTTATCCAGTAGCCACATTGATGGATTGCGCTCATTGTTATTTGTCAATACAAACAGAAGTGCTTTTTACAAGGTATATACAGATGAGTATAATAGGTGTAGGGGAAATATTAACGGCGCTCTCGCTAATAACCGCATTTTATTATTATAAAAAAAGTAAAAAAACAAGTATTTTATGTTATAAAGTTGATAGTAGAACAGTCATCAATGATGATGTATATGAAAATTTCAATGGGCAATTAAGTATTAATTTCTCCGGTAACGCTGTAAGGCGATTGACGATATCTAATATTTATATATGGAACCAGGGTAATACCACCTTAGATGAAGAAAACTTATCTCAAAAAAACTTGCTTCAACTTCATGTAAAAGAAACGGAAAAAATACTGAGTATTGAGGTTATTAAATCGACAAAAATAAGCAGTGCTGTCGACGTTCATGTAACAAATGACATTAATATTGCAATGATTAATTTTGACCATTTAAATGTTATGGATGGAGCTATTATAAGGGTACTCCATACATCAACAGGAAATGACATGCAATTCAAAGGGGAATTAAAAGATGCAGATGTAGTAGACTACCAGGGGGGATATAAAAGGCTAAACAAACTAAGAACACAGGAAAGAATATGTAATCTAGCAGGCTTTTTTTTAATGGTGGCTGCTATAGTTTTCGGATTGGTTAATCTATATTATGATTTCCTTCCAACTATAATAGATAAATATAAAATCCCAACTGGCATACTCCCTTATATTATTCTTTTTGTCATAATGATACCTGTAACATATAAAATTTTTTATTTGTGGCCATCAGAGGAAAAGTATAAAATCCCTAGTACCTTACAAGATAAATGACACAAGTATTCAGCGTTAGTGAATGCGAAGAAGTAACCCCATAGTTTTATTTCCAATAACGCTAATAAACAAGATTAGGTGCAGAGTGCATTACTCAGACATTTCAACCAATCACTTTTACCCATAGCCAACCTATCACCATGCTCAGTACACACGCAGCCGAGTAGTGTTGATCTGCATTATACTGCCAGTTACCGGTTTAGCACGTCTAACTGGCTTACAGGCGCTATCTCGGCCCGATCTCTGCTGAAATCTCATTGATACATATCAGGGTTGCAGAATAATCGTCACCACATTCCCCAAACATTCGGTGGTTAGACTATTGGCTGTCATCGCATCCACGACGATCTGCGTATCCCCAACAACCTTAAATGTAAGTGGTGTGACCAACTGGCCCTCACTGGTGAAAGCTGATTGCAGCACTGCCTTAATCACATACAGCGCAGGAGCAGCGTCATCCAGCGCTTCAGAATCCCATTCAGCAGGAGTTACCAACTCGTTACGCCAACCTAGTACTTTGAGGCTTTCCAGCGTGTAGGTCAGCCTAAAAAGGTCACTT
>NZ_JBKJYW010000359.1:0-3016 GCF_046715635.1 Serratia sp. (in: enterobacteria)
TTGGCCTGCCAGCGCCAGCGCACCTGAAACTCCGGCTTGGTGATATGCGCAAACAGGAAGTTCAGCAGAGCATCGCTCTCCTTCGCCGCCAACCCGACAATCCGCGTAGTAAATCCTTCATTGACGAACAGCGCCTGCTTGCCGGTCACCGGATGGGTGCGGATCACCGGATGCAGCAACGGTGGGTTTTTCTGCACGGCCAACTGCCAGCGCTGATGCTCCTCCTCACTGCCACGATGTTTATATTCAGGGAACGACTTGGTGAAGTCATGCTCCGCCTGCAACCCGGCCAATAGCCGCTTAAAGGGTTCGGACAACGCCTCATAAGCGGCAATCCCGCTAGCCCATAGCGTATCGCCTCCGGTCGTCGGCAACTGCTTGGCGGCTAAAATCGCCCCCTGCGGTGGGTTTTCAATAAAGGTGACGTCGGTATGCCAGTTGTCGTTATCCGGCGGGTTATCGTCATGGGTATCCAGCACAATGATCTCCTCCACATCGGGAGCATGTGGATACACCGGATGAATATGCAGATCGCCAAAGCGCCCTGCCAGCTCGCGCTGCTGTAGCGGTGTGATGGGCTGATCGCGCAGGAACAGCACCTGATGCTTGAGCAAGGCATGGTAAAGCTGTTCAAACTGGCCGTCGCCCAGTGGCCGCGCCAGATTGACGTTTTCCACCAGCGCACCGATATAAGGCCCCAACGGGGTAATTGCTAAACGTTCGTTCATTGCTGTACTCCATGCCAGGGGGTCAACCGGCGCTGTAAGGCACGCAGCCCCAGTTCCAGACCAAATGCGATTATCGCAATCACGCTGATACCGGCGATCACCACGTCGGTCGCCAAAAACTCACCGGCGGACTGCACCATAAATCCCAAACCGCGCGTGGCGGCAATCAGTTCGGCAGCCACCAGCGTAGACCAGCCGACGCCCAAGCCAATACGGATGCCGGTCAGAATTTCCGGTAGCGCGCTGGGCAACACCACAAAACGCAGCAGTTGCCAGCGGTTGGCTCCCAAAGCCTGCGCGGCACGGATGCGAACCTGCGCTACGCTGCGTACTCCTGCCACGGTCGAAAGCGTCACCGGGGCAAAAATCGCCAGGTAGATCAGCAGAATTTTTGAGGTTTCACCGATGCCAAACCAGATCACCATCAGTGGCAGATAGGCCAGCGGCGGCACCGGGCGATAAATTTCAATCAGGGGATCGAGCAGACCACGCACCGTCTCACTCAACCCCATCGCAATACCCACCGGGACGCCGATGACCACTGCAGCAAGCAGTGCCACCAGGATTCGCCCCAGGCTGGCGGCCAGATGTTGCCACAGCGTGGCATCCATAAAGCCTTGCGGGCTGGCAATGACCACCAACTGATGCAATACCTGCTGCGGCGCGGGCAGAAATAACGGGCTGATCAACTGCAAGGCGGTTACCGCCCACCAGATTGCCAACAACACCAGCAAGGTTGCCGTGCTCAGCTTTAGGCTGCGCGGCAACGTGAAACGAGATTGACGCACCGCTGTCGGTACTGCGGCTTTCAGAACAGAATGCAGGCTCATAGCAAGGCCTCGCGCTGTTGGAACACCCGGCCCAGCACGTATTCACGCTGGGCGATAAACTCAGGATCGGACTTGATGGCGCGGCAAGCCTCTCCGGCGGCATAGCGCTGGCCAAAGTTCAGCGATAAACGCTCCACCACCTGTCCAGGGCCAGGAGAAAGCAGTAACAGCTCGCTGGCCAGGAATACCGCTTCTTCGATGTCATGGGTGATCAGCAGTACCTGCTTGCCAGTATCGCGCCAAATGTTCAACAGCAGTTCCTGCATCTGTTCGCGAGTGAACGCGTCCAGTGCCCCGAAAGGCTCATCCAGCAGCAACAGCCGAGGATCGGCGGCCAAGGCACGTGCAATACCCACCCGCTGACGCATCCCACCGGACAGTTGCCAGATGAAGTGTTGTTCATAGCCGGTCAGCCCAACGCGTTGCAACATCTGCTGCGCCACCTTGCGGCGTTGCGGCTTGGCCACACCGGCCAGTTGCAAGCCAAACTCCACGTTATCCACCACGTTGCGCCACGGCAGTAAGCCTTCATGCTGGAAGACCACGCCCCGCTCGGCACCCGGGCCTTTGACGGGGACTTCATCCAGCGTAATGCTACCTGCCGTTGGCTCAATAAAGCCGGCGATCAAATTCAGCAACGTGGTCTTGCCGCAGCCGGAAGGCCCCAACACCACCACCAGTTGCCCGGCGGCGATCTGGAACGACACATCGCGCAGCGCCGCACGCCCCTGATAATCGGCCGAAAGATGGCTAACGTTTAGCATGGCGGCTCCCTTACGACTGCGGCGCAGACTGCACCTGTTTGACAAAACGGTCGGTCACATAGGCGCTGTAATCACTGTCCACCTGCGGGATCTTACCTTGTTGCTTAAGGAACTCGGCGGTATCACGAATGGCTTTATCTACCGGCTGGCCCAGTTGAGTGATCTGATCGGCGACCGGCAGGTAGCGATTACCCTTCACCAGTTCCGGCACCTGTTCTGGCGGCACTCCGCTCAGGCGAGCCAGCGTGTTGAGGTTGCTTGAATCTTTTAGCCACTGCTCCGGCTGTGCCAGGTAGGCCTTCTGCGCTTTCAGGGCGCTGGCAGCAAACGCGGTGACGACTTCCGGATGCTGCTCGGCAAAGTCTTTACGAACTACCCACACGTCCAGCGTTGGTGAACCCCACTGGCCAACCTGTTCGGAGTCGGTCAATACCTTGCCCTGTTTGGCGAGTTCATTGACCACCGGTGCCCATACGTAGGCCCCGTCGATATCCCCACGCTGCCAGGCCGCCGCAATGGCTGGCGGTTGCAGGTTGAGAATTTGCACCTGGTCAGGTTTGATGCCCCAGTGTTTCAAGGAGGCCAGCAGGCTGTAGTGAGTGGTGGAAATGAACGGTACCGCAATGCGCTTACCGATCAGATCCTGGGGAGATTTGATATCCTTTTTTACCACCAGCGCTTCGGAACTACCCAG
>NZ_JBKJYW010000360.1:0-13688 GCF_046715635.1 Serratia sp. (in: enterobacteria)
TGCCTTCGGCAGGCACTTATACCGATACGGTCACCGTAACATTAACTTATTGAATCATCAGGATATGAGCCATGTCGACCTTGTTTAGCCGTATTATCAGCGCCGCATTACTGAGTTACACAATGTGCTCTTCAATGACTGCACAAGCCGCCAGCTCGGTGTTGGTTTGGCCGGTGTATCAAATCATTGAATCCGATCAGAACGGTTCCGCCTTATGGCTGGAAAACAGAGGTGCAGAGCCTGTTTCTTTACAGGTGCGGGTGCTGGCTTGGAAACAGGAAAATTTCAACGAGCGCTATGCCGATCAGAATAACGTGGTCGCCAGTCCGCCTTTTGCCACCGTACCCCCGGGCCAACGGCAGTTGATCAGGCTGATCCGCAATACGCCGGTACCGGCCAATACCGAGCAAGCCTACCGTATCATCGTTGATGAAATCCCGTCGCCGATCGGTGGGGCTGCTGATGGACAAAGCAAAGCGGTGGTTGGGCTGCAATTACAGATGCGCTATCTGCTGCCGCTGTTTATGGATGGTGGCAGCTTGTGGACCAACGAACGTAGCGATATCAAACGCGATGCTGCTACGGCGACGCGCCCAGTGCTGCAATGGAGCACGGTCAATGATGGTGGGAAAACCTATTTGCAGGTCCGCAATAGTGGCATTGTGCATGCGCGGCTGAGCAACGTGTTCTGGTCTCAACCAGGCAACCAGCAACAGGGTGTGAAAACCATGAACGCGGGCTTTATGGGCTACGTGTTACCGGGGCAGTCGATGCGCTGGCCGGTTCCTGCCGGGGTTAGCCCTGGTGGGCAGCTCAATGCCCAGATTGCCGATAACACCAAACCTATTGTCATTACGCGCGGCGAATAGCGGCAGGACACGCGCGAATGTCGATCCGAGCCATTGCCCATCCCGGTCACCAGTATCCGTTGTATTACCGGGGTGGCCTGTGCCTGCTTTGCCTGAGTACCTTCAGCGTTCAGGCTCAGGAATACTCCTCTTTGCCCGATGCCCCGCGTGCGGCACCGGTGATCACCAATGCGATGTTCTACCTGACGCTGGTCGTCAACGGCCAGAGCGACGGCCAGGTGGTTCCCGTGACCTATCGAGACAAGGCGTATTACGTTGAGGCGGGGGTGCTGGCTAAAAACCACGTACAGACCCATGGTCAGCAAGGGTTGATTAAGGTCGAGGAACTGCCTGGGGTGAAGGTGAAATATGATTCTTCCGCCCAGCAACTGATTTTGCAGGTGCCGGATGCCTGGTTGCCAAAACAGGAGGTCGGCGGCGGCAACCTTATGAATTACACTGTGGCGCAAAGTAGCACTGGTCTGCTGCTAAACTACGATTCCTATTACACCGATCCTCACGCAGGCTCCAGATCGGTTGCGACCTGGATGGAGCAGCGTTTGTTCAGCAATGCGGGTTTTATCAGTAACTCAGGGACTTATCGCTATAATATCGATACCGTATCGGGCGAGGGTGGCAGTGCCGTACAAGACCGCTATCTGCGCTACGATACGTTCTGGCGTTACAGCGATGAACAAGATCTGATCAGCTATCAGCTTGGGGATTTTGTCAGCAACTCGCTAACCTGGAGTAATTCGGCCCGCATGGGAGGATTACGCATTAGCCGTAACTTTGCCTTGCGCCCGGATCTGGTGACCTATCCGCTGCTGCAATATAGCGGTACCGCAGCGGTCCCCAGCACCGTGGACTTATTTCTCAACGGCTTCAAGGCTAGCAGCAATAATCTTAACTCTGGGCCGTTTACCCTCACCAATGTGCCTTATATCAACGGTGCCGGTGAAGCGACGATCGTCACCACCGATGCGGTCGGTCGCCAGGTGTCGACCACGGTGCCGTTTTATGTTTCCAACACCCTGTTGCGTAAAAACCTGAGCGACTTTGATGTGTCACTCGGCGCGGTGCGCCAGGATTATGGCATCTCTAACGGTGACTATTCCGACGCGGCCTTCAGCGGAATTTACCGCTACGGGTTGAGTAATTATCTGACGCTTTCCGGGCACACCGAGGCCACGCAAGGGTTGGCACTTGGCGGGTTAGGGGCCGATATCGCGGTGGGAACCTGGGGGACGCTCAGCCTGTCTGGCAGCCAGAGCAAGGCTAATCATCCGCCGGTGGCGACCAGCGACGTGGTGAATGACCAGATTGTCCCGCCGAATACGCCAGGTATGCCCGATCCCAATCAGGATATTGATAATCCGTTGGGAACTAACGTGACGGACAAAAAAGACGGTAGCCAGTACACGCTGGGTTACTCCTATAATTCGACGCTTTTCAGCTTTTCGGCTCAGCGGGCCTCGCGCAGCATGGGTTATCAGGATCTCACGTCTTACACCAGCAATACCCGCCTGAGTCGCCAATCCGATCAGGCCACCTTCAGCGCTTCGCCGTTTGGCTCGAGTAATGGCACCTTGGGCTTGGGCTATTACGACGTGCAGGCCTATGACAACTCGCATACCCGCCTGGTGAACTTCTCTTACAGCCGTTCTCTGTGGGGCCAGAGCAGCATGTTTGTTTCACTCAACAAAACGTTGGGGGATAACGGCTACAGTGCGCAGCTGCAATTCATTATTCCACTGGGCAGTGATATCAGCCTCAATGCCGGGTTGGCACGTAACAATAATGGGCATTATCAGCAGCAGGTGGGGGCCGGCAAGGCGGCACCCACGGATGGCGGCATGGGCTGGAACCTGGCTTACGGCGGCGGTGGCGATGCCTATCAACAGGCCGATGCCACCTGGAAAACCCGCTATGCCACGCTGCAAGGTGGCATCTTCGGCCCACAAGGGGAATATACCAACTGGGCAGACCTGAGCGGCTCAGTGGTGTTCATGGCCAACTCCTGGTTCCTGTCGGACAAGATCAACGATGCGTTTATCGTGGTGGATACCGACAGTTACGCCGGGGTTTCGGTGCTGTACGAGAATCAGAAGATGGGCACCACCGATAGCAACGGCCATCTGCTGATCCCGTCGATCAGTTCGTACTATCCGGCCAAGGTCGAGATCGACACGCTGCCGTTACCGGCGGACGTGGTGGCCAACCAGGTCAACAATCGCATTGCCGTTAAGCAAGGTAGCGGGATGGTGGTGAAATTCCCGGTACAAAAAGTCCTCTCGGCCAATATCACGTTGCATGATACCGCCGGGCAACCGCTGAAGCTGGGCACGTTGGTCACGGAACAAACTACGCAACAAACCACCGTTGTTGGCTATGACGGGCTGGTGTACTTCTCACATTTACAACCCCACGGCCAGCTAAGTATTCAGCAGGAAGATCGCTCGGTATGCCGCGTGGGCTTCGACCTTAACCCCAATTATCACAGCATTGAACAGGTTGGGCCGCTGGTCTGCCAAGGCAGTGCCGAAGAGAAAAAATCATGATTATGTTATTACGAAGGATGCGAGCAGGATTGGCATTGCTGCTGTTAGTGGGGGTAATGCCATTCGGTTGGGCTGGCTGCACCGCCCCTGCAACCGCAGGCAGCTTGGGCACACAAAATTCGTTTGATGTCAGCAGTACCCCGTTAACCACCTCTGTCAGTAGCGGGCTGAAATGTACCGGTGGGCTGCTCAATATTGGGGGCACTAACACGATCACAGCAACCATCGGCTCGACTTTACATCCCAACGGGACTCAACCCCGATTATACAGTGCGACAACTGGCCAGTATCTGCCTTATAGCCTGTGCCAGGATGGCGGTTGCGGCACCTTGTATAATCAGGGCAGCGTCATCACCTGGAGCAGTACCACCGCACTGGGTTTATTAGGATTGTTCACCGGGCCAAGCAGCACGCTGCCGATTTTTATCCGACCACAAATGAACTCCAATCTGGCCGCTGGCACTTATACTGACACCATTCCGATTGCCTGG
Source organism: Serratia sp. (in: enterobacteria) (assembly GCF_046715635.1). Taxonomy (GTDB): domain Bacteria; phylum Pseudomonadota; class Gammaproteobacteria; order Enterobacterales; family Enterobacteriaceae; genus Chania. Next base: position 3,901 of record NZ_JBKJYW010000360.1, read on the forward strand.
ACCTGGAACATCTGCTCGGTGGCGATTGGTACACTGCTATGTATCGCAGACACCGGTAGTATCCCGACAGGTTCCTACATCAACCTGTCGCTGGTTGTCACCAACTATTGCTATATCGACAGCGCGCCGAACGTCGGGTTTGGTACTGCGGCGTTACCATCTGGCCTTACCACCGTCGTTTCCAATGCCATCAGCGTCCGCTGCACCCTCAACGCCAGCTACTCGGTCAACCTGACCAGCAGCGTCGCCAGCTCGGGGCAATATCGGCAAATGGCCTCTACGGTAAACGGTACGACCAGTTATATTCAGTATCAGTTGTTCAAAGGGGATGGCACCGTTTGGACCGCAGCCACCAATAGCAACGCAACGGGCGCGGGCACCTCGCAATCCTTCCCCTATACCGCCTCGGTTAACCTGTCGCAAAACAACCAGCCAGCGGGGGCTTATAGTGACACTGTAACGGTTACCGTCGCCTATTAGACTTTATTGATGGAAATCCAGTACTCCGTCGCGCACCAGTTCGCGGGGCAGGCTGTTTTTAATCCGGCTGCCGATCAGTTTGGCCAGCCCTAGCGGTTGATGCTGATAAGTGACGATACACTCATTACTTTGTGGCGGTTGCGAGGGGTAGAGATCGCGGCCATGAAACCACTCCTGGGCCAATACCGCATCGAGTTCAAAAGTCTGTGGGTTGCCACTGGCAGCCAAGGCGATCACCGCCTCATGCTGCCAGCGGAACCCTTTTGGGAAGCGTTCAGCCAACTTAAGGCCAATGCGTGAAAAACGCACTTTGCTGACTAAAGGCTCCAGCGCGGCTGGGAACAGCCAGATTTCTTTATCACGCGCCCATAATTTACTGGTTTCATCCCAGACTAAACCCGAGGCTGCGGCAGCCTGCGCCACCAGTGCGGACTCCTGGGCGGAAAGTGGGGCGAAAGGGAACTTGCCCAGCTTATAGCTCGGTTTAGCTAAAGCCGGAACGCTGTGATTTTTGCGTAGCCGGGCGACGAAGAAGCCTTCACTGTCATAAATCTGCGGGAATACGTGCAGAAAGCCTTCTGGGGTGAGGGCCAGTTGCGCTTGTGGGAACAGATCTCCCAGCGGCTCCACGCTGACGGCATCGCCATAGGTTGCCAACAGTTGGTTCACCACTTGTTGATTTTCCTGAGCATTCAGCGTGCAGGTGGAGTAAACCATCACGCCGCCGGGTGCCAGGGCGTGGAAGGCGCTGTCGATCAATTCCCACTGGGTTTGCGCAATGCTGGTGACGCTTTCTGCTGACCAGTTGCTCATGGCATCCGGATCTTTGCGCACTACGCCTTCACCCGAGCAGGGTGCATCCAGCAGGATGGCGTCAAAGCTTTCCGGTAAGGCTGCGCCAAACACCCGGCCATCGAAATGGGTCAGCGCCGTATTTTTGACGCCGCAGCGGCTGATGTTGGCGTGTAACACCTTGACCCGGCTGGCCGAATACTCATTGGCGACAATGCCGCCCTGATTGCCCATCAGCGCGGCGATCTGGGTGGTTTTGGAACCCGGCGCGGCGGCAACATCCAGCACCCGGTGCGGGGTTTCACGCCCGGCAAACAGCGCGCTCACTGGCAGCATTGAGCTGGCTTCCTGAATGTAGAACAGGCCGCTTAGATGCTCCGCCGCGCTGCCTAGCCGTAATGCTTCGTCCTCGCGCTCGATCCAAAAGCCTTCCGGGCACCAGGGGATGGGGTCCAGCCGCCAGTCGTAGTCTTTTACCAGCGCCAGAAAGTCTGCAACGCGGATTTTCAGCGTGTTGACCCGCAGGCTACGGCGCAAGGGTTGTTGGCAAATAGCGATGAAGTCATCCATGGATAAATGGTCAGGCATGATGGCGCGAGTCGCGTCGAGAAAAGCAGGAGGCAAAAAAGCAGGGGCAGGTTTAGCCACAGGGAGCTCTCAGGGCGGAAAAAAATCGAAGGGGCTAGTCTAACATAAACACCCGCCCTGAGAATACTGGCAAGTTTCGATCAATGAGATGAATGGCAAAGCAGTAATGGTATGGATTATCTTGGAGGTTGCAAGAGGACGCGGCAGGGTTCAGAACATTGAACCCTGCCGATATCTATCAGTTGTCCCTAGGGATGGCGGTGCCCCATTCGCGCCAATCTTTCGGTTCTTCCGCGTTCAGCAGGAAGTGTTTGTTAGGCGTGGCTTTAGGGGCCAGTGGAATGCTAGGTGGGGTGGCAAAGGCAATACCGCCGCGAATAAACTGCTGGAAGGTACCGCTCTTGATCACGCCGCCCGTCAGGCCAAACTGCAGGTTATAGCCAGAGGCCAGCCAGAAGACGCTGTTGTTGCGCACCAGATGCTGGAATTTCTTGCTGACGCGCAGTGAGACGTGCACGCGATCTGACATCGCCCCCAGATAGAAACCGGTCACGGTCCCCACTTCAATGCCACGGAACAGGATCGGCGTGCCGATTTGCAGCGAACCGGTCTCGGCGGCGTCCAGGATCACGCTCAGGCCGTCCAGGTAGCGGGAGTCGGTAATGCTGGCTTCCTGCAGCTCAAAAGTACGCATCGAACCGCCGTGGCCAGGTTCCACGTTGATATAGGGCTGCAACAAGGAGTCCAGATTATTGACCCCAGCGGCGGAAATCTCCGGTGAGACGATGGCGAAACGGCTGCCGAGACGGGCAAAGGTTTTCACATACTCCGGGTAAAGCACTGCTTTTGCCAACACCTCGTTACGTTCCGGTGCCAGTTTCAGAGATTCAAGCTGGCCGATATCAATGCCCAGATAGCGTATTGGCATCCCAGGCGACAGTTTGCTGGCATCATAGGTGCGTAGCGTGATCTGGCTACCCACGGCGCGAGCGGCGGTTTCTGAGGCGTACAGCACGCGTTTGGCCCCTTTATCCAGCGTAACCCCCTGCAGGTTATCAAAGCTGATGGCGCCTTTCAGCGCACGGTTGAGCGGGGAAGCCTGCACCGTCAGGCCGCTGCCGTTCAATTGCACCTTGGCACCGCCTTCTGCCCAGAAAATGCTTTCGCTGGTTAATAGCTTGCGGTATTCCGGGCTGATATAAACCTCAACGTCAAACTCGTTGGCCTTGGGCCGCACGTTGACAATCTCACCCACCTGGAACTTGCGGTATAACACCACTGAACCGGCTTGCACATCTGGCAGACTAGTGGCGGTAAGCGTCAAAGTGGGGAGTGGGGTGTTGCCGACGATGCCCTCAGCGGCTTTTTCCGCGTTGCTATATAGCGGATACTGCGCCTCCGGTTCGCCTTTACCCCCAGGGATCAGGCGTACGCCGCCGTCCAGCCACTCTTGGGCGCTGGCACCCAACACCTGTACGCCATCCAGACCGAATTTGACATCCATTCGACTGTTGACCACGAATTTACTGTCTTTGTGCAGCAAACTGCGGTGCTGAGCTTCGATCGCCGCCGTAAAGGTGACACCGCCGTCGGTCAGGGTACGGGTCAGGATCTGGCCAATCTTGATACCGTGCACGATTAACGGTTGCCCGACGTCGATGCCGTAACTTTGCGGGGCATTCAAGGTGACCGTCGCCACGCCAGGCTGTTGCAGCAGCGTTTTACTGCTGTCCAACACGGTAAAGTGCTGCTGGGGTTCACCTTCACCCGGAACCAGTTCCAGGGTGTTGCCGGTTAACAGTTGGCTGAGCTTAGCATCGTTAAGGCTGATTTTTGGGCTGCGCATCTCGATACGCGTGCCGCTACGCATCAGATCGACCACCGAAGGATCGATGGTGAGTTCGCCAGTTACCTTGCTATCCTGTTGCAGAGCCAGGCGGGTCAGCGTGCCGACCTGCAACCCTTGATACATCAGCGGCGTGTGCCCCTCGCTCAGGCTGTTGCCGTCAGGCAGATCCAGCGTGATGTTCACCCCACGCTGGCTGTGGGCCAGATCTGGATACAGCGCATAGTTTTGATCGGCCTTAGCCTGCTTGCCGTCAAGCGGGGAGTCAAAGGCTATCGCACCGTTTACCAACGCGGCCAGGCTCTCCATCTGCACGCTGGCCCCGGACAGGCTGAAATCGCCTTTAAAACCGGAGACGTTCCAGAAGCGGGTATTATCTTTCACCAAGTTGGCAAAGCGGCGGTCGATCAGCACGTCGATAATCACGCCTTTGTTACCGGGCGAAATAGTGTAGTCATACACTTTACCGACCGGGATCTTGCGATAATAGACCAGCGAACCGGTGTTCAGAGAACCGAGGTCGTCTGCTTGCAGGTGGATCATCAGCTCGCCGGTATTCAGGCGGTATTTCGGCTGCGTATCCAGCGCGGTGAAGTGGGTTTGCGGTTTACCACGGCCCGGCATCATGCCGATGTAGTTACCACCGACCAGCGCATCCAGGCCGGAAACCCCTGCCAATGAGGCTTTGGGCGTGACTAGCCAGAATTGCGTGCCTTCCCGCAGTGAGTCTTCCAGATCGCTCTTGATACTGGCTTCAACCACGATACTCCGCAGATCCTTGCTCAGCGAAATGCTTTGCACGGTACCCACTTCCACACCCTGATAACGAACTGGCGTGCGGCCAGCGACAATACCTGCCGCAGACTGGAAGTCTATGGTGACGCTATTGCCGCTCTCCTGGTAATTGGTATAGCCCAGCCACCCGGCAATCAGTAGGGCGATAAACGGCAGTAACCAGAATGGCGAGATACGGCGCTTGTTTTTGACCCGCGCCTCAGTCGGCGTATTCGGCGTTTCCTGTTGCATGTGCATCCCAAATCAATCGGCTGTCCAGCCACTGTACGGCAAGGATAGTTAAAATAACCGCAGACCCAAAGTAAAAAGCTGCTGGCCCCATAGTAAAAGATAACAGTTGGTCGCGATTGATCAGCGACATCATCAACGAGATCACGAACAGATCGAGCATCGACCAGCGGCCAACCCAGGTGACCAGCCGGAGCAGCCGGATGCGGGTTTTGAGGCTGTGTGACGTTTTGAAATGAATGCTGAACAGCAGCACCAGCAGCACGATCACCTTGGTAAAGGGTACCAGGACACTGGCGATAAATACGATGGCGGCGATCGGTATGTTACCCGAGTTGGCCAGCGAGACGACGCCGCTGAAAATGGTATCTTCCATACGCGCGCCGTTGGCGTAAACCACCGAGATCGGCAGCAGGTTGGCGGGGATTAGCAGCACGATGGCGGCAATCAGCGCGGCCCAGGTTTTTTGCAGGCTGTAAGGCTGGCGATGGCACATCGGCACATGACAGCGGGGGCAGCGGCCACGCTCATCCTGAAAACCGGTAAAATGACAGGCCAGGCAAACGTGTAATGCCTCTGGTTTGCCCTCTGGCTGTTCCTGCGGATAGTAGCGTTCCCACATCTGCTCCAGGTTCATGTGGATCAGCGTCAGCAGGCTGAGCAGGGTCAATGCCAGATAGGCAATCAGGGCGCTGCCGGGTTCAATATCTGCATATTCCTTGACCTTGATCGCCGCGACCACCATGCCGATCAGGTAAATATCGAGCATGATCCACTCTTTCAGACGCTCCAGCATCAGCAGCACTGGCCGCAGGTTCATGCCGAGTGCATGGCCAAACCACAGGTACAGCAATGACAGTGATAGCGTCAGCGGCGCGCCGATGGTGCAGAAGGCGACCATGCTGGCGGTAAACGGATCACCCTGGCTGCTCATTTGCCAGATGCCTTCCAACAGGCTAGCGTTAATCTTCGTGCCGAGCAGGCGAATACTGATCAACGGCTCGCTAAAGGCAAAGGGCATCAGCAACAGCATGGTGACGGCTACGGCGGTCAGGCGGGTCATTGACCAGTCGCGGCCATTCACCACTTTGGCGTTGCAACGTGGGCAGTAGGCGGCCTGATTGCGGGTTAACGGCGGCAACGTGAACAGCAAATCGCATTCACAACAGCGTTGGTGGCGAGCCTTGGAGAGCGGGCCGGTAATGGCAAGTATCTTCATCATGAGTGCTGTTTGGCGACCTGAGGTCTACTTAGCGTAGCTGGAAAACCAACCTGTCAATGCTATCAACCGGTAAAAAGGGATTAGCATCGCAGGTTACAAATGATTTTTAGACGGCAAACATACCCTGTTGTACCGTGTTTTGTGAAGCAACAGATGATTAACCTTGTGGCTATACGCATTTAATGCTTATTTTATACGGGTTAAGTCTGGGCTATTTGAGTATTTGAACGGTTAATCATGACTAAAGAATCATTCTACGCGGAATTAAAACGCGATTTGAGCGCATTGTTGGATGGGGAAGATAATTTTATCGCCGCATTGTCTAACGCCAGTGCGCTACTCAATGAGCGTCTTGATGACGTAAACTGGGTCGGTTTTTACCTGATGGAAGGCCATCAACTGGTGCTAGGTCCGTTCCAAGGCAAGATTGCCTGCGTGCGGATCCCGTTGGGTAAGGGGGTGTGCGGTACGGCAGCGGCGCAGAACCAGGTGCAGCGCGTTGGCGATGTTCATGCATTTCCTGGACATATCGCCTGCGATGCCGCCAGCAACGCGGAAATTGTGTTGCCGTTAGACGTCAGTGGTCAGGTCATCGGTGTTCTGGATATCGACAGCACAGTTTATCAACGCTTCGATGAACAGGACGAAATCGGCCTGAAAGCAGTGGTGGCGGGGCTTTGCGCGCGGCTGGCACAGAGCAATTTTGCGAAATATGTCACTGTAGCGGCAAGTTGATCTACGGTTAACGTGGCATTTAGCGATGGCGTCATTATAATGACGCCTGTTCATGCCTGCGGCTTGTTGGCAACCCGTTGTAATCAGGAAATTTCATGGAAAATCAACACAAGTTGAACACAGTTAAAGAAGTCATTGCTTTTCTTGCCGAGCGTTTCCCGCTCTGCTTTAGCGCCGAAGGCGAAGCACGCCCGCTGAAAATCGGTATTTTTCAAGATCTGGTAGAACGTGTACAAGGGGAAGAGAACCTCAGCAAAACGCAGCTGCGTTCAGCTCTGCGCCTGTATACCTCAAGCTGGCGTTACCTGTACGGTGTCAAAGTTGGCGCCCAGCGTGTAGACCTGGACGGTAACCCGTGCGGTGAGCTGGAACAGCAGCATGTCGATCATGCTCGCCAGCAGCTTGAAGAGGCCAAAGCGCGCGTTCAGGCACAGCGTGCCGAACAGAATGCCAAAAAACGTGAAGCTGCTGGTGAGTCTGCCACTGCCGAGCCTCGTCGTCCGCGTCCTGCCGGCAAAAAGCCAGCCGTACGTCGTGAAGGCGGAGCCGCAGCAGAGAACCGCAAGCCGCGCCCACAACAAGCACGCCCACAGCAAGCTCGTGAACCTCGTGTAGCCAAAGAGGCCAGCCAGCCGCGTCATGTGCCAGTCACAGACATCTCAAAACTGCAAATTGGCCAGGAAATCAAAGTCAGAGCAGGTCAGAGCGCGATGGACGCAACCGTACTCGAAATCGCTAAAGATGGCGTTCGTGTACAGCTCTCCTCCGGTCTGGCGATGATTGTGCGCGCAGAACACTTGCAGTTCTGATACGGAGGCCAACCAAGGCATGAACAAATTTGTCAGATTAACCGCAGTTGCGGCTTTGCTGTGGGCGGGTGTCAGTTACGGAGCGGATACAGCCAACATCCGCATCGATCAACTGCCCAAGCTTGAGCAGGAAGCTGAACATGCAACCGTGAGTGAGCGCGTAACCTCGCGCTTCACTCGCTCTCATTATCGCCAGTTTGCTCTGGATGCGGATTTTTCAGGCAAGATCTTCGATCGCTACCTGAATATGCTGGACTACAGCCACAATGTGCTGCTGGCCTCCGACGTCGCGCAATTTGCCGACAAACGCAGCACGCTGGGTGAAGAGCTGAAATCCGGCAAACTGGATACGCCTTATGCGCTGTTCAATCTGGCGCAAAAACGCCGCTTTGAGCGCTATCAGTATGCGCTATCGTTGCTCGACAAGCCGATGAACTTCACCGGCAACGACACCATTGACGTAGACCGCAGCAAAGCGCCGTGGCCGAAAGACAAGGCTGAATTGGACCGCCTGTGGGATGCCAAGGTCAAATACGATCAGTTGAACCTGAAGCTGACCGGCAAAACGGATAAAGAGATCCGTGACACATTGACCAAGCGTTATCAGTTTGCGATCAAACGCCTGACGCAAAGCAACAGCGAAGACGTGTTCTCGCTGATCATGACCGCGTTTGCCCACGAAATCGATCCGCACACCAACTACCTGTCGCCACGCAATACCGAACAGTTCAATACCGAGATGAGTCTCTCGCTGGAAGGGATTGGTGCCGTGTTGCAGATGGATGATGATTACACCGTGATCAACTCCATGGTGGCAGGCGGCCCGGCTGCCAAGAGCAAGGCGATCGCCGTGGGTGACCGTATTGTCGGCGTTGGCCAGGCAGGCAAACCGATGGTGGACGTGATCGGCTGGCGTCTTGACGACGTAGTTTCCCAGATTAAAGGGCCGAAGGGCAGTAAGGTTCGTCTGGAAATCCTGCCGGCAGGTAAAGGCACTAAAACCCGTATAGTTACGTTGACTCGTGAGCGTATCCGCCTGGAAGATCGCGCCGTTAAAATGACTATCAAGACCGTCGGCAAGCAGAAGGTCGCGGTGATGGACATCCCTGGCTTCTACGTTGGCCTGACCGATGACGTCAAAGTCCAGTTGCAAAAGATGGCCAAGCAGAACGTCGACAGTCTGATTATCGATCTGCGCGCCAACGGCGGCGGGGCATTGACCGAGGCGGTATCGCTTTCCGGCCTGTTTATCCCCAGTGGCCCGGTTGTACAGGTGCGCGATAACAACGGCAAGATCCGCGAAGATGCGGATAACGACGGCGTCGTCTACTACAAAGGCCCGTTGGTGGTGCTGGTTGACCGCTTCAGCGCCTCTGCCTCCGAGATCTTTGCTGCAGCAATGCAAGACTATGGCCGAGCGTTGATCGTAGGCGAGCCAACCTTTGGTAAAGGCACGGTGCAGCAGTACCGTTCACTGAACCGGATTTACGATCAAATGCTGCGCCCTGAATGGCCTGCGCTGGGCTCTGTCCAGTACACCATCCAGAAGTTCTACCGCGTTGACGGTGGCAGCACCCAGCGTAAAGGCGTCACGCCAGATATCCTGATGCCAACGGGGATCGATCCGGCAGAAACCGGCGAGAGCTTCGAAGACAATGCCATGCCGTGGGATAGCGTAAACGCGGCGGCTTACACCAAAACCGGTGATTTGAAGCCGTTTGAACCGCAACTGCTGAAAGACCATTCGCAGCGTATTGCCAAGGATCCAGAGTTCCAATACATCGCGCAGGATATTGCCCATTACAAGGCGTTGAAAGACAAGCGCAACATCGTTTCTCTTAATCTGGCTACCCGTGAAAAAGAGAACCATGACGATGATGCTACGCGCCTGAGCCGTATCAATGAGCGTCTGGAGCGTGAGGGTAAGAAACCGCTGAAGTCCTTGGAAGACCTGCCAAAGGACTACAAGGAACCGGATCCGTATCTGGATGAAACGGTCAAGATCGCGCTGGATCTGGCCAATAACGAAAAGCAGCAGCCATCACAACAGACGGCTGCCGCCAAGTAAGTTATTTGCGGATTTAACGTTATCAAGCGCACTTTCGGGTGCGCTTTTTTTTCGCCATATCCGCACTAAAATTTCTGTTGTGGTCATCCCCTTGGCATAGAGATCGTTTACACTTTGTAAAACCCTTGTTTCATCGTGACTTTGTAAAGTTACGTATTTTTAGTGGGTTAATGGCCTGCCAATCTTGAAATTGTGACCAATGCCCATAAGATCTGGGTATCTGAG
>NZ_JBKJYW010000361.1:0-2745 GCF_046715635.1 Serratia sp. (in: enterobacteria)
GGACAGAACGTGCTACAAATCTGTTTCCGTGCCTAACTTCGGCTTCCTATTAGCGAACGGCAACGAATGCGCTACCGATTAACTCCCGCATCTGACTCAAATCATGCCCTTGTTAGGTGAAATCACAGACGATCTCCCATACATGACGACGACCCCGCTCTAGCTCCCTCTCCCTGTGGGAGAGGGTTGGGGTGAGGGGACGCAAACTTTACAGATAAAAAAATCCCCGGACAGGCCCGGGGAAAAATGATCGACTAAAACAACACAATTGCAGTTCTCCCTCACTTCGCACTACCTCAGCCCGCCTACCGACACGTAGGCAGGCTGAGTTCTCACTTACGCTTTCACTGGCTCGGCACGGCTGAAGCGCTTGCCATCCGGGCTAATCGCACGGATTTGCACATCACCCGCTACCGCAGGGCGCGCTTTATCGTCATAACGCTGCCACTGTTTGCCGCCGTCGGTAGAGTATTCAATCCCCAAACCTGGCAGAGCAATATTCGCCTCCAGCTTGCCACCGACGATGCGTGCACCTGGAACTGGCAAGCGATAGCTCACGCCCGCTTTATCCATCTTGGCCAGCTCACGTTGGCCAATCAGGTTGGCAAAGCGCAGCCAGTCCTGATCCAGAGTTTTGGTATCGACCTGATGGGTTTCGCCACCTTTGTACTCACGGCCAGCTTTATAATCCTGCTCCCAGCTGGCGCGGTGCCATGCACGTTCTGCAAGCGAGACGGCACGTGGGTAAATCATGTATTCCATCTGCTGGTCGGTACGCACCACTTCGCTCCACAGTTGGGCAGAAAGACCATATGCGCCCGGCCATGGTTTGTCGCTCTTGGCGGTGAAGTGGTTACCGTCACGGTCCACCGAGGTTTCGGCGTTCTGCGGCAGGTTGTTCGGCGCAAAGCTGAAGATCTTCTGCTCGTCGCTGAAACGGGTGCCCCAGTAGTAACCGTGTTCGTCCGGGCTGACCTCATACGGGAAGTCCATATAGACGTAGTCCGGGTTAGAGATCACCACGTCATAACCCTTGTTCGCCCAGTCGTTAGCCGAGTCGAAGCCACCCCAGTACAGGGTATCCCAGAAGTTCACCGCCACATGGTTGGTCGCGAAGGCCTTCGAGTCTTTGGCATCTTTCAGGCCGTCCTGCCACGCCTGCATTCTGTCAATGCCGTGCGCTTTCACCAACTGGCTGACTTCCAGACCGAAGTAGCTTGGCAAGTGTTCCATATCTTCCACTTTGCCGTCTTTGATGATGGCTTGGCAAACCTGCGACTTGGCCCACGGCTTGTCTTCTTTGCTCAGATCGAGGATGCCCTTGCCCGCTTCCGGGTTTTTCACGTCGGTATAGCCCGCGCCCAGACGGATGTTCTTCGCTTCGTCTCCACCAAAGTGCCAGGTTTTCAGCGGCTGACCGGCCTCTTTGTGCATCTGGGCCACTTCGCCAATCACTTTGTCCACGAAGTTTTTGGACGAATCCAGGCATGGGTTCAGGTAGCTCTGGCGGTTGAAGTACTGCACCGAGGTGGTGTTGGAGGTATCAGTCGGATCCACCAGGCGGAACTCGTTGGCCTCTTTCTCTTTCCCTTCGGCAAGCAGTTTCTTGTAGCGAGCTTCCATAGAAGTAATCGCCGCACGGGCGTGCGCCGGCATGTCGATCTCAGGGATCACTTCAATCTGACGTGCCTGAGCATATTTAACGATGTCGATATAGTCCTGACGGGAGAAGAAGCCACCGTGCGGTGCCGGGCCAGAGCCGTATTGTGGCATCAGGCAGGTGGTTTCGCTCAGGTCATGACAACGCTGGCCGCCCACTTCGGTCAACTCTGGCAGGCCAGGGATCTCAATGCGCCAACCCTCGTCATCCGTCAGGTGGAAGTGGAATTTGTTCAGCTTGTAGGCTGCCATTTGATCCAGCAGGCGCAATACGGCGTCTTTTTGGTGGAAGTTACGCGCCACGTCCAGGAAGATCCCGCGGTATTGGAAGCGCGGTGCATCTTTGGCATCCAGCGTAGCGATCTTCTTGCTGCCATCCGAAGGGATTAACGACAGGATGGATTGCAGACCATAGAACACCCCAGTCTGATCGAAACCGACGATCTCGGCACCTTTCTCGCCGATCTTCAGTTGGTAGGCACCAGGCACGGCCTGATCGCCTTTGAATGCCGCTGGCTTGATATCCGTCTTGATTGGATAACCGCTCGCCTGGCTCTCAATGCCCAGCAGTGCAAAACGCTCGGCTGCTGCATCTGCCGCTGGCTTGGTCAAGGCGCTCAGTTCCAGCGCCACGCCTTTGCTCAGGTCAATATCCTTCGCATGGACTTTAACGTCCATCGGGGTTGGGATAATTTGCCCACGCAGTGATGCCATCGGCAACACTTTCAGATCCTGATTCTTGGTGAAGCGGCTTTCCGGCACCATCAGAATGTTATTGTCATCCTTGGTACGTTTCCACTGATCGCCAGTGAACGGGGCCACAAACTGGTTAACATCTTCGGTATCAGTATTCGACAGGATCTTCGGCTGAGCATCGCCAGAAGTAGCATACCAACGCGGCAGGAAGTCGGTACGGAACAGTTCCCAGTATTCAGCGATAATCGGAATTTCTACCGCCTGATTGGCCGGGAAGCTGGTGAATTTATCGGTCGGTTCCAGCTTGTACAGATCGCCGGTCAGATGGGTGATTTTGAACTGGTCGTTATCAACCTTCAACGTTTGGCGCGGGCTGTGGAAATAGATCGC
>NZ_JBKJYW010000362.1:0-5489 GCF_046715635.1 Serratia sp. (in: enterobacteria)
GAACGTTAGTAGATTCATTACCGGTGGTAGAGCGCGCCTGGACGCATTGGGCAGAACGCCATGGCATCAGCCCGCAACAGGTGCTGGACTTTATCCACGGAAAACAGGCGATCACCTCGCTGCGTCATTTTATGCCGAATGCCACCGAGGCTGAACTGCAGCATGAGTTCAAACTGCTTGAGAAGGTGGAAGCAGAGGATACCGACGGCGTCCACGCCTTGCCAGGTGCATCGGCCCTGCTGGAGCGGATCAATGCGTTGGGGATACCTTGGGCGATCGTCACCTCGGGTTCCGTGCCAGTGGCTAACGCCCGCCGTATTGCCGGTGGGTTGCCGCTTCCTGAGGTGTTTATCACCTGTGAGCGGGTCAAACAGGGTAAACCGCATCCAGACGCCTATCTGTTAGGGGCAAAAGGCCTTGGCTTGGCACCAGAGGATTGCGTAGTGGTAGAAGATGCCCCTGCAGGGATCCTTTCCGGCTTGGCTGCGGGTTGCCAGGTGATTGCGGTAAATGCACCGGCAGACACGCCAAAACTGGACCAGGTGGATCTGATCCTTTCCTCCTTGGAACAGATCAAGATCGCCAAGTCCGAACAGGGTGCTGTCATCGAACTGATTGCTTAATCTGCACTTTCTTACCCCAATTTGATTAGACCCCGCATCGGCGGGGTTTTTTTATGCTAATTTCTTATGCCGGGATCACTGCAGAATGAGGCCGTTTTGAACAGCGAATTGCTTTGGGTTTTGAGTTTACTGTTAATAGCCATTGTGCTGTTTACCACCAACAAGCTGCGCATGGATGTGGTGGCACTGTTGGTGATCATTGCGTTTGTGCTCAGTGGAACCTTGAGCTTGCAAGAGGCAACGGCGGGTTTCAGCGATCCTAACGTCATTTTGATTGCGGCTCTGTTCGTTATTGGCGAAGGGTTGGTGCGCACCGGGGTGGCCTATCAGGTTGGCGACTGGTTGGTGAGAGTAGCGGGCAGCAGTGAAACCAAGATGATGATGCTGCTGATGTTTACCGTTGCCGGGCTGGGGGCATTCATGAGCTCAACCGGGGTGGTAGCCATTTTTATTCCGGTGGTACTCAGCGTCGCAGTGCGCATGAAAATCTCCCCGGGGCGGTTGATGATGCCGCTGAGCTTTGCCGGTTTGATCAGCGGCATGATGACGCTGGTCGCCACGCCGCCGAATATGGTGGTCAACAGCGAACTGGTGCGTGAAGGCATCATTGGTTTCGGTTTCTTTGGCGTCACGCCAATTGGCCTGGTGGTGTTGCTGTTGGGCGTGGGGTACATGCTGATTGCGCGCCGCTGGCTCGGCGACAGCGGCGGCACCAAGACCAAGTCGGCCTGGGAGCGCCGGACTTTCCGCGATTTAATCCGCGACTATAAGCTCACCGGGCGGGCGCGTCGTTTGGCGGTGCGCAGCGGTTCGCCACTGATTGGCCGCTCGCTGGATGAACTGCATTTACGAGCGCGTTACAGCGCCAACGTGATCGGCATCGAGCGCTGGAAGCGTTTTCGCCGAGTGATGATCAGCGCCTTTGGCAGCACGGAACTGCGCGAAGGGGACGTGCTGCTGATCGACATGACGGATTGCGATATCGATCTGCGTCAGTTCTGTAGTGAGCAACAACTTGAACCCATGGTGCTGCGGGGAGAGTATTTTTCCGAACAGTCGCGCAACGTGGGCATGGCCGAAGTTTCGCTAATCCCTGAGTCGGCCCTGCTGGGGAAAAGCGTGCGCGATGCCGCTTTCCGTAGCCGTTACGATCTCAATGTGGTCGGCATCCGCCGCAATGGTGAAACCCTGCAAGGCAAGCTGGTGGATGAACCGCTTGGCCTGGGGGACATTCTGTTGGTGATCGGCGACTGGAAAGCGATCCGTCAGCTGCAGGCCAAAACCCATGACTTTATCGTCCTGAACCTGCCTGCCGAAGTGGATGAAGTGGCGCCAGCGATCACCCAGGCACCCCATGCGCTGTTCTGTCTGGCGCTGATGGTGGCGATGATGCTGACCGATGAGATCCCCAACCCGATCGCCGCGCTGGTCGCTTGCCTGTTGATGGGGCGCTTTCGCTGCATCGATATGGAAAGTGCCTATAAGGCGATCCATTGGCCGAGCATCATTTTGATCGTCGGTATGATGCCCTTTGCCCAGGCGTTGCAGAAAACGGGAGGGGTCGATCTGATCGTCCGTGGGTTGATGGACGTTGCCGGTGATGCCGGGCCGCACGTTATGCTGGCCTGTTTGTTTGTCCTGTGCGCCACCATTGGGCTGTTTATCTCCAACACCGCCACGGCGGTATTGATGGCTCCGATTGCTATCGCCGCGGCCCGTGAAATGGGCGTTTCGCCTTATCCGTTTGCCATGATTATCGCTATTGCCGCCTCTGCCGCCTTTATGACGCCGGTGTCATCGCCGGTCAATACGCTGGTGTTGGGGCCGGGGAACTACAAGTTTGGCGATTTTCTGAAAATTGGGGTGCCGTTTACCGTGCTGGTGATGATTGTCAGCGTGATCCTGGTGCCTTGGCTGTATGCGTTTTAAGCACACAGTTTGCGTTTTATGTCAGGAATATGAAAAGGCGCTTTATCTTTTCTGGGGAATACGATGAAGTAGCTAACGACCGAAACCATAAAGAGTTTTGGCATTTTATCGGCTCATGCTGCAGCTTGTTGAGGCTTTACGGCGACCGGTGTCGCCCTGGCTTAGTTTAGCGATCCTTCTGGAGTTGCCATGAAAATTAAATATGGATTTATAACCCTTACTTTAGCTTCTCTGTTGTTGCTGTCCGGTTGTGCGAGATACATGAGTGGCTCTCTCAATTCGGTGCCCGATCCGGGTTATGCCTTTGATAAGAATGCGCCGGTGCTGGTGCTCGTCGCCTCAGATTCTGATGAACCGATGCTGGCGAAGCACTTCTTCGGCAATACGCTGACGTTTTTGCGTCAAAAGGGGTTCCAGCGCGTTTATACCGAGGATAACCTGCCAAAAGGCGGCGTAGTGCCCAAGCTGTTTGTGGTGTTGGACGTAGATAAAAACACCCGGGTGCACGAATATACCAGTGCGGATTACGGGGATGTTGCCACTGGTGAGACCACTGAATGCACCACCGAAAATACCAAGAAAGGGGAAAAGGCGACCTGCACCACCAAGGCCATCATGACCAGAGAGATCATCGGCTATTCGAAGAAAAGGGACTACTACACCGAGCGCCGCTTCCTGCTGAGTATGTTTAACAGCGATAAAAAACCGGTACTGCAAGCCCAGGCTTCTTACTTTGGCAACCAATGCCCACAGGATAAAATTTACCGCTTCCTGGTCACGCAAACCTTCCAGCGTATCGATTTACGCTCGGTGGTGGAGCAGGAGTTCAGGGTGGAAATGCCTGAAGGCACGACCTGCGGTTAAGGTGTCTCAGACTGCCAGGTGCAAAGCACCTGGCACTACTCTCACATGGGTGAGTCGCTGCTGATTTCATCCAGCGAAAGGCTAAAGCTTGGGATGAATACCTGCATAAAATAATCCATTTCTGGGCTGTGACGCAGCTGCAACGTCTTCTCCAGGCGTGCCTTAGCCAGCTTGAACTCATTATTCCCCGCTGACAGCTCTTCCAGACACTTCAGATAAGCGCATAGCGCATCGGCCTGCTTCACGATCAGCTTTTCGTCCTCGCTGTGATGGTGCTCATCCAGGATAGAGCGGAAATCGTTTTGTAACTCTTCGGGCAGCATTTCCAGCAGCTTTTGCTGGGCAATCTTCTCGATTTTTTTGTATTCGTGGGCAATCTGCGGGTTGTAATACTTGATGGGAGTGGGCATATCGCCGGTCAGCACTTCGCTGGCATCGTGGTACATCGCCAACAACGCCACGCGTTCGGCATTCAGGTTGCCGTTAAACTTGCGGTTTTTGATCGCGGCCAGCGCATGGGCGACAAAGGCGACCTGCAAGCTGTGTTCAGAAACGTTTTCGGTACGCACATTGCGCATCAGCGGCCAGCGGCTAATCAGTTTCAAACGGGACAGGTGGGCAAAGAAGTGGCTCTGGCTCATGATGTTCTCTCTTTGGATCTGTAGGAGCGCAGTATACGATATCTGTGCCAACCGGAGAAACGGGCGCATGCGGCGCCCCTACCAAGTCAGTGCCAATCAGAGACATGGGCGCAGCATGCTACGCCCGGCAGCAATTACTGGTGATAGGTTTCCAGGAAGCGGCCCAGTTTGCCCACGGCCATTTCCAATTCATCTACGCGGGGCAGCGTAACGATGCGTACGTGGTCTGGGTAAGGCCAGTTAAACGCGCTGCCCTGTACCAGTAACACCTTCTCTTGCAACAGCAGATCCAGCACCAGCTTCTGGTCGTCGCGGATGTTAAAGCGCTTGGCATCGATGCGTGGGAACATATAGAGCGCCCCCTGAGGTTTCACGCAGGAAACGCCAGGGATCTCGTTTAGCAGCTCCCAAGTGCGGTCGCGTTGTTCATACAGACGCCCACCAGGCTGAATAAATTCGCTGATGCTCTGGTAACCCCCCAGTGCCGTCTGGATCGCATGCTGCATTGGCACGTTGGCGCAAAGACGCATGGAAGCCAGCATCTCCAGCCCCTCAATATAGCCTTTGGCATGCTTCTTCGGCCCGTTAAGCACCATCCAGCCCTGACGGAAACCGGCAACGCGGTAGGTTTTGGACAAGCCGTTAAAGGTAACGGTCAGCAGGTCTGGGGCCAATGCGGCGATGGAGTGATGCTCTGCCTCGTCGTAGAGGATCTTGTCGTAGATTTCGTCGGCAAAGATGATCAGGTCATGCTGGCGGGCGATCTCGACGATCTGTTCCAGCAGTTCTTTGCTGTAGACCGCACCGGTTGGGTTGTTAGGGTTGATGATCACGATGCCACGGGTACGTGGTGTGATTTTGCTGCGAATATCGTCCAGATCCGGGAACCAGCCGGATTCTTCGTCGCACATGTAGTGCACGGCCTTGCCGCTGGAAAGCGACACGGCGGCGGTCCACAGCGGATAGTCTGGTGCAGGCACCAGCATTTCATCACCGATATTCAGCAGCGCTTGCATGGACTGCACGATCAGCTCAGAAACGCCATTGCCAATGTAGATATCCTCAACGGTCACGTCACGCATGTTACGTGCCTGATAGTGCTGCATGATCGCCTTGCGCGCCGAGTAAAGCCCTTTGGAATCGCAGTAGCCTTGAGCCGTTGGCAGATTGCGGATCACGTCGACCAGAATTTCATCGGGAGCATCAAAGCCGAACGGGGCAGGGTTGCCAATGTTCAGTTTGAGGACTTTATTGCCTTCTTCTTCAAGACGTTTAGCTTCTTTGAGTACCGGGCCACGAATGTCATAACAGACGTTGTCCAGTTTGCTGGATTTCTCAATGGGGGACATAGAAAGTTGAGCCTTTTGCTAAGATAGGGTCGTTCCTACCGTGGAACACCGCAATCCGTCCAATGTACTCCTGGAGGCCCGGC
>NZ_JBKJYW010000363.1:0-10342 GCF_046715635.1 Serratia sp. (in: enterobacteria)
TGCGCTGGGCGAGCCTGCTGCTGTTGACCACCGCTGAACTGGTTGCCACCCTGTGGCTGCTGAGGTTGACCCCAACCGCCCTGCTGGCCACCCGCTGGAGCGCCGCCGCCTGCTGGAGCACCACCACCTTGGCGGCCACCCAACATCTGCATGGTGCCACCCACGTTGACCACGATTTCGGTGGTGTATTTTTCTACGCCCGCCTGATCGGTCCATTTGCGGGTCTGCAATGCACCCTCGATGTAAACCTGGGAACCTTTACGCAGGTATTCACCCGCCACTTCAGCCAGCTTGCCGAACAACACCACGCGGTGCCATTCCGTTTTTTCTTTCTGCTCGCCAGTAGCCTTGTCACGCCAGCTCTCGGAGGTCGCCAGGGTAATGTTGGCAACTGCGCCGCCATTAGGCATGTAACGGACTTCAGGGTCTTGACCCAGATTCCCGACCAAAATTACTTTGTTTACGCCTCTGCTGGCCATGTTCGATCTCCCGATGAGTCATTTAAGTGGATTCAGACCACATTTTGGATAGTCTAAACCACAAATTGTAGCATGCCACCTGCTTAGATTATACCTGCGAAGTGCCTTCCAAAAATGTCCCGGCGATCGACCTTGTTGCATTCGTATACTGGATATTCATTCAGGTTTTTTTGTGCCATAATTATGCGTTTCGTACTGGCCGAGCCGTTTTATTGCGCGTTAGATCACACAAATCGCCCGCAGAAGAACGCAGACAGGCGCGGTGTATCATCAAGACGGGAAGTGTAAATGGACAATATCGAAGTTCGTGGTGCTCGAACCCACAATCTCAAAAACATCAACCTGATTATCCCGCGCGACAAGCTGATCGTCGTCACCGGTCTGTCGGGGTCAGGCAAGTCCTCACTGGCTTTTGATACCCTGTATGCCGAGGGGCAGCGGCGCTACGTTGAGTCGCTCTCTGCCTACGCTCGCCAGTTTCTTTCGCTGATGGAAAAACCGGACGTCGACCACATTGAAGGTCTGTCCCCGGCAATCTCCATCGAGCAGAAATCGACCTCGCATAACCCGCGCTCCACGGTCGGGACCATCACAGAGATCCACGATTACCTGCGCCTGCTGTTTGCCCGCGTCGGCGAACCGCGTTGCCCGGACCACCACGTTCCGTTGGCGGCACAAACCGTCAGCCAGATGGTGGATAACGTGCTCAACCAGCCGGAAGGCAAACGCCTGATGCTGTTGGCACCGGTGGTGAAAGATCGTAAGGGCGAACACACCAAAACGCTGGAAAACCTGGCAACCCAGGGCTATATCCGCGCGCGTATCGACGGTGAAGTGTGCGATCTCTCCGATCCGCCAAAGCTGGAGCTGCAAAAGAAACACACCATTGAAGTGGTGGTGGATCGTTTCAAAGTGCGTGACGATCTGGCGCAGCGTCTGGCCGAGTCGTTTGAAACCGCATTGGAACTGTCTGGCGGTACCGCCGTCGTCGCCGATATGGATGACGAAAAGGCCGATGAGCTGCTGTTCTCCGCCAACTTTGCCTGCCCCATCTGCGGCTACAGCATGCGTGAGCTGGAACCCCGGCTGTTCTCGTTCAACAACCCGGCCGGTGCCTGTCCAACCTGTGACGGTTTAGGCGTGCAGCAGTTCTTCGATCCTGAGCGTGTAGTGCAGAACCCTGAGCTTTCTCTGGCCGGTGGCGCTATCCGCGGTTGGGATCGCCGTAACTTCTATTATTTCCAGATGCTGCGCTCGCTGGCGGAGCACTATAGCTTTGATGTGGAAGCCCCATTCAGCAGCCTGGATGCCAACGTGCAGAAAGCGGTACTGAGCGGATCGGGCAAAGAGTCGATCGAATTCAAATACATCAACGATCGCGGTGACACCACCGTGCGCCGCCATCCGTTTGAAGGCGTGCTGCATAATATGGAGCGCCGTTACAAAGAAACCGAATCCAGCGCGGTTCGTGAAGAGCTGGCCAAATTTATCAGCAACCGTCCTTGCGCCTCGTGCCGTGGCACCCGCCTGCGTGAAGAAGCCCGTAACGTGTTCGTGGAAGATACTACGCTGCCGGAGATCTCCGAGCTCAGCATCGGCCATGCCATGACCTTCTTCCAGAATATGAAGCTGAGCGGTCAACGTGCCCAGATCGCCGAGAAGGTGTTGAAAGAGATCGGCGATCGTCTGAAGTTCCTGGTTAACGTCGGGCTGAACTACCTTTCACTGTCACGCTCTGCGGAAACGCTGTCCGGCGGTGAAGCCCAGCGTATCCGCCTGGCTAGCCAGATCGGTGCTGGCCTGGTAGGTGTGATGTACGTGCTGGATGAGCCTTCCATTGGCCTGCACCAGCGCGATAATGAGCGCCTGCTGGAAACCCTGATCCACCTGCGTAACCTGGGTAACACGGTGATCGTGGTAGAACACGATGAAGACGCGATCCGCGCGGCCGACCACGTGATCGATATCGGCCCTGGTGCCGGTGTTCACGGCGGCCAAGTGGTAGCAGAAGGCACCGTCGATGACATCATGGCCCAACCAGACTCGCTGACCGGCCAGTTCCTTAGCGGCAAGCGCTCAATCGCCATTCCGGGCGAACGCGTGCCCGCGGATCCGACCAAAGTGCTGAAACTCAGCGGCGCACGCGGCAACAACCTGAAAGACGTGACGCTTACGCTACCTGTCGGGCTGTTTACCTGCATTACCGGGGTTTCCGGTTCAGGCAAGTCAACGTTGATCAACGATACGCTGTTCCCGATCGCCCAACGCCAGCTCAACGGTGCAACCATTGCCGAAGCCGCTCCCTACCGCGAAGTGACCGGCCTGGAGCATTTCGACAAGGTGATCGATATCGATCAGAGCCCAATTGGCCGTACCCCACGCTCTAACCCGGCCACCTACACCGGGATCTTCACCCCGGTGCGTGAACTGTTTGCCGGGGTACCTGAATCCCGTACCCGTGGCTATACGCCGGGCCGCTTCAGCTTTAACGTCAAGGGTGGCCGCTGCGAAGCCTGCCAAGGCGACGGCGTGATCAAGGTTGAGATGCACTTCCTGCCGGACATCTACGTGCCTTGCGATCAATGCAAAGGCAAACGCTATAACCGCGAAACGCTGGAAGTGAAGTACAAGGGCAAAAACATCCACGAAGTGCTGGAAATGACCATTGAGGAAGCCCGTGATTTCTTCGATGCCGTGCCAGCCTTGGCGCGCAAGCTGCAAACGCTGATGGAGGTAGGGCTTTCTTATATCCGTCTCGGGCAGTCGGCCACCACCCTTTCCGGCGGTGAGGCGCAACGTGTGAAACTGGCGCGTGAGCTGTCGAAACGGGGTACTGGCCAGACGCTGTATATCCTTGATGAACCCACCACCGGTTTGCACTTCGCCGATATTCAGCAGTTGCTGGCGGTGCTGCATCAGTTACGCGATCAGGGCAACACCATCGTGGTGATTGAACACAACCTGGACGTCATCAAGACGGCGGACTGGATCGTCGATCTGGGCCCGGAAGGCGGCAGCGGCGGCGGTGAGATCCTGGTGTCCGGCACGCCGGAAACCGTGGCCGACTGTAAAGAGTCTCACACCGCACGGTTCCTGAAACCGATGTTGCAAAGATAAGACCGTGGCCAACATGCCGAACACCTAAGCTCGGCATGTTGGCCGTTATTACGGCGCACCCTAGGGACAACAATAAGTTTCCACCGTAGTAAGGCAGCAGCGGATTTGAGGGTTTTAACTATCACACGGATATGTAAAACGCTTAACGTGCTGGCTCAGTGGCCAAATAACTATCACCAGCAAAACTCGGCATTATTTATCTGAGGCTAACATCTGCTCATATCGGCCAGGTTACCCTCCCCATGACTGCACCTGCTTCAATTCAAATTCGGCTTCGGCTAATTTTCTCTGTCGTTTAGCAATTTTGCTCGGCTTGCCTTTGAGCTGTGCTTCATGCAACTCTTGTTTTCTTTTTTCTATCTTTCGTTGCTTCTTGGCAATTTGATACTGGCGATCAAATTCTAACGGCTGAGTGGCAGGCGCATAATCGTATCTATTATAACGACCTTGGTAACCACCGTGGCAGTAGGTCTGCACATTGGCCAAGGCCCGATTAAGCCCCTCAACACGATGAACATTGCCATAACGCGTCGCGTAATCGAGCTGTTCTCGCAGTTTTTGTTCTTTTATTGCGCAATTTGGCGCAGCCAATGATAATGAGGAATAAACGAGCAGCGGCAGTAGCAAAAGTATTGAATGATGCGGTTTCATAATTAAATTTCCTTTTAGTGGGTTCCCCCACGGATCCCTTATCCTTATTTGCCTTTTAAGCAGATTAATATAAATGCATTAATAACACAGTCATAATTTAAATTCCAATGAGAACTCTCTCAATTAACAGCACTGCGCTATTGAAAATAAATTATCAACCTATTTTTATCAATCTTTAAATTATCACCAATTAATAGAAAATAATCCAATTAGTGTAATTAACCTCAAAAAAACCTTGCCAATCCTGTTTCTCAGAACTAAATAACGTAGTAAACAATATTGGCCTACAAAATAAAATTTCCCCATAGGTATCGGGGGGGACGTAGTCCTCTTGGCCTGCTGCCACTCTTGAGCCAACAGGCCTGGCCACCTATAAATTCAAATGCGCAGCTCTTGGCGCACCTGTTCGGGCAACCCTTCCAGCACCAACTGATATGAGCTGTCGATCAAGTGATAAAACTGCGAGTTGGGTAGGTTGCCGTCCAGAAACACCGCGTTCCAGTGGGCTTTATTCAGATGTTCGCAGGGGACGATTTCAGGATGCTGCTCACGCAGGCTTTCCGCCAGCTCCGGGCTGCTTTTGATCGCCAACGCCGGGCGGCCCTGCACTTCACACACCATAGCAAACATGACATCACCCACCTTGATCTGGCTGGCCCGCCATTGGTTTTGATCGCTTTGGTGTGCGCCAGGTTTCGCCATGCAGTATTCCAGCAGTGCTGAGTTATTCATTGGGTTATTTCCCCGAAAGGCACAATGCGGCGCGAACCACTGTGAATAGGCTGTTGCCAGCCAGATGCTTTGCCAGTTAGCTAGAGAACCGCGCCTACCGTCTGCAAGCAAAGCTGAATGGCGTCTACGAATAGTCCGAACGCCCTCAATCAGTATATTCTTTATCCAGTTGGCGGCAACCGTCAGCACGCAGAAACAACAAGGGGCGATATCGCTATCGCCCCTTAGACCACTGCATTAAGGCTGTTACTGCACCGCGGTAAACGCCTCAGCCACTTGACGGACGTTATTGTGGTTCAGACCCGCCACGCACATACGACCGCTGTGGATCAGATAGACACCGAACTCTTCACGCAGCCGGTCAACCTGAGCCGCACTGAAGCCGGTGTAGCTGAACATGCCACGCTGCTCGAGCAGGTAATCGAAGTTACGCTGTGGCAACGCGCCCTTGAGCGTTTCGACCAACGCTTTACGCATCTCCAGAATACGGCTGCGCATGGACTCCACTTCGGCCAGCCATTGCGCTTTCAACTGCGCATCGTTCAGCACTTTTGCCACCACCTGCGCACCGAAGTTCGGTGGGCTGGAGTAGTTACGGCGCACGGTCGCTTTCAACTGCCCCAGCACGCGTTCAGCGGCTTCGCTGCTTTCACACACCACAGAAAGCCCACCCACGCGCTCACCGTACAGCGAGAAGATTTTCGAGAATGAGTTACTCACCAGGCACGGCAAACCGGCAGCCGCGATGGCGCGAATGGCATAGGCATCCTGATCCATTCCGCCACCAAAGCCTTGATAAGCGATATCGAGGAACGGGATCAGTTCACGTTCGGCGATCACTTTAACCACCTGATCCCACTGGGCATTGGTGAGATCGGAACCGGTCGGGTTATGGCAACAAGGATGCAGCAGCGCAATGCTCTTGGCTGGCAACTGTTGCAACGTGTTCAGCATGGCATCAAATTTCACCCCCAGTTTTTCACCGTCGAAATAGGGGTAAGTATTCACTTTAAAACCGGCACCGCCAAAGATGGCTACGTGGTTTTCCCAAGTCGGATCGCTGACCCAAACCTGAGAGTCCGGGAAATAGCTTTTCAGGAAGTCGGCACCCACTTTCAACGCCCCAGAGCCGCCCACGGTTTGAATGGGGGCGATACGCCCCTGTTGCAGCATGGGGTGTTCGGCGCCGAACAACAGTTGTTGGATTGCGCTGCGGTAAGGCTGTAGGCCTTCCATCGGCAGGTAGACCGAGGCCCCCTGCTCAACGCTGTTAAGTTGGGCTTCAGCAGCAGCAACGGCCTTCATCTGTGGAATGATGCCTTGCTCATTGTAGTAAAGGCCAATACTCAGGTTCACCTTGTGCGCACGGGGATCTTTTTTGAATTTTTCCATCAGCGACAGGATCGGGTCACCTGCATAGGCTTCAACATTCTGGAACACGGGTTGGTTCTCCTGATTTTGGTTGTTCGGGTACTTTCCTTAATATAGCCACAAATCGGCGTTGGGTTTTAGCTTTATCTCGCCACCGGTAGCAAACCGTTTTCTTTGATCCGTTCCAGTACCACCGCCGTTTTGATATGCCCGACGCTTTTATGGCGGGAAAGCGTCTGGCTGATAAACTCACTTAGCGCGGGCAGGTCTGCTACCGCCACTTTCAGCAGATAGTCGGCATCGCCGGTGGTTTTGTAAACGTCAACAATGGCATCCACTTCTGCCAGCATCTGATGAAAACTGTCGATCTGCTCTTGGGTATGGGTCAGTAGGCTTACCTCGATCAACCCCACCAACCCCAATCCTACCGCCTCTGGTGCCAACCGAGCGTGATACCCTTTGATCAACTGGGCCTGCTCCAGGCTGATACGGCGGCGCGAGCATTGCGAGGCCGAAAGCCCAACCAGTTCGCTCAGTTCCTGATTGGTCAGACGACCATTGGCCTGTAACAGCGTCAGGATTTTCATATCAAAATCGTCAATGTTGTACATAGCCACCTGTAAAATGTGTTAATAAATGTTGACGCTACAGACTAGCAGCTTTTTTAGCCTTGCAAACATCGGTGCTGGCGGGTTGTGAGAGACATAGCAGCAAAGCCAGCTTCCTTGCTCAGAAATGGCATAAAAAACGGCCAAATTACGCAAACCAACAACAATTAACGGCAAAAGCGCGCATAAAACCACAAATGTATTTGTCGACATGAAAAGGAAATTTGATGAAAAAACTATTGCCTCTCGCCTTGCTGGTCGCCACCGGGAGCGCCAGCGCACAATCCAATCTGGACAAGGTATTGCAGCAAAAAACGCTGACGGTCTGTACCACCGGCGATTACAAGCCCTACACCTTCCTGAAAGAGGATGGCAGCTACGAAGGCATTGATATTGCCATGGCCGAATCGCTGGCCAACAGTCTGGGAGCCAAAGTGAAATGGGTTAAAACCACCTGGAAAACTCTGACGCCTGACTTTGTGGCCGGGAAATGTGATATCGCCATGGGTGGGATTTCAGTGACGCTGGAGCGCCAAAAACAGGTGTTTTTTGCCGAGCGGCTTGATACCGACGGCAAGATCCCGCTGGTGCGTTGTACTGACGTGAAAAAATACCGCACCATTGAGCAGATTAATAAACCTGCGGTGCGGCTGATCGAGCCGGCCGGTGGCACCAACGAAGCCTTTGTTCGTGCTCATCTTCCCAAGGCCAACCTGACGCTGTCCCACGATAATATGGGCATTTTCCAGCAGTTGGTGGACCGTAAGGCCGACGTGATGATCACCGATGCCTCCGAAGCGCTGTACCAGCAGAAACGTTATCCCAAACTGTGTGCGGTGAACCCGGATAAGCCGATGCAATACGGTGAGAAGGCTTATATGCTGCCGCGTGATGATATGAGTTGGAAGCTGTATGTCGATCAGTGGCTGCACTTGAGCAAGGCCAGCGGGGAGTATCAGAAGATTATTGGCCAGTGGCTGGCGGTGAAGAAGTAAGATTGCCCCTCACCCTAACCCTCTCCCACAGGGAGAGGGAACCGATCGAGTTAGGCTGAAAATATAGTGATTGATCCTGAGCACCGACTGTCTCACCTTAGATTGCCAAGATTATCTAATGACTACCAAAAGAGCAGAGGCTATCAGCTCCCTCTCACTAAAGGAGAGGGTTGGGGTGAGGGAAATTACTCGCCGATATATTCCATCGTAACGCGCTGGGTCAGCTTGGTGATCAGCTCATAGGCGCTAATGCCGCTAAAGGCAGCCACCCGCTCAACCGGCAACTCAGTACCCCACAGCACCACTTCATCACCCACTTTATCGCTGGCGTCCGGCCCCAAATCGACGGAAATCATATCCATGGATACCCGGCCAACAATCGGCACTTCGCGTCCGTTCAGCCATACCGGCGTGCCAGAAGGCGCACTGCGTGGATAACCGTCGCCATAGCCCATCGCTACCACGCCCAGGCGGGTATCTCGTGCACTCACCCATAGTCCGCCGTAGCCTACCGGTTCCCCGGCTCGGTGCTCACGCACCGCGATCAGGCTGGATTTCAGCGTCATGGCAGGTTGTAGCCCAAAGTGATCGGCGTAAGGTTCTTCCAACGGGGATACGCCATACAGGATAATCCCTGGACGTACCCAGTCACGATGAGCCTGTGGCCACAGCAAGATCCCGCCGGAAGCCGCGATCGACTTCAGGCCCGGCTTATCGTTGGCGAAGTGCTCAAAGCAGCTGATTTGCTTTTCTGTCGCATCCACCAGAGGCTCGTCGGCACGGCTGAAGTGGCTCATGATATTGATCGGCTGCACCACGTTACGACAGGCACTCAAACGCTGGTAGAACGCCTCAGCCTGTTCCGGACGAACACCCAGGCGATGCATACCGCTGTCCAGCTTCATCCATACCGACACCGGGAGCGCCAGCTCATTCTGCTCCAGCGCCTCAAGCTGCTCGATGCTGTGAATGGCGGTTTCGATATTATTCGCCACCAGCGCAGGCAGATCTTCGGCACAGAAGAAGCCTTCCAGCAGCAGGATCGGTTTGACTATGCCACCGGCACGCAGCATCAGCGCTTCGCCGATACGCGCCACGCCGTAACAATCGGCATCTTGCAAGGTGTGAGCCGTTGCCAACAGGCCATGTCCATAGGCGTTGGCTTTCACCACGGCAATCAGGCGGCTTTGCGGCGCCAAGCGACGGACCTGTTGCAGGTTATGTCGCAGAGCGCGGCGATCGATGACAGCAGTTGCCGCTTTCATTTCAATTCCTTAGCTGATTATTCATCATCATATTGTGGCCCCGCATAGTTATCGAAGCGTGACCACTGGCCGTTAAAGGTCAGGCGTACGGTACCGATCGGGCCGTTACGCTGCTTACCCAGAATAATTTCGGCAATCCCTTTCAGATCGCTGTTCTCGTGATAAACCTCATCACGGTAGATGAACATAATCAGGTCGGCATCCTGCTCGATGGAACCGGATTCACGCAGGTCGGAGTTGACCGGGCGCTTATCAGCACGCTGTTCCAGGCTACGGTTCAACTGCGACAGCGCCACTACCGGCACCTGCAGCTCTTTCGCCAAGGCTTTGAGCGAGCGGGAGATCTCGGCAATCTCCAAGGTACGGTTGTCGGAGAGTGACGGCACGCGCATCAACTGCAGGTAGTCGATCATGATCAGGCTGATCCCGTCATGTTCACGGAAAATACGCCGCGCGCGTGAGCGCACTTCGGTTGGCGTCAGGCCAGAGGAGTCGTCAATATACATATTGCGCTTCTCCAGCAGGATCCCCATGGTGCTCGAGATCCGCGCCCAATCCTCGTCATCCAGTTGGCCGGTACGGATACGGGTCTGATCCACGCGCGACAGAGAGGCTAGCATACGCATCATGATCTGGTTGCAGGGCATCTCCAGGCTGAAGATCAGCACCGGTTTATCCTGTGTCATCGCGGCGTGTTCGCACAGGTTCATCGCGAAGGTGGTTTTACCCATTGCTGGGCGGGCCGCGACGATGATCAGGTCAGATTTTTGCAGACCGGCGGTTTTCTTGTTGAGATCGTGATAGCCGGTGTCTACGCCGGTTACACCGTCGTGCGGCTGCTGATAGAGCTGCTCAATGCGGGCGACGGTATCTTCCAGAATACGTTCGATACCTTTGGGGCCTTCATCTTTGCTGGCACGGTTTTCCGCGATCTGGAATACCCGGGATTCGGCCAGATCGAGCAGATCTTCGCTACTGCGCCCTTGCGGATCGTAACCCGCATCGGCGATTTCGTTGGCGACGGAGATCATTTCACGGACTACCGCACGTTCACGCACGATATCGGCATACGCACCGATGTTGGCCGCACTGGGGGTATTTTTCGATAATTCGGCCAGATAGGC